>JBEKDJ010000128.1:0-12898 GCA_050014415.1 Thermodesulfobacteriota bacterium | reverse complement strand
ACCAACCCTTCTGCTTATGTCCTCAGGGAGATGGAGCGGTATCAGATCATCCAGGAGTTAAAGAAAGCAGTGGAGGTGTTGAAAGAGGAAAAGGTCGGACACCTCATTCCTGAAGTGTCTTCAAACTTAGGGTATGCTCTTCGTTTTGCCGAAGGAGTTGAAGACGTGGCCGCGTTCCCGGGAAGGATCGTCCGATTCAAAAATTCGGTGACCACTCATAGCGATCCTGAATTCGGAGCCTCCCAGCACGTTGCCAATATTATTCTGACCGTCATGAAATTCGATCCTGAATATTGTTCGGCTATGAATATCCGATATTCAAGAGAGATCGTTGTCCAGTTAGGGAGAAAAGATTTTCTCGTCGGCCATTTTGATCGAAGGCTCGAGCCGAAGAGGGTGAAAGAGAAGGAAGGTTCTTCCTTGGAGTGGGGTGTGAGGGAAGTGTTGAAAAAGATGAAGCGGGTCCCTGATTTTATCTACGACGAAGGGGAGGTAGGTAAAGAACCCATGGTCCGGGTGTTGGGAAGAAACCCCATGGAGGTCGTTCAAAAAATATTGAAAGTAGCAAGTGGAAAGTAGATTGTGGAAAAAACAAATTAGAAATGAATTGAATTTTTCCGCTTTCGACATTCTACTCTCCACTCTCTAAAGGGGTAAAAATGGGGATTCAACCGATTCCAAAAGAGGAGAGGAATTTAGGGGGTTGGGATTTTTTTCTGCTGTGGGCAGGAGCAGCGGTCTCTTTAGCAGAGATTTGGGCTGGGAGTCTGATCGTCCCCCTGGGATTGGGGTTGGGACTGTGGGCGATTCTTCTCGGTCATCTGATCGGAAATACCCCGTTTGCCTTGGGCGGGTTGATCGGAAGCCGATGGGGTATCCCAACGATGGTGGGCGTCCGGCCCTCTTTCGGAATCAGGGGTTCTTACTTTGCCACTGCCATCAATGTGATCCAGCTCATTGGCTGGACAGCTGTGATGCTGATCGTGTGTGGCCAAGCAGCCGATGCAATTTCCAAGTTCTACGGATTTTCAAATCTCCCCCTCTGGATCGTTCTCTCCGGAGGCATTACCACCTTATGGGCTGTCGTAGGGCACAGAATCTGGAAATGGCTGGAGCGGATCTCTGTTTTCGCGCTGTTGATTTTATGTATCGCAATGACCTATGTGGTTTTTCAACAATACGGGTGGGGCACGCTCGCCCAGATTCCCAGAAAAAGCGATTTCCCCTTCATGGTAGGGATGGATCTTGTTATCGCCATGCCCATTTCTTGGCTTCCTTTAGTTTCGGACTATTCGCGCTTTGCCACGCATTCGAAGAGGAGTTTCTGGGGGACTTGGACCGGTTATTTCATCGTCTCTTCTTGGATGTATTCGATAGGCCTGATGGCTACCCTTGCCACTCAATCCCCCGATCCCTCGGCTGTGGTGATGAATCTCATGCTAAAGTTCGGATGGGCCATCCCTGCGCTCATCATCGTTCTGTTCTCAACGTTCACTACCACGTTCTTAGATATCTATTCCACCGCCGTCTCCGGTTTGAATATTCTTCCAAAACTGGGAGAAAGGAACGGGGTGATCCTTGGAGGGATCCTGGGGACGGCCGCTGCCATCCTCTTTCCCGCCATCCTCGACTATGAGCATTTTCTGCTTTTCATCGGAGCGATGTTCTGCCCAATGTTTGGAATCGTCCTTGCCGATTATTTTCTGGTCAGAAAGGGTTCGATTGATCTGGAAGATCTTTATAGGGATGGGGGCCAATACTGGTTTAAAAGAGGCGTAAATCTTAATGCCATCCTTGCATGGGCCATTGGATTTGCCATCTACCTGGGCTTTTCTCCAATGTTAATGGAAAAGGTATTGCAAATCAAAACAGCCTTTCCCTGGCCACTTGGGTCCTCTTTGCCAAGCATGATCTTGGCCGGTCTGATCTATTGGTTTCTCAGGGGAAGAAGGTGATCTCATGACTCAAAGAATGGAGGCCCAGAAAGGGATTATCACAAAAGAGATGAAGAGGGTTGCCAAAGAAGAGGAAGTTTCCCCTGAATGGCTCAGGGAGAAAGTTGCCTCTGGCCGGGTCGTTATTCCGGTCAATCGAAATCATGATGGACTTCACGCTGTAGGAATTGGAGAGGGGCTCCGGATCAAGGTGAATACCAACATCGGGACTTCTTCTGACCATGCTGACTTAGGGGAGGAATTGGAGAAGCTTGAGGTTTCAATCCAAGCCGGAACGGATACACTTATGGACCTGAGCACCGGTGGAGATATCGCTGCCATCCGTAGGGAGATCATGCGTCATTCTGCGATTCCCTTGGGCACTGTTCCTATCTACGAGGCAGCCATTGAGGCTGTCAGGAAAAGGAAAGCTCTTTCAAAGATGAGGGCAGAGGATCTCTTCGAAGTGATTGAGCGTCAAGCGGAAGAAGGGGTTGACTTCATCACGGTCCACTGCGGCGTAACACGCAGTTCCGTGGAGCGGTTAAGGCGGGATCATCGGCAGATGGGGGTGGTGAGCCGGGGTGGGTCCTTCCTGATCGAATGGATGATCACTAACGGTCAAGAGAACCCTCTCTACGAACAGTTCGATCGCCTCTTGGAAATTGCCAAGAAGTATGATATGACTTTGAGCTTAGGAGATGGACTGAGGCCCGGTTGTCTGGCAGATGCCACGGACCGCCCTCAAATAGAGGAGATGATTATCCTCGGAGAATTGACGGAAAGGGCATGGGCTGAAGGGGTTCAGGTGATGATCGAGGGGCCTGGCCATGTCCCGCTCGATCAGATTGAAGCGAATGTGCTTTTAGAAAAAAGGTTATGCAAGGGGGCTCCTTTCTACGTGTTGGGGCCTTTAGTGACCGATATCTCCCCGGGATATGATCACATCACATGTGCCATCGGTGGCGCCATTGCGGGCCGAGCAGGGGCAGATTTCTTATGTTATGTGACACCTTCGGAACATCTGAAGTTGCCCACCGTCGAAGACGTCAGAGAGGGGGTGATTGCCACAAGGATAGCAGGCCATGCTGCGGACATTGCTCGGGGGAATAGGAAGGCACTTCAGCGCGATTTGGAGATGTCGAAGGCCCGGAAGAATTTTGACTGGGAGAGACAGATAGAACTTTCGATCGATCCAGAGAAAGCGAGGCGCTATCACGAGGAAGGGAAGTCCGGAGAAAAAGATGTCTGCACGATGTGCGGGGAATTTTGTGCTATGAAAAGGGTGAAAGATTTTTTGAAAGAAGCCTGACAGCCGTTGCGCCCCTAACCATGTGAGGTTCGGGGCTGCCATGTACCCTGCGTGGTGCATGGCAGATCGCAGAATGCGGAATTTCTAACTTTGGTCCGAGATCTTAAGATCCGAAGCAAAATCAATCCAGAATCCGGATTCGGAATTCCGAGATCGAGAAAAGGGAGGGAGTTATGGCCAAGAAGATTATGAAGGCTAAGGCTAGGGTAAAGAAAGCGGTAAAAGCGAAGGCAGTAGTCAAACCAAAGAAGGATATGGTCGCTGAGCTGAAGAGGAAGATGACAGGGTTGAAAACGCTCGAATCGAAGGTAAGGAAACAGGAGAAAGAAATCGAGGGACTGAGAACAGACCTTCAGAAGAAAACAGAAGAGATCGAAAAGAAGAAGAAGGATCTTTCTCAACTGAAAAGGGGAAGTTCTTCTAGGGTACAAGAATTGGAATCGAAAATTAAGGAAACTACAGAAGAAAAGGCAAGGAAGGAGGAGGACCTCCAAACCTCAAGGAGACTTCTTGACGAGAAAGAAGTGGCACTGAATCGCATGAGGGAAGAGATCGCATATAAGAATAAACAATTGGCCTCAAAGGATATGGAGATGGAAACCTATAAGAAAACAGCTGAAGATAAGATTTTTCAACTTGAGGCGAAGGTGAGAGAGTTAGAAGGGAGAGTCGGAGGATCCTCTTTGACTTCGTAAATACTGGACAAACTTAGCAGTTGCAACCCCGACCCTCACCCTCGGGGGGAGGGTCGGGGTTGGAATCCTCGGCACAAAAATAACCCAGCTTTGTTGGTAGAATCGATCATCCTTTTTCGTCCCCCTTTTCCCCCAAAATCTCTACTTCCAAAAACTCTCAGACTGGTGTATATTACAAACCACAATTGATGATTCTCGGTCTTCCCCAAGCCGTCCAAATAGTTTTGCTATTTATGAGGATGGAGTATGAGATTGCTATGGTGAACGACTTACTAAAGCAGTCATTGCGAGGAGCGTAGCAACGTGACTGCATGCCGAGGTTCCTACTTTTGCAGAAGCGGCTACTGGCAGGCAAGCGCTACGGCGCGCAGGGCCGGCAATCTCATGGAATTGCTTCACTTCGTTCGCGGTGACACGCCGCAATGCCTTTCTTTCTTGTACGAACGGTCCTGAATATGTAAAAATAAACTTCAAAAGGAGGAAAGTATGGAGACAAAAGAGATTATTAATCTAAGGGAAATACAGGACACAGCGATCAAGGTACTGACATCTCCCTCAGAATTCTTCAGGCAGATGCCGAAGACAGGAGGCTTTGTTGAACCGTTGGTATTTATGGTGGTCATGGGTATTATCGGTGGCTTGATTCACAGCATATTCAGTATTATTGGTTTGCGGGTAGCTTCGGGCATGGCGATGGGCGTTGCCTCGATCATTCTTCTGCCAATTGTCATAGGGATATTCGGTTTTGTAGGAGCGGCAATACTTTTTGCCATATGGAAGCTCATGGGCTCTCAGGAATCATACGAGACAGCCTATCGATGTGCCGCATATATTTCAGCTCTTACGCCTATCACCTCTTTGGTTGGACTCATTCCCTACATCGGAGGAGCGATAGGCATTGCCCTTATGATGTACTTTGTTATTATTTCAAGCGTGGAGGTTCATAAGATCCCTTCTCAAAAGGCGTGGTTGGTGTTTGGGATCATAGGGGCAGTCTTTGTGATTTTAGGCATCAGTGCGGAAGTGACATCAAGAAGAGTGGCCAGGGAGGCGGTTAAGTTTCGGAAGGAGGCGGAAAAGGCATCGAAGATGATTCAGAAGCAGGCTGAAGATGCGAGAAAGCAGGTACAGAAGAGTGCAGAGGAGGCTCAGAAGGCTTTGGAAGAGGTACAGAAACAAATGAAAGAATCACAAGAGAAAAAGGAGTGAGCAGGTACTAAGAATGAGAAACATCAAGGAGGGCTATTGTTCCAGCCTCATTGAGGAAGCGACCCGTTAGTCAGCTTTTCTGTTTGTAATAATCACTGCAACCATTATGATCATAGTCTTATCGTTGGCATTACGCATCATGATGATATCGATTGCCAGAAGAAACAACAACTTAAGGTTAGAGATGGTTAAGTCAACTTGCCTTTGACAAGAAAGGACGGTGTTGGACCTGCAACAGCCAAGAAGATTGTTGCCGGGAGACCATACAAATCGATTGATGAGCTGTCAAAGGCAGGTCTTTCTGCTAAAAAGATTGAGGCCATAAAACCCTTTGTCACTGTTGGTTCTGCGGCACCTGCTCCGGCAGCTTCTGCAGCAACGGGAAAGGCTGCTGCATCTCCAGCATTAGCTGCACCCTCAAAGGAAGCTCCCGTAAAAGCGGCCAAGTCTACTGAAAAGGCTTCCAAAACTGCGACGAACCTTGCACCTGGCCAGAAAGTGAATATCAATACATCGACCAAAGAGGAACTCGACGCCCTCCCCGGAATGGGACCCGTGAAGGCCCAAGCCATCATTGATGGTCGGCCTTATCAGAAACCAGAGGATATCATGAAGGTAAAGGGAATTGAGCAACGGGAGTACAACAAGATCAAGGACTTGATTACCGTTGAGTAGAAGAAATGAGGACGGCGGAAGGCTTTGAGAGTCGACTCTTTGCCTTAGCTGTGGGAAAAAATGAAATTGATATGGAGACATTACTCGAAATAGCTATTGGCATCGGTTTGAGCGCAGCCTGTGGTTTCAGAGTTTTTGTCCCTCTGCTTGTGATGAATCTCGCGTCACTGACTGGACAGCTTCATTTGTCCTCAGGGTTTGCGTGGATTGGGAGCTACTATGCAACGGTAGCCTTCGGCACGGCAACGATCGTTGAAGTCTTGGGCTATTACATTCCCTGGCTTGATCATGTTCTGGATATTGTTGCAACACCCGCTGCGATCATTGCAGGGACCGTTGCCACGGCTTCATTGGTCACCGGTATGACTCCCTTTTTGAAATGGACGCTGGCTCTTATCGCCGGGGGTGGGATAGCAGGATTAGTGCAGGGGACGACTGTTATGCTTCGTGCGAAATCATTCGTCTCAACGGCAGGGATGGGAAATCCAGTGGTTTCCACTTTTGAATTGTTCGGATCAATCATCACCGCTCTGCTTGCCATCGTTGTCCCAATTCTCTGCCTCGCTCTTATTGCATTTCTTTGTATTTTTGTTGTCCGAAAAGCAGATCGTTTATTATTGGGAAAATCAAAATAACATAGAGTTAAACATTTTGGTTAAGGTTGTGGTGGAAGGGAAAAATTACACACCATGAAAATTGAGGAGGAGTGACTATGCATATCTTATGGACGATCTTGATTGGTCTTGTCGCGGGAGCTATCGCAAAATTCATTATGCCAGGAAAGGATCCAGGGGGATTTATCACTACTATTCTCCTCGGTATCGCTGGGGCTCTGATTGCAACCTATCTCGGACATCTCATCGGTTGGTATCAAGCCGGCCAGTCTGCTGGTTTCATTGGAGCGATTATTGGTGCGATCTTGATTCTACTCATCTACCGTTTGATTAAGAGAAAGAAACCCTAGCGGTTAGGGAAAAACCCAATCTTAAAAGGTCAAGCATAGGGTATCATAGAGGGAGCGAGGAGAAAACTGTCTTCATTGGGGTACGAGGCATCCTGAACACAATGATGAGTGGTGTTTTCTACCTCCTTTCGCTCAATCCTCATCCGGTCATTGGGGAGTTGATTAGAGGCGGCTTGGCTCGGCTGAATCACTATCCTCTCTTATACGAGAATTAGCAAGCTTGCATATAGACTACCTTCAACTCTTCTTTCCTTAAGGTTGCAAGTACCGGAATGAATCAGCCTATTCAAGCAAGCAAAAACCTTTAATAAGAAATCATCATTTCTAAGGATCTGAAAGAGCAGCATTTCGCTAATGAGTTCAAAAATTCAACTTCCTTTTACACTCCAATGGTGATATCTTGACCTGAATGGGCGTCATGTTGATCATGTCCTGGGCCAATGTTATCATCGTTCGCGAGAAGCTAAGGCCATGGGTGTGCTAAAAAAAGAGCAGGAAGCGCTGCTCAAAGAAGAACGGAGAATCATCAACGATTTGCAGATGGCTCTGGTCAAGTTCGGTGAGGAGTCGGAAGATGAGGAGCCCCTGCGACACTCGATCCAACAGCTTGATGAACTCTTCCTCTTGGTGGTTGTTGGAGAATTCAATTCAGGGAAAAGTGCTATCATTAATGCCCTTCTTGGGCAGAGAGTGTTGGAGGAGGGAGTCATCCCAACTACCACCCAGATCCATCAAATTCGCTACGGCAAGGTGCCTGAAAAGACCGTACTCGGTGGTGGTCAGACCGCCCTTACGTTTCCCATTGACTTTCTTTCCGAAATGACTATCGTCGATACGCCGGGCACCAATGCCATCATTCGGAAGCATGAGACAATTACCGCGCATTTCGTTCCTCGCTCCGATCTTGTTCTTTTTGTTACCTCAGCGGATCGCACTTTCACAGAGAGTGAGCGAGCTTTTTTGGAACACATTCGGGATTGGGGTAAGAAAGTAGTCTTCTTGATTAACAAGATCGACATTCTCGAAAGCGACCAAGAAATTGCTCAAGTGGAGAGTTACGTTCGGGAAAATGCCCACCTCCTCTTGGGAGTGCATCCGGAGGTCTTTCCCATCAGTGCCCGTGGGGCGTTGCGGGCAAAGCAGGGAGAGAGTAGCCTGTGGGAAAAAAGCCGCTTTGCACCTTTCGAGAGATACATTCACAAGACCTTGGATGAGAGTAGCCGGCTTCGACTGAAGTTCCTTAACCCGTTAGGGGTTGGAAGTCATCTCGTGGACAAGTACTTGGAGAAAACCGACTCCCGAATGGACTTTCTCAAAACGGATTTTGACCTATTGGCTGACGTGGAAACCCAATTGGCCGTATACAGGGAGGATATGCACCATAACTTCAGTTATCGCATGGGAGACATCGAAAATATCCTTTTAGAAATGGAAAAGCGTGGTCAGATCTTTTTTGATGAAATCTTCCGGTTGGGACGAGTCTTCGACCTCTTGAGCAAAACACGGGTTCAGCAGGAGTTTGAACGTCAGGTCGTGTCGAATGCACCCCAGCGAATTGAAGAAAAGGTGACTGCTCTGATCGACTGGATGGTAGAGTTTGACCTCCGCCAGTGGCAGGCTGTCACCGAGCACCTGGCCGCACGACGACGCGAGCATAGAGACCGGATCATGGGGGATGTGGGTCCAGGTAGCCTTCAATACGATCGGGAGCGACTTATTGATGAGGTTGGGCGGGAAGCCAGACGGGTGGTGGAGAGTTACGACAAGAGTCAAGAATCCAAAGCCATTGCAGAACATGCTCAATTGGCTGTTACGACATCAGCAGCACTGGGAGCAGGTGCCTTGGGTTTGGGGGCACTTGTAACGGTATTGGCCACGACGGCGGTTGCTGACGTGACGGGTGTGGTCATGGCCAGCGTCATCGCTGCCCTTGGGCTTTTCATCATTCCTGCCAAACGCCGCCAGGGCAAGATGAAGTTGATCGAGAGAATCGCTGGAGTGCGTACTCAACTCATTCAGACGTTACGTAGCCAGTTTGAAAAGGAAATCAATCATAGCATTGAGCGTATCCAAGAAGCGATTGCTCCGTACACCCGTTTCATCCGTGCGGAACGGGGCAAGATGCTGGAAATGGAAAGTAAATTTAAGGAACTAAAACTTGAAATAGATCGATTGAAAGGGAAACTGGAAAAGCTTTAATGGATTCGAGTATAGGGAATATAGAATGTCAGCAAGAATGAGCAGGTCATTGATTATAGCGCCCAAGAACGAGTTGCCCGCTGATCGTCAACGCCATTTATTGATTTAGGGTTGTGGTGAAGGTGCAGGGCCGTTTAGATCCTGCCTTTTCTTAATTGGTTCTTAGTAGTATTTTTATTTAGGATTTCGTGCTTATGTACTTCTCCACTGCTTTCAGTCCCTTCCAAAGGTGAGCTTCCTCATGGGGTTCGATTGTGTAGATGGGGTGCAATTGAGATCGTGACAGGAGGGAAAAGAATTGGTCAAAATCGAAATCTCCTTCACCCATCGGCAGATGCTCATCCATCTCTTTGTGATTGTCGTGGAGGTGGGTTTCACACAGGAATCTACCTAAGACTTCAATCCAGACGGAGAGAGGGGTCTTACTGAAAACATGGTGGTGGCCGGTGTCGAAACAGAATCGGAAGCAGGGTGAATCGATCTCTTCCAAAAGACTTCTGAGTGAATCGGGCGCCTCTTCAAAGACGTTTTCGATAGCGAGGGTCAGCCCTATTTCTTCCGCTTTCTTGACCAAAGGTCTCCACGTTTGAAGGCTGCTATGGAGCCAAAGCTTCACATCTCCATCAAATTTCCATTTCTCATACCCCGGGTGAAAGACGATCGTCTTCGGTTTAAGGGTTTGGCTTAGTTTGATTGTTTTCGAGATTCGATCTGATGTAACCTCTTTTACTTTTCTATCGACTCCGCCAGGACTCAGATCCATGAACGGGCCGTGGACAGTAATCTCCAATCCGTTTTGATTGAGAATCTCGGCTAAATGTCTGACATCCTCGTCACGGCAGGCATCCAAATCTTCAGCGCTGAAATAGATTTCTGGATTGATGCGATTCTTGATTGCAAAATCGATGCGCTGAAGAAGCATGGCATACGGCACATTGATGTGGATCGTCGTCATGAAGTCATTCTCTCTTGGCAACTTTCTTATAGCATCCTTGTAAGGAAAACTCAATCCGTCTGCTTTTTGAATCTGGGTCTTGCACTAGCCATTGAAATCGTGAGAAAAGTTATGGTATAAGGAGAACAAAGGAGGGTTCATGTTTAATATCGGATTTCCGGAATTGCTCATCATTTTGGCGATTGCTCTGATCATCTTTGGGCCCAATAAACTTCCCGAACTGGCCAAAGGTCTTGGCAGGGCGATGAAGGAGTTCAGAAAAGCGACCGATGAGGTAAAGCAGAGTTTCGAGGCAGAGACCAGGGATTTGGAGGAGATGAAGAGTGTCTTCACCGAAGAGAATCTGTTGGCACATTTGGCGGAAGAGCCCTCCAAGGATTCAGAGGCAACCATAGAGACGCCAACGCATATTGAGGCGTCTGCTCAAGTTGAAACTTCTGGCCCTGGGGACGGTTCCTCGATCGGAGAACAAGGAAAGGTCGAAGGGGAAAAGAGGGAAGAACCAGAAGGGAAAAAGGAAGGAACTCCTTCCCATGGATGAGAAGAAACTTTCCTTGACCGGTCACCTTCAAGAGTTGAGGAAGCGGTTGATCCTCTCCTTTATCGCCATCGGGGGAGGGTTTATTCTCTGCTATGCCTTTGCTGACTCTATCTTCAATATCCTTGCCTCACCGCTTATAAAGGTCATGCCCGCCGGAGGTTCACTGATCTTTATCAGTGTGGCAGAGGCCTTTTTCACCTACATGAAAGTGGCCTTTATCGCGGGCGTGATCTTGGTCTCTCCATTCGTTCTCTATCAAATCTGGGCTTTCATTGCTCCGGGTCTGTATCAAAAAGAGAAGAGATACGCGATCCCTTTTGTCCTCGGCGGTTCGCTCTTTTTTGCCATGGGAGTTCTCTTCGCATATTATGTTGCCATCCCGGTCGGTTTTAAGTTCCTCTTAGGGTATGCAACGGACTTCATCAAGCCCATGCCAAGCATGAAGGAGTATCTCTCTTTCAGCATGAAGTTTTTACTGGCCTTTGGTCTCGTTTTTGAATTTCCTGTGGTCTTGGTACTCCTTGCAAGAATCGGAATCGTCGATGCAAAGATGCTAGCCCGGCAGAGGAAATACGCCATCCTCCTCGTTTTCATCCTCGCTGCCGTTGTTACCCCGTCTCCTGATCTTGTCACTCAGGTGCTGACTGCCGTTCCGCTGATTGGCCTCTATGAATTGAGCATCCTTCTCTGCAAGATTTTCGGGAAGAAGAAAGAAGTTCCTGCTTCGCCCTAAGAGGTTATGGTCGAATCCCAGTACAGAATCACCCGATGGCCGAAGAAGGAGAGACCCAGGGAACGGTTGCTTCAGCATGGTCCCCAATATCTTACGGAAGCAGAGCTTCTAGGAATTCTGCTTGGAAAGGGAACGATGAAGAAGACGGCGATCGACCTGGCGAGGGAACTCCTGGAACGATACGAATCTCTCCAGAGACTCTTTTCGCGCGCTCCTTCAGAATTGATGAAAGTCAAGGGTATAGGATCGGCCAAGGCCGCCACCCTGTCTGCTGCTTTTGAGTTATCGAGACGGATTCAATCCCAGGGGGAAACGGCCAAGAAATCCTTCAAGCGGTCCTTCGATGTTGCAAATCACTATCTTCCTCTGGTAAGAGACTTGAGAAAAGAGGTCTTCAAAATCCTTCTCCTCAACCGGGCCAATCGATTGATCAAGGAAGTTACGATCTCAGAGGGAACCCTCGACGCGAGCGTCGTCCATCCCAGGGATGTCTTTCGAGAGGCTCTTCTGGAGCCTGCAGCAGGAGTCATCTTGATCCACAATCACCCGAGCGGAAATCCCGCGCCCAGCGAAGAGGATCTCCGGGTGACTAAGCAGCTGGTCGAGGCAGGCAGGCTCCTGGGCATCAAGGTTTACGACCACATCATCATGGCTGGGGAGAGCTATCGAAGTCTGGCGGATGACGGACTTATCTAAATGTGAGATTTCAGATTTGAGATTTTGGATTTAAATCTGCAATCTTCTACCGGAAATCTAAAATCTTAGGCGATGAGCGTTCTGGTCACAGATGGACACTGGAGAAAGAGTTTGGCAGTGGTTCGATCCCTTGGGCGCAGAGGGGTCTATGTCACTGTGGGTGAAAGGACTTTTCTCAACACCTCATTCTTTTCGAAATACTGTGCCCGTCGTATTGTCTACCCGTCTCCACGGCGATACCCCCATCAATTCATCGAATTTCTGATAGAAGAGATCAAGAAAAACCAAACAGAATGCCTTTTCCCTATGGAGGAGGAGACCCTCCTTCTGTTGGCGCGGCACCGGTCCGAGATTTCCCAATATACCTATCTACTTATTGGTAATCTCACTCGGTTTGCAGAAGCCCGCGGGATTCCAACGCCAAAGACATTTTACACTTCCCCCGCTCTTAACCTGCCCCACGAGGGAGAAGGGGACAACGGGGCTGTCTCCCTCTCCCTTGGGAGACAGTGTCGTAAGTCCGTTCATGGTTCGACAAGCTCACCACGAATGGACCACGGCACATCAAAAATCAATTACTTAGCCGTTCATCCTGAGTGTGTCGAAGGGCGAACGGTGAATTGTGACACAGTCTCTGGGGGGAGAGGGGAGGGTGAGGGAGTAAACCTTTATTCGATCCCGATTCCGGCTGTCATTAAACCCCGCATCAGTTCCGGTTCATTTGGCATCGTTTATGTGAGGAAGAGAGAAGATCTTGTTCCCTCTTACCAGAAGGTTCATGACCGTTATCCTTTTCCCTTGATTCAGGAGTGGATTCCTGATGGAGGGGGAACCTTTGGTCTCTCGGCCCTTCTGGATGAGGCCTCGAACATCAAGGCCGCTTTTGTCCACAAAAAGTTGAGGATGTATCCGGTTCAAGGAGGTCCGAGTACTCTGCGCGAAGGAGTCGAACACCCTCATGTCATGGAGCTGGGTCTCTCCCTGC
>JBEKDJ010000127.1:0-12469 GCA_050014415.1 Thermodesulfobacteriota bacterium | reverse complement strand
GATTGCCTGCAATCGGGCTTCCGCTGATTTCATGATTTCTTCTCCCTTAATGGACGGAGAGTATGATCGTCTGGTGCCTGATTATGAGGGGTATCGCACCCGAAAGATAGCAAGGAGCAAAGGAACAGGCGAAGGGGGAGGAATCATTTCCAAAGGCGGGGTATAATGAGAGAGGCCAGGATAGGTATTTTGCAGATGCCGATTCCAAGGCATTAAGGTGGTCAGCCAGCGCATGCCCCGACCCATCCTACTGATGCAACGGCGGAGTTTGATATACTCTCGAGTTGCTGGTAGTTCAGTGATCATCACCCGGCGCGGCCAAGTGGGTGACTGTGAGCGGGGCTCTCTTTCAATCGCAAATCTTCAGTTCCTGATCAATTCCGGACCGAGAAGTTATAGGCGGACGCGATAACCGAGGGGGCAAGGCGGAACCGCCTTTCTCATGATATTGAAAGAGTTGTGATTCCTACTATCTTTGTTGCGTTTTTTGAAACCCAATAACCTACGGTCTGAAAATCAAATAGAAACATTTCCTTGTTCTTTTCAGGGATTTATGTTTGGCAAGATATCCACGCTTTTGAGGATTCCCAAAGCACCCAAGATATTGGGGTGCTTCCTTGCTGACTCCTTTTTGTACAAGTGGAAACGGCAGATACAGCCAAGGGGACACCTACAGTAACTCGCCATTCCTTGACCCTGCAATAAGATTATGCTTCATTCTTCCGTTTAGTCATATTTGCCTATCAGTTCCCCGACAGAGTCCACCCCCGATTGGTCCGCTCAGCGCAGAATCTCCTGGCAAGGTCTACTGGCTTATAATTCCGCTCGATGTCGACTAAAACGACGAAACAATGATCTTGCCGGCTGAATCGGTAACCGCTGTAAGGAAATCTGATTCGATTGGAACCGGAACGAATCGGTATGTCAGAGACCTCGCTTACTAATTCATCACCATCACGTATCGCAATGCCGACCCTTCTCGAGAAAGAGGAATCGTTCACTATCAGCATGGAGAACCTAATCTTCTGGCCCTCCCTGGCCGGATCAGGAGACATCGTCAATTCAGTTACCCGCAGCTGTTCGTGGTGAAAGGTTTGACCGGAAGGTGGGGGGTAAGTCTCTCTAACCACGCATCCTTGAATAACGAGCACGCATAAAACGATAAACCCAACCCCTACCGACCCATACGCTCTTTTCATCTTTGCCCTCCTTTCTGTCTCTGTGGATATGATTTATCTTTTTACAGGAGCGCTAAGATTCATCTGCGACCCCCGCTCATTGATAAACGAACCGTATTCGCTCCATCTCCCGGGATTTTACCCGGTATTGTAGGTCACGATGATCACTTTATCAAGCCGAAAGAGATATAATTTTTCAAACGATATCTACACAAAACCGGTCGTGGGGTGGGGTGTTGGTTCTGGCAAGATATGTTCAATCTCTTCTGGATGCTGATGCCACCCCATATCTTGTGTTTTTTTTCTCTTGACATTCAACTCCGGTTTTCGTATATTCAACTCACCCCAAAGCGAGTTCTTATCATTAGTTCTGCATTGCATAATTTAATGATTCTTTGAATCCTTTCAAATCATCATCTCATTGTGAGATGATCCATCTTTCTTAGCTTGGTGTACAGGGTTTTCCTACTTATTCCTAGTAAATTGGCGGCCTTTGATTTGTTGCCGCCAGTGGCCTTCAATGCACTGATCAAAAGGTTTCCTTTAGTATCGCTGACTGACGGAGCTGAGGTGAGAGAAAATCTCTGTGAAGATTCATGGAGGTTAAAAACAGGTTTTGGGGAAAAATCTTCTCCTTCCAAGATGGGCCCGTCTTCTAGCAGGATAGCTCGAGACAAGACGTGTTTGAGTTCTCTAACATTGCCAGGCCACGAATGCTTCATGAGACGGCTTACAAAGTCAGGAGTTACCCCTAGAACTTTTCTCCCAAATTGAAGTCCAAGTTCGATAAGAAATCTATTGACAAGAGCTGGAATATCTTGGAGGCGATCCCGCAGAGGAGGAATTCTAATCGTTATATTATTCAGCCGGAAATATAGATCGGCGCGAAATCGTTCCTTGTCCACTAAGGTTTCAAGATTCTGATGGGTTGCGGCGATTATCCGAACGTCAACCGGGATTGCTTTTTCACCTCCGACTCTGGATATTTCTTTTTGTTGTATGGCCCTGAGGAGGCTTACCTGAGCTTTTGGGCTTAATTCAGCCACTTCATCTAGGAAGAGGCTTCCCCGATCCGCTAACTCAAATTTCCCGAGTCGTCTAGCCATCGCGCCGGTAAATGCACCTTTTTCATGCCCAAACAGTTCGCTTTCAATCAGTGTATCAGGAATGGCACCACAGTTCAGAGTGATAAATGGTTGAGTGTTGCGATAGCTTAAATGATGTAACTGAAGGGCAACAAGTTCCTTGCCTGCGCCTGACTCGCCTTCTATGCACACATTGACGTCATAAGGTGCCACTTGCTTAATAAGGTGATATAATTTTAACATGATGGGACTGGAGCCGACCAGTTCTCCAAAACCTTCCCCGTCGGATGGAGTTTCTATATACCGTGGAATAGAACGGAGTTGCTTTACAATGTTAGTAATGAGTCTCGAAATCGGTATGCGTTCTAATGCGCTACCGACACCATAGCCGTGGACCCTTGTTCTTTTGTATAATTCGGCAGTGTCCTCGGGCAGTGTTATCGCACCCCCATAGAAGATAAAAACTGGGTCTTTCCCAGTATCTAGGACAACCTCAATCATTTTATTGATTTTTACCACAGCGTGCTGGATTCGATCGCTTTTTTCATGGATATCAAGCGTTTCATGTGTCCATCCTATGGCTAATACCAGGCCATCTGCCCCTGCATCAGCCATTGCAGCCGCGTCTTTTGCGTCTAAGGCGAATCCGAAGGTGACAAAACCTGATTTCTTGGCTTCCATGAGCATCTCAATTTCAGCCTTCACTGTGAGCCCTTCACGCTCCAGAATTTCTCGAAATATGCCATCAATGAGTCCCACCGCAGGCCAATTGGTAATGCCGGCAACCCCTAACTCTTGCAATCGTCTGAAACGGGTTGTAAGTGGCAAAACCGGATCATTTGCCATGACACCAGCCACAATGGGAACTTTATAAGCGCGAGGGATAATCTGATTCCGCAGCAGATGTTCCGTTTGATCATTGGCGTTCCCAAACGGCATGAACGACCCCAACGAACTGACGCCAGCCATCCGATAGAGACCTGCATTTAACACCATCAGAAAATGTGCGCCGCCCTCCATGGCATAACGAGCTATCTGGCCTGAACCTGGGATGGCAAAAATCAGCGGAAAACGTCCCGATCGCGCGTCTCGAAGAATAGAATGGAACTTAATCGTCTGATCGTTCACGAAATGTATCCTTATTAGGGTTACAAACGTTTACCAAATATACAAAAGTGTATCATGTGGAAACAATTAATCTGAGAATTATACCGGTATTATTACAAAAAGGCAACCACGGAAAGATCAATAGAAAACATAACATTTTGTTATCACTAATTTAATTAAAACCCAACTTAAGGTCCGTCGGTCATGGTATGAAACTTGCCTTTATGAATATATTCAATGAAGGCTTATCTACTGAATAATAATGTTGTTTGAAGAAAGGAGCACGAAATGTCAAGGACTATCTTATTAATCGGAGCATTCGACGTGAAGGGGGAGGAATACACTTTTGTGAAGAAACTGATTGAAATACAAGATTGTAAAGTTTTGACTATGAATATTGGTGTGTTGGGAAAGACGGACTTATTCCTTATCGATATCGACAACGCAGAAGTGGCTAAAGCCGGTGGAAGTGATATCAACCAATTGCAAAAGGACAAAGATCGCGGAGTAGCGATGAAGGTAATGAGTAGGGGTGTGACGGTCCTTTGTGAAAAGCTTTATAAGGAAGGCAGATTTGACGGTGTGTTCGGTATGGGTGGATCAGGTGGTACAAGCGTAATCACCTCGGGCATGAGGACTCTCCCCATTGGTGTTCCCAAAGTGATCGTTTCTACAGTCGCCTCTGGCAATACTTCCGTCTATGTGGATGTAAAAGATGTGGTCATGGTCCCATCCATTGTGGATGTCGCCGGTGTCAACCAGATCAGTGAAAAAATATTCAAGGAAGCTGCTGGCGCGATTTGTGGGATGGTTAAAATGGATTACACCTCCTCTAGGGATCAAAAACCAATTATAGCCGCAACTATGTTTGGCAACACGACGCCTTGTGTGGATCATTGCAGAGATAGTTTGATAGGCAAGGGATATGAAGTGTTGGTCTTTCACTGCACAGGAACCGGCGGAAGGACTATGGAGGGGCTGGTAGATGAAGGATTCGTCTATGCTGTTTTGGATATAACCACCACAGAGTGGGCGGATGAGCTTTGTGGTGGGGTATATAGTGCAGGAGACACCAGATTGGATGCTCCCGGAAAAGCGGGTATTCCACATTTAATCGTTCCAGGATGTGTTGATATGGTCAATTTCGGTCCTAAGAACACTGTTCCAGAAAAATACAAGGACAGACTTTGCTATGAATGGAATCCCTCGGTGACTTTGATGAGGACCAACATAGAAGAAAATTCAAAAATGGGAGAGATATTTGCCCAAAAAGCAAACGCCTCAAAAGGAAGAGTGGCCTTTCTCTTACCATTAAAGGGTGTCTCTATGCTTGATAATGAAGGAGGGATTTTCTGGTGGCCTGAAGCCGATCGGGCAATGTTTAACGCGATAAAGAAGAATGTCAAGCCTGGAATTCAAGTTGTTGAGATGAATTGCAATATCAACGAAGAGGCCTTTTCCCAAAAAGCAGTGGAAATGTTAATGGAGTTAATGACCCAAAAATAATTCCCAGAAAGGAGGAAGAAAAAATGGCTTTTACCAGAGAACAAACATTGTCAAGGCTTAAGAAGGCGATAAGTGAGGGACGGCCTATTATCGGAGGGGGTGCAGGTACGGGGATTTCAGCGAAGTGTGAAGAGGCTGGTGGGATTGACCTGATCGTCATCTACAACTCCGGTAGGTTCCGAATGGCGGGACGCGGTTCCCTGGCTGGCTGCATGCCCTATGGCGACGCCAACGCCATCGTGATGGAAATGGCCAACGAAGTTCTGCCGGTTGTGAAAAAAGTCCCCGTATTAGCTGGAGTATGCGGCACCGATCCATTCCGTTTGATGGATGTATTCTTGAAAGAGGTAAAAGAGGTTGGGTTCTCCGGTGTTCAAAATTTTCCGACAGTAGGCCTTTGCGATGGTCTTTTCAGACAAAATCTGGAAGAGACGGGTATGGGTTTCGGCCTCGAAGTTGATATGATCAGAACAGCCCATGAAATGGATATTTTTACGACTCCTTACGTTTTCAACGTCGATGAAGCCAAGGCCATGGCCAAGGCAGGTGCTGATGTTATCGTTGCCCATCTTGGTCTGACCACAAAGGGCTCCATTGGTGCTTCCACAGCGGTTTCATTGAAAGAGGCCCCCAAGAAAGTAAAGGAACTTTGTGACGCAGCTAAGAGCGTAAATCCTGATGTGATATGCCTTTGCCATGGTGGTCCGATTGCAGAGCCAGAGGATGCAGAATACGTTTTGCAGAATACTACAGGAATTCATGGTTTCTATGGCGCTTCGAGCATGGAGAGATTGCCCACCGAAGTTGCCATCAAGGAGCAAACTGCGAAATTCAAAAGAATAAAAATGAAAAAATGATGAGGCATTTTGGAGGAAGCAGGATATCTAGTGGTCAATTGAAAAGGGAGTAGAACGTAGTGTCCCTGCTCTTGCTCATGTCGATCCTCAATGGATTGACTCTGGCGGCCCTCTTATTCGTCACAGCCAGCGGTCTGACCCTCTCATTTAGTTTGATGCGGGTCGTTAACCTCACCCACGGGGCATTTTATCTGGCCGGGGGGTTTGTTGGCCTGTCCGTGTTGAAGTTTAGTGAGAACTGGGTGTTGGGGGTCATGGTCGGTGGTTTATGTATGGCGGCATTAGCGTTTTTCGAGGAGCGTTTTCTGTTGAGGCAAGCTCGTGGCTATGATCTGATTGAGACCTTGATCTCTTTATCCGTAGCCATCATCATTGCCGACTTGATCCTGGTAATCTGGGGTGGGAATCCAAGGACCATTAAGATTCCCAAAGCTTTAGATGGCGCTCTGCGGATCCCCCTTATCGATCTGAACTACCCCCTCTTCAGGATCTTTATGTTTGGTTTGGCACTTCTTATCGTATGCAGTCTATGGTTATTCTTGAAGAAAACAAACCTCGGAATAACCATTCGGGCGGGAGTTGACCGATTTGAAATGGTCTCTGCCCTGGGGATAAATGTGCGGCAACTCTTCACCTTTGTTTTTTGTTTGTCCGGGTTTTTGGCCGGGGTGGCTGGAGTGGTCGGCGGCACCTTCATGATGTTAGCCCTTGGAGAAGACTGGAGAATTCTCACCTTAACCCTGATTGTTATCATTATTGGGGGTATGGGCAGCCTGGGTGGGACCATCATCGGTGCTTTGATCACAGGTTTGATCTATAGCTTTTCTATGGCCTTTATCCCCGAATTTTCTCTGTTTGTCTTGTTCCTCCCTGTGGCCATCATTTTATCGATCCGGCCTCAGGGCTTGTTCGGAAAAGGGGCATGACAGATAAGAACACATTTCGATTTCGGAAGATCCTTTTAGCGGCGGTGGTAACCGGGTTGCTCATCTTGATCCCCTGGGTAACATCGGATTTCTTTGTCATGATGGTCATCAGGATTATGTATTTCGGGATGTTGACCATGAGCTTGAGCTTGCTGGCTGGTGAACTCGGTATGGTTTCTTTGATGCAGGCCGCCTTTTTTGGGATCTCCGGTTATTTTGTAGCCCTTATGCAAACTCGGTATGGGCTCCCTTTCCCCATTCCCCCGTTGGTAGGTATTGTGATGGCCATTCTTGGGGCAGGTCTGTTTGGATTGCTGATCATACGAGTCCGCGGGATTTACTTCTTGATGCTTACGCTGGTGCTGGGGCAGCTTGTCTGGGCGCTGGCCAGCCAATGGTCCGCCGTAACAAAGGGAGACACAGGCCTTATGAATGTCTACGCGCCGGTGATCTTTGGAATTTCTATGGAGAAATCGAAGAAGGCTTTCTATTTCTTCCAGCTGATCTTCTTTATCGGCGCGGCCTGTTTTCTCATGGCTCTCAAGAGATCGCCCTTTGGTTTAATGCTGCGGGGAATCCGAGACAGCGAGACCAGAATGGCCATTTTAGGATACCGGGTAGCTCTATTGCGTTACGCAGCTTTTGTTTTTGCAGCCTTTGTAGCCGCGCTGGGAGGTATCTTTTTCACTTATTTTACGGGGTTGATCAATCCCCATTCGGTTTCTCTGACGACCAACGTAGAGACTTTGTTGGCGGCCATTCTGGGGGGGATAAACAGTTTGGCGGGTGCAATTGTAGGGACAGGAATTTTGAAGATCTTGGATGTGGTCCTTAGCGGAATTACCAAACGATACTTGCTTTTCATGGGAATTATGTTTTTGATTGTTATTATGTTTGCGCGGCAAGGAATTGTGGGAACCATCGGGAAGTATTGGGGTTCACTTATTTACCCCGTTGCTGCCTGGTTTGGTTTTAGCCGGGATACCTGGCCGGCGGCATCCCAAAGCGAGGAAACTTTATTGAACACTTCTAAATCAGGAAAGGAGGAAAAGGAAAGTTAGAAAGAGGTTATAGCGGGTTCGGCTTTAGGAGGATGCCTTACCGGCGGTATCCCAAAATGGGGAAACTTAACATAACACTTCTAAATCATGAAAGGAGGAGGAGAAAGATGGTTAGGAAAAAGGCTTTTCTTATTGTCATGGCGGTTTTTTTCTTCACTTTATGGGCGTTCCATACAGCTTATGCCGTCAGCGAAATCCGTATCGGTGCCATTGGACCTTACACCGGCTGGGCCACAATATTTGGCCAAAATGTTCTTGATGGGGTTAAACTCGCCCTTGCTCAAAAAGATTATAAATTCAAGGGGATACCTATCAAGCTTTTCATCGAAGACACCAAGGCAGATGTTGAGGTGATGAGGACAAAGATTGACTCCTTGAAGAACCGGGATAAAGTTCATCTGATCATTGGTCCATCCCTCGGCTTTGAAGGCGATGCTGCCGTGGACTGGGCAGCCCGCAACCCGGACATTCCCATCCTGGTCGGTTATTCGGCCCCTGAAGACATGACGATGCGGCATGCAACCTTT
Organism: Thermodesulfobacteriota bacterium; assembly: GCA_050014415.1. Classification (GTDB taxonomy): domain Bacteria; phylum Desulfobacterota; class BSN033; order BSN033; family UBA1163; genus JBEKDJ01. Next base: position 4,222 of record JBEKDJ010000127.1, on the reverse strand, counting down.
AGCCTGGTCCGGCCTGGTTGGACAGGGCCACAGGTGATTTTTCACTTTGGAAAGTTTTGTGCCAAAGATTTGGGGTACAAGAAAATAATTATGGTGGGTCAGGACTATTCCTATCCCTGGGACCAGGCGGCTGGATTCATCAGAGGATTTCTGGAGAATGGCGGAGAAAAAGTGGAAAGGATATGGCATCCTGTGGAAGCGGTGGATTTCAGTTCCACCATGGCCCAGTTGACAGGTATGAAAAAGGAATACGACGCCGTGCTGAATAATTCTGGCGGGGCTCAGGTAGTGGCTTTCTTTAAACAATGGTATCAGTTCGGTCTGGACAAGATATATCCTCAGATTCTGGGTCAGGCCAATGTTCCCATAGTTCCCATGTTGGTTGAACTTGGGGATATGGCTCTGGGCGTATATTCTTCACTCCACTACTACGATGGTAACCCGTCACAGGCCAACGCAAGATTCAGAGAAAGCTATAACAAGGCTTACGGATATTACCCTAGCGTCATGTCGGTTCAGGGATACGATGCTGTGAACGTGGCCTTCAAGGCAATGGAGGCTATTGGCGGTAAGGTGGATGACCCTAAGGCCTTCATTACGGCAATCCGGAAGGTAAAAATGAGCGCGGATGAATCGCCCCGAGGTCCTTTCTATTTCGATAAGTATGGTAATCCTGTGCAAAACGTTTACATCAAGAAAGTCATAAAAAAGGATGGGCGGCTCATGAACATCGCCGTAAAGACCTATACCAATGTCTCGCAGTTTGGACCATACGCCAATATACCCGAAAAATACATGGCTGGTCCAGCCAATGCTCGCGACTATCCCCCGGGTGACAAAGAAGCCTACTTCAAGGAAATTGAAAAGTATTTTGGTAAGGACTATGTTGAAACCCTGAACAAGAATAAGGGCTGGAAAGATTGATTGGAAGAAAATGACTGAATTGGCATCCACTGGGTCCGATCATACGCGTGCACTCATCCTTAAGAATGTCTCCAAATCATTTGGGGGGATCGATGCGGTCAAGGATGTTGATCTTGTGATTTATGCGGGTGAGAGCCGGGCATTGATTGGACCCAATGGTGCGGGAAAGACCACTCTGTATAATCTCATCACTGGTGAAATTCGTTTAGACAGAGGCGAGGTTTTTCTGTTTAATATAAACCTAACCTATGAACCAATCAGAAAGCGCATCCAGTTGGGGATGGGACGAACCTACCAGATGTCAAATCTTTTTCAAGAACTCACGGTCCAGGAGAATCTCTTCCTGGCTGCTTGGAGGCAGAAGGAAGTCTCCGCATCGGTAACGGCCATCTTGTTTCGGTCCTGGAGGAAGTTCAACGACCAATGTGACCGTGTCATGAAAATAGCCCATCAGATAGGTTTGGAAGAAAAATTGAATGTGCCTGTCAACGAGTTGTCGCACGGAGAACATAGGCAGTTAGAGCTGGGTATCACCCTTGCCCACGATCCCAAAATTCTTTTGCTGGACGAACCCATGGCTGGCCTGTCTGCAACGGAGCGGTCTTTCATGACCCAGCAGATCATAGGGCTTAAGTCGAAAATTACGATTGTGATCATAGAGCACGATATCGATGTCGCATTTAGTATTGCTGATCAGGTGTCGGTACTGCACCAAGGCTCGATCGTTGCAGAAGGTTCTCCTGAACAGATACGTGCGAATCCTCTGGTACAGGAAATTTACACCTTGAGTCGAAATTCAAACGGTCATCGGTATGGCTGAATCGCTCTTGGAGATATCCAACCTTAATGCCTATTACGGAAAGAGCCATGTATTGCAGGGGATTGACCTGCGAGTGAATTCCGGCGAACTGGTGGTGGTCATAGGGCGTAATGGTATGGGAAAAACCACGTTAATGCGAGCGGTTTTGGGATTGCAGCCAGTAAGGAGAATGGGAAACATCGTCTTTGATGGTCGGGAAACAGTGAAAAAACCGACGCATGAAATCGCTGCCATGGGAATCGGTTACGTTCCTCAGGGAAGGCTCCTGTTCCCCTCGCTGACGGTGGATGAACATCTACAATTTGCTTTCCGAAAAAAGAAAGAATCCCAATGGACTTTAGATGCCGTGTACGAACTTTTTCCGGAACTGAAAAATCGGGCTGGTGTGGGAGGAGCACGACTCAGTGGGGGTGAGCAACAAATGTTGGCCATTGGGCGTGCCTTGGTCACTAATCCCACTCTTTTAATGATGGATGAACCTTCTGAAGGATTAGCGGGAATTGTCATCCAGAGGGTTGAACAGGCGTGTCGTCATTTGATTTCGCGGGGAATGGCCATCGTGCTGGTCGAACAAAATTTGGAAATGGCACAAGCATTGGCCGATCGGGCGTATATCTTTTACAACGGGCGTATCGCATACGAAGCCCCCGGTGACCTTTTTAGAAAAAACAGAGAAAAGTTGGGGAGTTACTTGGGAATATGACTATTAGTTTTTCTATTAATTTTATTACCGAGAGGATAATGGATGGCAGGACAGGACATTTTCCCCAAAAAAGAATTTAATGAAGGGTGGACTAAAATATCTCGCCTTTTTAATTATACATATTTTTTCCAGTAATTTTTACTTTCCAGCGCTATCTTAGAGGGAAGACTATTAGTGTAAGTGATAACCGAAGGGGAGCGAGGCAGAATCGTCTCCGTAGATTTTGAATTACAATACCGAAGAAGTTTCAATATCTGCTATGGACGTTGTGTTTTTCAAGACCGGAAAAGTTACGGTTTGAAGATCAAATAGAAACATTTCCTTTTTCTTTTTAGTGAATTACATTTGGCAAGATATCCTCGGTTTTAGGGGGTCCAATACCACCTCCAACATATTGGACGGTTGCCTCATTGACTTCTTCCTGTACTCGTTATCTAACCGGTTAATCTGAATAGTGCAGATTTCAATCCGAAATCATTAGAGAATACAGGCTGATATCAAATTCCATATTATACGGATTTCGTATAATATGATATTACGTAGCAAATACGAAAAGTGTAAAAATAAATCTCTTATGTTCACAACTACTTACGCTTGAAACTCTCTATCGGTTGTGATATGGTAGAGGTCGAAATTCGGGACAAATAAGTATTTCGTATATTAATTGTTAGCACGCTTTAAGGAGGACATTATGGGCAGACCAAATCTGAATCAAATCTTGACCGAATCTGTATTTAGACCATTAAAAAAGCCAATTTGGTACACTGTTCATGCATTAACAGGAATTAGAATGCAAATGCCCGCACATTACATTGATGGGTCAATGTTTAGTGCGAGTTTTCAGGCACCAGTAGATAAAGTGCAACAGCTTTTGCCTTCTTCAAAGCTCTCGCCAGTAGAGTGTTCAATTGGTAAAGGGGAAATATCTATTTGCGCAAATGAATTTCGTCATATTGATATTCTATATCCATATAATGAAGTTGTTATCGCCATTCCAGTTTCTTATCAATCTGGAGAAGGAATCCCAAATCTGCTTGGGCTGTGGCATTTACATATGCCAGTGACAACAGAGGATGCACGTTGGCCTGGTGTTGAAAACATGGGGTTTCCTAAATTCGTTGCGAAAATACAATTTGAATATTCTTCCGACTATATTCATTGTCTATTGCTACATAATGGACGTAAAATATTTACGCTCAAAGTCAAGAAGATAAATACCTCATTTCAAGAATGGGAGGTCAATAATTTTACAATAAGAGAGGGCCGCCTATTATGCAGCCTTTTTAGTGCAAAAGGGCAAAAGGGAATAGATGAAACACCTGGCGGCGGGTCAATAAGTTTTGGAGATCATCCAATAGCAGAAGAATTGCAGTCATTAAAAATGGAAGTTACCTCATTTCGAAATGAATATATCCCGAAGGTAGAGGCTATTCTCGGTATTGGACTTAGTAAGTAATAACGCGATCATTATGATACTAAGCGTGCTAACAAATCGTTGGAGCAGTCGCCGGGAATGCCGGATACAACGGCGGCATTCTAGTGAACTACAACCGCGCCCGCAGATCCGTGGTCGGCGGCGCTACTCAACTCTATGTTATACTTTCTTTCTTCCCGTAATCATCAAGGTTGAAGGTTAGCTCACATCAAAGATAAGTAGGTGTAAGTGCGCCACGAAGGTACATGGAAGATGAGGGATAGGCCCCTCGGAGCCGGTTTACAGGAGCTGGCTTCAAACCGCCTTAAGCTGCATTGGTAAAGAGCCATTGTGGTGAGCG
>JBEKDJ010000126.1:0-12485 GCA_050014415.1 Thermodesulfobacteriota bacterium | reverse complement strand
CGCCACCCCAGAAATAACAAAGTGAATGAAGAGGCTGTGAGCCAAGAAAAGGGACGTTGATGATTACCAATTCAAATTGTGCATACTTTGCTAAAGTGCTGGATTGTTGACTTCAGGAAGTACTTCACACCCTCAAGGGGACTCCGTCATTCAAGTTTCCAACTGTCTTTTATAGACTTTGTTATCCTCTTCCAGCAACTCATAGCCGCAGTGTCCAGGGTTCAAATCCCTGCACCGCCACCATTCACTCCTAACAAATTCAATAGCTTACATTCCAGAAAAACCGTCACCAGAGCGTCACCGCAACTGAATTAAGAGCCTTTCCAATTCTCATTGACATCCCGTTCCTAATTTAGTACGCTACAATCGTAACTGAAGCCCTCCATTATTAACCTCTAACCTGCAAGGTGGGTGTATGGTCTGGAGATGAATTTAGACCCCATTTCTTGAAAAGGGAATGGGGTTTTGTCTTTTATTCTTCCAAGAGAGAACCGGGTAGCCCAGGCCCCGGAGAGGAAGATAGACGCTTTTTTGGCAAGCAGTTGAAGAATGGATTTTTATATAGATTATTTATGAGATGAAAGGAGGCTTTGCTATGAAACAAAAGCAAAAAGTACAAAAGGGAAAGTATAGCAAGGTTGGACGGCTCAAATATGACGAGAAGCAGCCAAATGGTCTTCCTATTGGTATTCAGCAGAAGATTACGAAACAAGGGCAATAACGGCTAAGTATCGTTAAGGGTAGGAGCAGGAAGCGATAGCAATTTTCCTTTTTAAAGTGTAGGCTGTAAACACCATTCGAGAAAAGGAGGTAAAAATCATGAAATTCAATAATGATGCTAAGGTAATAGCTGCTTCAATTCTGGCTTTGGGTGCCGTCACTGGGAAAAAGAGTGAATCGGAGGTAATGGAGATATTTAAGAGGATGTTTTCTGAGCTGGAGAAAATTGAAAAAGAACCAATCCCATTTAGCCAATCTTTTTGAGTAATTTGTTCGTTTTTTTATGAGTTCATGAAAGGGGTAACTTGAAATGATTAGGGAAGTAGACGAGATTTGCGAAAGGCTTTTAGCCAGGGGCTATGCTTTAACTCTCTTTGGGGACTTGGAAAAGAGAAGGAAGAGTGGGCGGGGCTATACCGCTCTCTGTCCATTCCACAAAGAGAAAACCCCTTCCTTTGGGAAGAGTATCTTTGAGTATGGACCGGATAGCCACGGGGCAGAGGACTACTTAGCCCTTTGCAGAGAGTCATCAACCGATAACCCTTAAAGGAGGATTCACCAATGACCTACAAAGAATATTTGGCTTTAGGCGGTTTTATCGGCAAAAAAGGCTGGTTAGTTGAGTCGGAACGTGGTTTTTTTTCTATGCGTTACGAAAAAGATTTAGGAGACCACCAAGATGAAATTATTCAGGTGGAAGATGACTTTGTTGTTGTTAGAATTGCGTGGCTCAAAGTTCGAGCACACCGGCTTTGGGCAATCCCCCTATCTTCTTTTGTTGTGTTCCAAGTTTTTGACTAAGAAAGGTTACAGCCATGACAACAAAACTAAGGTTAGGCTCAGACCCTTTGAACCAGGAAGCATAGTTACGGGGGATAGGGACGAGATCCCCGAAAGGAATAAATGGACAAGATAAGAAGCAAGTGGGAATTTCTCATTCAATCCAGACCGGACCTACGGAGCATGATGGGAAATACTAAGTTGATTGGAGGCCACATCAGCCACAACGGGACCCATGAAAGGATTTTCCGCTTCATCACCGCAAAGGGCACATTCACCTTTAACGAAGCGACAGAGGAATTCAAAAGCGAATTCCAGATACGTTAGGGTGTTTTGGAGCTATTAAGGGGGATAGGGTATCTTTTAACAAGGGCCGGACTTCCCCATCGAGAATATCTGAAGCCTTACTCTTTGCTTGTGGAACAGTAGGTCTTGAGGTTGGCAGGCTGCAAGTCATCCCCATACTCTCCCTTGAGAGCTACCACTTTCTTCCTAAAGTTTTCGGTTGACCAATTTAAATAAAACCTGTATATTTCAATCGGGAATCGGGGGCATTGGTGGCACTGAGTGTTAGGCAGTCGAGCAAATTCAAACGTGAAAGGAGAAGATATGGACAAACAAGAACGAGGACTCTTACTTGCCGACCAAGAAGAAGCCGAACACAACATTGCTCGCATCAAAAACCAACTCCATAACATGGGCACAATGTGGAAAGACTTGGGTCTATCCATAATTTCACACCCAGAGGGAGTAGTTTTCTCAAACGCCCCAGAAGGTTTCGGAAATATTCCTTCTAGCCTTATTGGTGCGCCTTCCTTCAATTGGGACCAAATACCAAAAAAAGAAATCGTGGCACAATTGGTCCAGGACCTAAGGAAAGAGATGTCCCGATTGGAGGACATTCAAAGAAGACTCCGTGTTTAATGCATTTAGGGAAGGATAGTTTTGGTATGGATAACGGTGTGTTTTCCATAAAGACGGGATTGTCTGTGTGGTTTTTCACAGTTGTCATAACCTCACTCATCGGTGTCATCATGATTTACATTTTTGACAAAAACATACCCCCTTACGTCGTAGCTATAATAAACATCGCCTTATCTTTCATTTTTGTAGTAGCCGGCTTTCTCTTCCTAGGGAAAATGAGTAATCGGAGGCCAAAGCTCAGGAGAAGGGAGCTGATATCCGAAATCAGAAACACCGATAGACCAAATCCAGAGACAGTCCAGATATACATCAATGGAAAGAAAGTTAATGAATTTGTTTTTGGAGCCTTCACATGGAAAGAACTAATACAAAATCTTCTCCGTGAGCATCTGCGAGATACTGGGACGCAGTTCTACAGATTTTTTGAGAAGTATTACTTTGTAGATATCGTTACGAACACAGTCATTGCTTCTCCACAAGACGACAAACTGGAGCAACGTTTGGATTATGACAAGATGTGTGAGATTAGGAATGGACAGATATTGGTTCTAAGAAAAGTAAAGCCCGGATTGACTTGAATTCATCGACACTATTAGCCCTAACCACCGGATGCACCGGACCGCCGATAAATACGGCTCCCGATAATGGCTGGTGTTGTGTGCCCTACAGGTGATTCAGTATGTGAGGAATGGGCTATGAAACGTATTCTTGTAGTAACCCTTGTAATCTGGTTCGGCTTCGGACCGCGAGTTGGTGTTTGGGCTGAACAAGGAAACGAGCCTCAGCCTCAAGCATCTTCCCAACAACCGAATAATCCCACAGGCGCACCACAACAGCCACGAAAAGAAGAAGCAGGTAAACCTCAGCGCGACATTGAGCTTAACACTCTGCTTATGCAATCTACCTTTATGCTAGTCGGGCAAAGCAAAGAGCTGGGCAAGGTTCCATTTGCAACAGGATTTATAATTGGTCGTCCGCTCAAAAAGAAGCCAGAAGTGTTTCGATTTGTACTCGTCACCGCAGCTCATGTCTTTGAAGCCTTTCAGGGCCAGAAGGCCGTAATAATATTGAGAAAGCAGAAAGAAGATGGAGCATACGAGAAAGTCCCTTTCGAGTTTCAGATTCTCGACGTTTCTAATAAACCATTGTGGGTTCGACATCCTGATAAAGAAGTAGATGTTGCAGCAATGTATATCTCCTTGCCATCTGAGGTGAAGTTTTCTCTGATTCCAACTCAGCTACTCGGTGACGATGCCGGTCTAGAGAAGTTTGAAATTCATCCTGGCGACGAACTTCTTTGCTTAGGATTTCCGCTCGGTGTCCAATCTCCTCTTGGCGGCTTTCCAATTCTTCGTAGCGGCAAAATAGCGTCCTATCCTCTAATTCCAGCAAAGAAGATAAAGAAATTCTACTTTGATTTCCAAATATATGATGGGAACAGCGGCGGCCCAGTATATTTCATCCAAGCGGGCAGGTACTATGATGGCTCCCATCATTTGGGTGAGACAATTCATTTCATAATCGGGTTAGTCAGCGCCAAGATGGAAGCTACGCTTTACAATAATCAGCCCGTGTACTTGGCAGAGATTGTTCCCGCACAATTCATACTCGAAACGGTCAATCTTCTGCCAGAGCAGGAGGACTGAGGCTCTTGGAAAAGGCGCATAACAATGGTATGCACCGGAGCGCGCGTAGCGAAGTTCGCATGGTTACTATCAGTGCCGTTGCCCGCGCCCGGTGATGCCGGTCGCTATGCTCACTTCCAATCCGTAATCTCCGGTTCCTTAATATGCTCCCCAGTTCCTTCATCGAATTTTTAGGCTCCCGTGTTACTCAATCGGTGGACTTCTCGCCACGGTTCCCCCAATTCTCATTGACATCCCGTTCCTAATTTAGTACGCTACAATCGTAACTGAAGCACACCATTATTAACCTCTAACCCATAAGGTGGGTTTATGGCCTGGAGACAAGTTGAAACCCCATCTCTGAAGAAGGAGGTAAATGAGGTGAAAAAGATTATCGTGCTATCAATGGCAGTGGTGTTAATTTTGGGGTCGATAAACCTTGCATTTGCAGAGGAATGGTATAGGGTTCTCTTTCGTGGGCCCGACGAGCAGAAATGTGAAAATGTTTCTGAATATAGACTTAATATTTATAAAACCCCAGCGGATATCATTAAGAGCTATAAAAAAGCTGGGAAACCCTATTCACTGAAGAATCAAAAGACAGTAGATGGGAAGGTAGTTCAACTGACTTTTATTGACGATGAACATCCTGAATTTTCTATAATCTTTTTTTATGGTCTTGGGCGCTGTAAAGCATACTTCGATGCTGCAAAAAAACAGCGGCAAAGGGAAGAAAAAGAGATAGAAGAAAAATACGGAAAATAACCTCTATTTTCTAATCTTCAGAAGACCGGGAAACTACCCGACTTTATAGCTTAATCCCTTAACGAAGCGACAGAGGAATTCAAAAGCGAATTCCAGATACGTTAGGGCGTTTTAGAGCTATTTAAGGGGATAGGGTATCTCGCAATAGGGGCCGGACCTCCCCATCGAGAATATCTGAAACCCTACTCTTTGCTCCTGGCACAGCAGGTCTTGAGGTTTGCAGGCCAAAGGTCATCCCTATACTCTTTACGTTCAACTACCTCTTCCTTCCTCAATTCAGAGACTGACAGGCCATCCTTAGAGGTGTCGAGTAGTTCCTGTAATCATCGGTTGACATAATTTCCCAGAAGTTGTAGGTTTCAATTATTAATCGAGGTTGGACATACTCTTCATATTGCGAGCTTTGCGGAATTACGTTTAGTGGCACGATTCCCTTATTTTCTATTTTGCACCTGTAAAAAATCTTAATACTTTAGCATCGTTGTTATTCTTTCCGTAGCTAAGTAGACTCTATATCCTAACCTCTAACCTGCAGGAGGGCGATATGAAAGGGTATTGCCCGAAGGTGCTTAATGAGACCCCGGGCGATTCATTTATCTTTCGGAGCCTTTCCATCCTGGGAAACGTGCTGCTTTACAATCGTCAAAGATTACAAGCCTTTTTCTCTTATATATTTCGGCAGTCCTTTATGGTCTTTGTTGTGCTTTTGATTATGTGTACTGGTGTTCATTGTTTGGTTGCTCAAACGTGCATCGTTATTAGACGAACACCTTCGGAGGTTGTTGTTGGGGCCGACAGTAAGATAGTCACCATCACCTTTTCGACCGACAGCGATGGAAAGGAAAAGCAAATTAGAACGGCAGGAACTAAATGTAAAATCAGGCAAGCAGGAAATACCTTTTTTGCTATCTCTGGGGTTGATATTCCAGATATGGACAATCTCGCCGATGCAAGTTGCAAGGGCGGGAGGAACTACATTGAAAAAGCTGCGAGATTTAAGGCTTTGATTACCGAACCACTCAGTGTCGCGCTCGAATGGAGCCGGCTCCTGAACCCAGATTTTTATCAAAAAAAGTTTATGCGGGAGAACGCGTGTTTGCAGATAGTTTTTTTCGGCATTGAGGATGGTTTCCCTGCGTACCGCGTGATAAACTTTCTCGCGATCAATCCTTTGTCCGAACCTGTGCATATCACTCAACGCGAAGGGATGAGTTGTCCAGGAGCGCTCCCGGCGACAAAATCTGTCACTTCGGTTATCGGCCATAATGCCGCAATCCGCGCGCTCAACCTAACTGAAGATTTCTGGAAAGGTCTTGATACGATTGCAGGTATAAGGAAACTCATTTCGATAGAAAGTAACGCAATGAGTGAAGAGGTCGGCGGGGAAATAGATATAATTCGCGTAACAAGACACGGCGCCAGATGGGTTCAAAAGAAGACAGAGTGTCCAGACATTCAGAATACAATTAACGATAAACCAAACTCTTTATCAAAGAAGAAGCGCCGTTAGTTGACAACGGGTCTAGCAATGTGTTGCAGTGGAGGGAGGCAAGCAAATCTCTAAGCGTTCCACCAATATTATGTCCGCGCCCACTAATCACAGACGTTATCCTTTATTTGAGTTGGTAATCCTCAACTTCCGGAACGATGCGGAAGTGAATAGTAGTAGGTAAAACATTTCCCCTGCCACTCCTTCATCGAATTCTTAGCCCCCGTCTTACTCAATTTGGAAGCCTATGCAAAGGCTCATCGTTTAGGTATAGATTCAGAAAACCATGCCAGGGAGATTAAGTTTCTAGCAGCGAAAAGGATGGGAGAGTTAGTGCCAGCAGAAACAGGTGGGCGTGGGAAAAAGAAAGATGCCGAAGTTCGGCAGGTTTCTCATCAGCGTCTTTCCGAATTTCGTAAGTTTGCTAAAGTACCAGAACCAGAGTTTAGGGAACGCATAAACGACTTGAAGCAGCGTGAGGAGAAAATCACCTATAGCAGGATCCTCCTTGGAGAGTGGTATCAACGTAGTGATAGCATAGAATGGTAAACTCCGCATTTCTCCTACCACGTGCAACCCTTGTGGAACAAGGGATAGAGCGGGTGGTAAATTCGATAAAAACAGCAATGCCTTGATGGGTGGGGATTGTAAGGTAAGGCTTATCAACAGCGACCTTGTATTTCCAACCAGTCACGGTACTCCAATCCGAGATAACAACATTGAAAGGGCATTCAGGTTAGCATTGAAGGAGGCTGCGGTCATGGACTTCAGATTTCATGACCTGCGGCACACAGCTGCAACACGGATGGTTCAGAATGGCGTTGATCTTTATAAAGTGCAGCTGATCTTAGGCCATAAGGGTCCTCAGATGACCCAGCGGTATGCCCATCATTACCCTGAGAGTTTAAGAAGTGCTGTGGACACACTGGAAAAAGTGTCACAAATCTGTCACAATAGGGCGGACCAGCAAAACAACCAGTCTTATAACAAATTGAAATCACAGCATGCGGGGCAGTAGCTCAGCTGGGAGAGCGACACGTTCGCAGCGTGTAGGTCGGCGGTTCGAATCCGCTCTGCTCCACCAAATGAAAGAAGAGGTTAGCCATTTTGGCTAACCTCTTCTTTTTGAGATTGTGACTGATTCCTCTCAGGAGCTGAAGTAAGTTCCTGTTACTTGGTCTTCTCGAGGTTATGCGACTGCAGGATCGCAATATCCAAAGTCTTCTTAATCTCTTGATCTTCGGGATCGAAGGCGAGGATACCCTTCCATATGGAGATAGCCTGATCCAGGGTGCCCGATCTATATTTCTCAAGGCCATTTTCAAAAAGGATTTTCTTACAGGTCTTCATCTTTTCGGCCAAAACCCGTCTGTCAGAGGAATAGGAACCGTTGAAATAAGTGATGGAGGAGAAATGTTTTAGCAATAATCCATAGATACCTCCAGCCAATTCAAAATTACTTCTTTCAAAGGCTTGGTCTGCGGTGCTCCTGATCAACTCCAGTGTCCTAATGTAGCTACTGCGCACTGCGGCATCCTCAGGGTATTTTTTGTAGACCTCTATATGAATATCAATGGCCTTTTGGAATTCCCCTGCCGCTAGATAGGATAAGGCCTGCTTTTCGCCCAGAAGAATCCTGCTCGTTTTTATCTTTTTTTCCAGGAAGTCTGTGCTAAATGAGAGCGATGGACTGACACCGGAAAAGTGGAGCCAATTTCTCGCCAATATCCCATAAATATTGCCAGCCAATTCGAAATGATTTCTTTCGAAATTTCGATCTCCGGTGCTCCTGATTGACTCCAGTGTCCTGATGTAGCCACTCCGAACTGTGGCATCCTCAGGGTATTTTTTGTAGACCTCTTCGTAAATATCAATGGCCTTTTGGAATTCCCCTGCCGCTAGATAGGACAAGGCCTGCTTTTCGCCCAAAAGAATCCTGCTCGTTTTTATCTTCTTTTCCAGTGAGTCTCTGTTGAATGAAAGGGACGGACTGAAACCCGAAAAGTGGAGCCAATTTTTCGCCAAAATCCCATAAATATTGCCAGCCAATTCGAAATGATTTCTTTCGAAATCTCGATCTCCGGTGCTCCTGATTGACTCCAGTGTCCTGATGTACCCACTTCGAACTGTGGCATCCTCAGGGTATTTTTTGTAGACCTCTTCGTAAATATCAATGGCCTTTTGGAATTCCCCTGCCTCAAGGGCTGATTGAGCCTGCTGGTCTGCATGACCAACTTGATTTTGCGGCTGCTCTCTTTGTACCTGCTCGTTCTTCATCCAACTACACGAAGAAAAGGACAGAAACAAGAAAATCCCCAGGGAGAAGATCACTTTTTTTTGTAAATCTTTTCTCATATCACCTTGGACAGATGCGAATGCGGCGATGATCGGTCCCTTTTCTTTATCGCCTTTAAGAAGGCGTTTACCAGATCAGGGTGAAACTGTCTTCCTGCCCCCTTCTCCAGTTCTCTGAAGGCTTCTGCTTTGGACAGGGCCTTCCTGTAAGGCCTCGTTGAAGTCATGGCATCATAGGTATCCGCTATGGAGATTATCGCTGCATAGAGGGGAATCCTGTCGCCATCCAGTCCGTCCGGGTATCCCTTTCCGTTATAGTACTCATGATGGTGCTTCACCGGTGGGGCATATTTCTGAAGCGATTTCACCTTCGCTAGAATCTCTGCGCCATCCTCCGGATGGTGTCTCATCTCATCGTATTCTGTCGAATCCAGAGATCTACTTTTAAATAAGATCGCATCTGGGGTTTTGAGCTTCCCCACATCGTGAAAAAGAGATGCAATTTCAAGTTCTTCAAGCTCATTTTCCTTGAGACCAATCTCTTCACCAATCATCAAAGAATGTAAAGCCACTCTCGTCGAATGACCGAGCGTATAGGGGTCCCGAGCGTCAATGGCCGTGGCCAAAACTCTCAGGATGGAGACATAGGCTTCCTCCAACTCTTGAGTATATTTGAATAGTTCCTTCTTCTGATCCGTAATCAACTCGCTCATGCTATTAAAACTTTCCGTCAATTTTCCAAGTTCATCCTTTGCGAAGACCCGAAGAGGCCTCGTTCTTTCCCCTCCTTTTAGTTTTTCTACTCCGGAGGAGAGTTCTCTGATAGGCCTCGTGATGAAAAAGGATAGCCCCAGAATGCCGATCAGACCCGCCAAGAGGGTGACCATCAATGTCACGAAGATTCTATGACGGGCTAACCGTTGGGCCTCCAAAAGCACCGATTGGTTCACTCCAACGATGACCGTCCCCAGTAGTCTGTCCTTGAAAACAATCGGGGTGGAAATCTCGAAGACTTTGCCGGAGGAAAGCGAGATCTCTCTGATAACCGTTCCATCCGCATTCCTCTTGATCAAATTTCCATCGGCCGTTTTGAGAGTCTCCCCCCTCTTCTTAATATCACTGTGGGCCACAACATTCGTATTTTTGTCGATGATAGCAACATATTCCACATCATTGTTTGATTCTTTTCCTTTAAAAACAAGGTGATCCATACCCAACACATCACCGGAGATCAAACTATATGCTGCCACCGCAGCCGAGTTTTTACTCAAAGATTCCGCCCTCTTGATAATCTCATTCAGGACGGTCTGATTCATAATCTTGACCGTGGCGAGGGAGAATACAAGAGTGGTGAAGATAAGGAGAAGGAACACAAAGAGGGTGAGCTTGGACCTGATGCTTCGAAGCATTTTGGATGCATTCCATATGATATGTAGGTTAGTATTCATAACAAGCAAAATAAGTACCAACCAACTAAATTCAGATGTTTTCAAGTTAAACTATTCGGAATTTAAGGTAAAATAGGAAAAATGTTTAGAGGATTCCGAAGAATGAATGCGGCTAAATTATTCTCACCTGATCGAAATTTTGTCACCCAACTGAAGATTTTAGCCAGTCTTGGAGTTAGTTAACAGGGGCTGAGCCAAACTTACTAGAACCATGTTTTCTATAGTCTGAGGGTCGTGTTTCCTATTCTTAAGAACTCGTCCTCGCCGTCATCAAACCAATGAGCCGTTAGACATTCTGAAACCTTACCATTATGATTCATGATTCCACTCAAAATCTGTAATGTACTGCCAAGATCACTGGAGGTCAACGAGTAGACCTACTTCTCTTCACTCCAACGTCGCTCTCAAAACCAGCGATTTCTGTAAGAAATAGGTATCTGACCAGGTAGAAATGAACGAGGTGGGGATAAAACTACCCCTTTCCACTATTTTCTTTGAATCAGCTCGGTAACGAGACCGCCGACGCCAAGATCGAGGTAAGCAACACGAACATCGGGTAGATTAGCACTGAGCAGCACGCTAACCCCCTGCTTCGTAAGCTTGGCTACTTCCTGGTCAAGGTCATCTACAGCAAACGCTATATGTTGAATACCCTCCCCTTTGCTATCCAGGAATTCTTGGTGCGGGGACTCTCCTTCAACCGGCTGGATCAGCTCAAGTTCTACTTCGCCCAATCTAGCGCCACTTATCTTGACCTTGGCAACGAGAGGCTTGCCTCGAAGCCATTGCTCCGCGTCGGGTGGTAGAAGCATAGGTGTAAATGGGCCTATGCCCAAGGACGACAGGCGCTCAACAGCTTTGTCCAAATCCTTGACCACGACCCCTACCTGTATCAACTTCGAAAAGGGTGATCCTGCTGCCGTGTTTTTCTTCATGTTACTCTCCTTTCTGTATGGCTACTGTATGGCTACTGCTTATGACCTCATCTCCAGAACTAAGAACTTATCCTCAAATAATTTTCCCCCCTTTAGTAAAGGGGGGCGAGGGGGGATTTAACGTGTCAACCATTGGCAAATCCCCCTAAATCCCCCTTTTCCAAAGGGGGACATTACAAGCAATCATTATTTACGGATAAGCTCTAAGATAACACACCAGGCACCGAGGCTCAAATGCCAGTCACATACTCTCTCTTTTCATGTTGACCAGACACAGATCCCCATGGAGAACCTTCGTTAGATAGATCTTCCTGAGAATATTCTGCCGTCGTCTTCCTCTCCCGATCCACCATCCTCATGGTACCCAATAGATCAGCTTATTGGGCCACTTTGGCTTCGTTCTGCTCGCGCTGGAGAATTTCTCGCGTCTCTGCGGTCAATGCAAGGAAATCTGCCGCACCACGCGGGTTAATGATGCGGCTGAGATGAACGCTCAGCGTGTCACCAGAAGCCTCGACCTCGAATCGTCCGATCCCGTTAGAAACTCGCAACATTAGGATCGTCAGCCAGTCATTGTTTAATTTCTCGATCTCTCGGCATCGATGAAAAATCCGCTTAAAGTGCTCACGCACCACGGGAACGAATAGATTGCGCACAGCCTCCGGGTTCTCAGCCGACAAGACAAAGATATGGGAAAAATCGGCATCCTCTTCAAAAACTATTTCCGGCTGAAGGGGACGGCGCAGGCGGAGGCTTAGGCTCGGCCTCTGCCAAAGATGAAAGTACGGAGCTTGAAGCTCACTCGTGCGCATGATGCATGCCGTCCGTAACGTGCGTGGTTTTCCGCTGCCATGATCGAGAAGCCAGGTTTGCGCGCTAGCTGATTCACCGGTCAGAACGTCAAATGAACGCGTATCGAACCCACCGACATCATAGAACGAAACGAGGAACTTAAACCTGTCGGCCAGGGAGGTATCTTCATCCCTGTGTTCAAAGCCGAGTGTCATCGCTGCCCTTTTCCACATCGAACCACGGCGCACCTCCAAAGTCAAATGAAAGACGAGCATGGCCAGAAGAAAAGCAAATAACCCCGCGGGCCATAACCACATCGGGACCGGAAGCTTTTCAATAAAATCAAAAACCGAACCTATAATCTCCATCTTCACACCCCGATCAATTCATGTTTTATAAGTTGAAAGTTCTATTTTTTAGGTTGCCGATATTCCGCTGGATAAGCAAATCCGTTTGCGCCTTAAAGAGGCCCACGAAGCGACAACACCAGTTGGTAATATACACTACTTTTCGGATCTATCAAAGTGATAGTTGCAGGAAGGAGGAGGTATCTGATCAGGGGAATTATGAGAAGTCTCCCAACCCCATCGGATTGGAAAAGAGTGTGCCGGCAATGGCCTCTGATGAAGCTCTGGAGGCTGCCTGGAAAGATCACGATGCTATGTTCTTTGGGTTTCTCCTGACATGTGGAATAGCTATGTGTTTTGCGAGC
>JBEKDJ010000125.1:0-12618 GCA_050014415.1 Thermodesulfobacteriota bacterium | reverse complement strand
CACTCCTCCTCAAACGTTTCTTAAGAGGGTAATGGCCTTCAAAAGGATTATCCAGCGCCGCTTCGTTCACCCCTTCAACGGTGGCCAGATTGGATCGGAATGACTGGCCAGAATGCATCGGATTATGCACTTTATATCTTCTTCCAATTTGTTTATTTTGGAGTTAAGCATTCCAGTTTGATAACCTTGTTCAAAAAGAATATGTTCTAAGGCTCCGCGGAACATAGCTATAGCGGCACTATTTGCACCTGCGGATTCTGATCTGCTTGCTTGGTCAAGGTAATATGCAACCCCTTCGGGCGTATGCGTAGTTCGCAAACCACCATACTGAGAGGGAAAGACAGCAAGAGCGGGCCCACCTTGCCCCAGATAAACAATAGCTGTAAATAGCATATTGCACTGCACACAGTTGAAATAAAAAAGTGACGGAGTAATTTGTTGTCCTATATCCCCAACCAGGTTTATCGCCGTACCTGCAGCTTTCGACCTTGAATAAACAGGGAGAACATGCATTTTCCTAAAATCTCCGCACATCGGGCAATACATATCTCCAGCTCGTTCCACCCTTTCACGCATTAGAGAGTTGGCGAGAACAACCTTTATAAGATCTTTTAGTTCGTCCAACATTGGTACGTTCTTTAGCCTAGTACTCAAATATTCTTCAAAAATAATTCAAAAATTTTTCAAATATTATCAGACATTGCCTAAGTTATTGATATTTGGAGCCCACGGACGGATTTGAACCGCCAACCCGCTGATTACAAATCAGCAGCTCTACCATTGAGCTACGTGGGCTTTTTCAGCAAATTCACCTACTTCCGAACAGCCAGAATTGGCAATGCTAGAAATTGTGATAGAATTGTGATATTTGTTTCGCGATCTGTCAAGGCTTTCTGCCGCTCCTCTTAGACTCTCAACTGAATGGTGGGCATACCTTTTCGTAGTCTCTCCCGATATATGCCCCAGGTACTTCTGAACCTTGTACAGATCCTCCCCGGACTGAACAAGCCGAGTGCCACACGTATGTCTAAAATCATGGAACCTGAAGTCCTTGATTCCAGCTTTAGCAAGGGCGATGGCCAACATTCTGTCCACATTCCGACCGGTGTACTTGGTATGGTTAGATGTATAGAAAACCAAGTCAGTCTTTAGGGATTTTGGACGGTCTCTCAAAATTCCTAACGCCGTATTTGTCAGAGGCACCACCTTTGGTTCGCAGTTCTTCGTTTCTAAAATGACGATGACCCTTAGTTTCATGTCTACCATAGGCCACGCGAGAGAAAGAAGCTCATTCTGCCTCAGCCCGGTTTCCATTGCAAATAGGCAAATTTCCCACAGATGTTGCGGGGAGACCTCCTTCAACTTTCGCTCTTCCTCGTAACTCAGCCACCTGTTTCGCTTGTTGTTCTCTTTCTCCATCTCCACCCTCTTCATGGGATTGTCCCGTCTGAACCAAGGTGGGTTCCACTTGTATATGGCCCTATTGAAGGCATTTTTCAAAATGGCCAAATCTCTGTTTATTGTAGCAGGTTTCACACCGGCACGCAGTCTTTTCTCTTTGAACTTATCAATCAGTTCAGGCGTGATTTCTGAAAGGTTATAATCACCGAAGAAAGCACGAAGGTTCTGCACGTATCCCCTATAGGCCCTTTGAGATTTCTTCTTTGATACATGCTCTTCCAGGTATTTCTCCATCATTTCCCTGAATGTTGCGTCTTGCCTAGGCAGTCTGTCGAACCACTTCCCCTCAGCTACGTCAGCCATCACTTTGTGATAAATTTTCTCAGCCGTCTTTTTGCTTTCTGTTTCCGCTGACCTTCTAATGAACTTCCCTTCGTTGCAAAAGCACATCCACCAGACCTTGCCTCTCTTATAAAGGCCCATCTTAAACCTCCTTTCTGAGGCCCCTGATTTGGTCCGGCTTCCCTTGATGGGAATTATATCCTGCGGCTTTCGCTTCCGCAACGGCCCTCTGCACAATCACATCGACATCGATTCTTTTGCAGCTTCTCGGAGCCGCCCTTCGCCGCCGCTCCACGGGCTCGGCCTTAAGCTTCTCCAGCCAAACCTCGATATCAGACCTTCTAAACCGGAGAAGGCGGCCAATGTGGAGGCAGGGAATTTGTCTGGCCTCCACTTTGGCGTACAAAGAAGACTTTTTCATACGGAGGAAGTCGGCGACTTCCTCAATGGTGAGGATGTCTTTCAGGGGTCTCTTGTCTTCCAAGCCATGCTCCTTTTATTGTCCCGAAGAAGCCTCCATCGGGAGGGAAGGCTGTGCAGCGGGTTGGACGGTATTCATGGCCTCTCTCTTCCTCCGTTCCCTGCTGCGGGGACGGCCAGACTTCCGGGTCTGGGGCTTGGGCTGAATCCCGGGGGACTGGGACTCGTCATACAGCATGAGGCCCATCATGGAATAATTGATTGCATCCAAGAACGTGTCCCTGATGGTTTCCTTGACTATCGGTTTCTTCGACTTCCTAATGATAGCCAGTCTGCTAACCTTGTCAAGGAGCCTTACAACAGCGCCTTCCCACGGTTCCAGGGACATCACCCTTACGAGGTTCAGGCTCGATGACCATTCGTCCCCGGCATAGTCGGGGTTCTTAGCCAAAAACAATGCCTCTGCCTCTTTTTGAATCTTCTGGTAAAGTTCGTTGCTCATGGTATTTCCTCCTCTCGTAGTATTGGCTATTTGCCCTTTGCAAGGGCGTTCCGAATGCTGTCCTTGAACCTGATTTTGGGATGGCCGTTAAACTCTGAATAAATTTCTTTCAAACGGGTTAAAGCGCAGTTCCTGCGGATGGCCTCATAGAAAGGCTTATCCTGTTCCTGAATCCCTTTTGCGGCTATGTAATTCATCTTTCCTATCCATATGGATTCAGTTGAGTAAGGTTCTACCGCTCTCACGAGAAGCTCCGGGTCGTAATCCAGGAAGGGCTCGATGGAGACGCTGGTCTTATAGCCTCTTTCGAAAGCATATATCAGGGAATTCATCCTTTCCTGGAAAGACGGAGCATTCGGCTCCCAAAACTTAAGCAATTCATCATGGCAGGATGTTATGGTGAACCGGAACTGCATCAGGTCCTGGTATTGGGAGAATCGTTCGTCAATCTTTCGGATTACGGACGGTCTCGGCTTTGTGGTCACGAGAACCACATTCTCCGCCTCCAGGAGCTTCCCCAAGGTTAAAAGGCATGCCTCCTCGATTTCGGGGATGTCTATGATATCGTGGGAGGTCGGGAACATCACCCTTCCTTTGAATTTCCTATAGGGCTTCTTTAATTCATTCCATCTGACCTTCATATGCTGCCATGACTCGGCTGTCACTCTTCCGAAACGCACCACACAGAAATTTCTTGCAAAACAGTAACGGCAATTGTTAAAGCACCCAATGCAACAGTTAACGCTATGGTTCGACCATTCCTTTGTCCCTGAAGTAATCTTCAATATCACCTCGCTGCACGGCATTTCCATCGCTTTTCCTCCTTTCACGATTAATTCTTTTTGCCATTCCTTTTAAAGAAATCTTCATCCACTCGTCATACGCCCACTCCCTCATCTCGGGAGGGACTGGGATATATTCAAATGTCCCTGTGAATTTTATCTCTGGGTTCTTGCGGCGTTCGGGTCATCACTAATCCTCTTCGCTGTCTTCAGCCTCGTATTCACATACGTCTATATCGCCGTTCCAATAAGTGCATTCTGCGCAGGCTTCCTTCTTGACGAAGTGGTGATCTCTCCAGCAGTACCTCTCATCATCCTCCCGATTTGATGATCCTCTGGCTCCACTCTTTGAGCTTCTTATCCGGCCAAAGATGGAAGGCTGGGGTTCCTTGATTCCTCTCCATGTTGATTCATCTAAAATGGGAGGATCGGGAGAACGGAGGCCTCGTATAGGTCCAGATAAAGGGAGGGGGGCGGGATCTTCCTGCTGAATGGCGGATGGCCTCACAATTGAATTTTCTATCTGAGCTTCGAGCATTGACAGCTGTTTGGAAACGGGATTCTCGGCTTCCCATGGATTCATGATCATCTCCATCTCCCTGTCATACTCGTTCAGGAAGTCAAAAGGGTGCTCCATCTGCCGTTCGAGTTCACCCATAAGGAAATCATCATTAGGCTGCATTTTTTAGTACCTCTTTGAATGTAGCAAATGAGACCTTCTCCAGGATCTCATTTGTGAGCTTGGCAGAAATCTTCTTTTTAAGTGCCTTGCAATCGTTCTGGTTCAGGCATACGACCACGACGTGGTCAGCAAACTCCAAGTCACGGCTGATATTGGAAATCCAGTGCTCATGGCTATCATGAACCTCTGTCTCAATCTCATATGCTGTTGTTTTCTGGCCGTCTGACGTATAGACATCGCATCCCTTGTGCTCCATCAACCCTGCGACCTTCTCCTGGATTCTGCGCTGGAGCACGCGATGGGCTAACCCTCCTTTCCCTTTGCTGTACCGATATTTCTCTGGAGGCATGCCCAGCACCTTGAGGCCATCAGGCAGAACGAGTGCCGACGCCATGGGTTTCCCGGGTTTACCACTTGGGATGTCCTCTGTAGGCCCGAGCCACCCGTTTTCTTGAAGGTAGGAAATCAGTTTTCTGATTTGTTCCTCGCTGATACCAAGCTCTTCACATCTGTAAAATATTGGTGTGAGAGGAAATATCGCGAAATGATTCAAAATAGTGAAGGCTGAGTTGTCCTGGGTGGGCTGCTTCTTCTCGGGGCCGGGTGTCCCTTTTATAGATGGCACATAGTAAAGCCGCATTATCTTTTTCTGGATTAACGGCTCAACTTCTTCTGCTCGAACGCTCTGGATGGGGAATTCCGGCATCTGAACCAGCACAGGGCTCGGAAGGCAATTGTGCGAAAAGAAGACGGCCTTCCTGCTTTCCAGAGTTGCCATTTCATCGCGCTGCTCCGATGACAGATTCAACAGGTCAGAAATTCTCTGGATGCAACGGCTGTTGTTCAGTCTGAAGCACAAAACTCCAGAAAGGTTTGCGGTCAGCTGAGGCACCAATAGAGATGGAACCTGGTCAACCACAATTGTTACGAACCCATATTTGGCAAGTGTCCTGAGGTGGCCCAATGAGACCCGCTCGCCTACCTCAGTGTTCTTGAGAATGAAATCGGACCCGAACCGGAAATGCGCCTCCTCGAATACGAGCAATTCTTTCGGCTCATCAGAGAATGATGTACAGGAAAATTTCTCTCTTTCTATCAGGAGGTCTTGGAAAAAATTTGCGATCACGAGGTCCAGCCCGACAGTTTCAATGATCTTCCATTTATCGATGATGTCCCCTCTCCTGAAGCCTTCCTGACAGTTCCAGGAGTTTCCAAATATGCTTCCCAGCCAATTGATCCGACTGAGTAAACTCTCCCTGTGCTGATACGCCCTCTCAGTGGGCTTGAAATTCAGGCTCAAAACTCTGTCCTTGAGGCCTTGGAAGGTTGGACAAGAATGATTCGCATAAAGATAATCCAGTTGGTTTACCACCATATTAACCATGGCATCGCCACAGTTTAATGATCTCCACAAAGAGGCAAAATGATTTTTCCACTCCCCGGCGGTCAGGGCAGGTGGAGGGATAAGGGGATTCATCTTGAACTCATTGGCCTTGAAGACAAGCACGTCATCAGGATATTTTGGGCATAGGTGAAGTTTATACTGTCCCTCGGGATCGAAGATTGTCCCGGCTATCCCTTTTGCCTTTTCAATCAGCGGCATGAGTATCCCGTATATTACGGCCATGGTCTTGCCGGTCCTGGAAGCACCGAAGACCCCGAATAGCGGAACGAGGGCCTTCAGGACAAGCTTCAGCAACCCGATAATCTTATCCCCGTGCAGAACATTCGCGAAAGGAAACCCCTCTTCGGGGAGGACTTTGTAGCCAGAGAAAGCTGCGAACTGGAAATCACCCCCAAGGTTCGCATAGGTGGCTCGGGCAAGCTTGAAGTGTTTATCCCTTTTACTCGGGAATGCCTCCATCTGCTTAAGCTCTTCGGCTGCCTGTGGAGACTTGAATTCAACGAAGTCAAGGTAATCGTCCAGCTTATCGGTCACTTTTCCCTCCCAAGGATCCCGGCCAGGAACCCGGCGAGCGGCATGACTATCATCGTCACCACAACTGCGACCGCAACCAGAGGAGCGCCAACAAAACATCCCAAGATATACGGGACCGTCTTCATCGCCGAAAGCTTGAACATCCAACTCCCGAACCACAGGCCAATGCAGGCTGCCGCAGCAATCGTGCCCAGTAGGATCAAAATGATTATTGTTCTTGCCATAGCCATTCTCCTTTCCGTTACTTCTTGAAGAAGAGTTTCTCGAAGAATCTCACCGCCGGCCAGAGTCCCCGGCAGTCGGGGCAGAAGTAATCCCTGGTCAAAGACTCTTGTGCAGCTTCCACCCATAACTTGGTATGGCAGTGGTGGCACTCCACAACACAATCCTGGCAGACCACGGCTCCAGTAAATCTGTCCACGAATGCCTTAGCTACATCCACCCTATGCCCACAAGAGTAGACGGATTGCTCTGTAACGGTGAGTTCCTCCGAGGGAGTGAGCACTTCAGTCACAATCAATGTAGCATCATCGGGTCCGTGAACCCTCGGGCGGAATTTGAAAATCTTTCGTGTGACGAAACGCGGTTGGTCTGACATGCGAAACCTCCTAATCCATATTCTGTCTAATGTGATTCAGAACCCTGAAAATTCCGTATCCCAAACCCGCGCCAAGAACGAATCCCCAGAACCCTTTGGCAATCAGAAAAAAGAAAAACCCCACAACCAGAGACATTCCAATGAAGATCCATTTCTCCTGTTCCTTCGTCACTGCTCTAACGTTTCCGAACCTGTTCAGCTCGATATTTTGCATGAGACCCATGCCTGTGCCCAGGTTGCCGTCCCACCTGCTGATTTCTACGAGGAAGTGTCCTAAAGGAGCCGATAGGGCCCCGACCAATACAGGGTCTCTTGGAGGTGGTACATAGGGTTTTGGGACGGGTTCGCAGACGTAATACCCGTCAAAATCCAAACCACTCCTTTTAAGATGTGCTGCCAGGTAGGTTGCATTGCAGGGGATAAGGCCGCTGTGAACATGAACGGGCTTGAGTTTCCAATCGTGCCCAACGCTCGTGATCTTTGAACCTATATTGTCAACGAACGCGAACAATTTGGGGTTCCCACCTATATTCTTGATGAAATGTATTGACTCCATGGCCCTATCGTGCACAACACACGTAAAGACTTCGTTCTTCAGCTTTTCGACCTGGTTGCCCCATCCATTGTACTCTGCAAACATGAGTGCTTCAGCCTTCTCAAGGGCTGATGCTTTGAGCTCCTTGTCATGCCACGTATAAACCTCTCCTCCTTTAAGCCTGCTGACCATAGAATCCAGATAAGTCTTGGGAGTGATTTCTACCATTTCCATCTCCTTTTCATCCCAGCTACCTCAGAAGAGGAGCCTGTCCCTAAAGGGGACATTTTCATTGCCGAGAGTTTGAACATCCATCTGGTTACTCCGAGACCGTAACCTCTCCCATAGGCGTAAGGATTTCCGTCTGGATGGATGTTGGGTCATCGGTCCCGGAGACCCTGGGTCGTAAGTTGAATATTTTCCTTGTCACAAAACGGGGTTGATCGGGCATGAGACACCTCTCAGTCGATCTGGCTGTGCCGATTGATCTCCATCTTCCTCTTCATCCATTCTCTCTTGGCTTCGATTACAGCCTCAACCACGAAAAAGGCCATAATCGCCGGAGCCGCGACAACGACCCATAGTGAGTAGGGAAAAGGAAGGTCCCATGTTGGATAGAGCTTTACCAAAATAATCATGGTTACAAAGTTCCAAACCATAACCATAGTCATTACCATCTTCATAGTGGTTCGCCTCCTTTTCACAAAGTCGTTGTGCATAAGGGACAGTCCGGCTTCCGCTCAATATACTCAGTCCTGTCCGGCAATATCCCTGTGAGAGAGACCTCTTTGTAATTCCAGGACCGTGCCCGATTCATAATTAATGAATCCACGGCAAACAAAACTAAGCCTGCTGCTACCTTGTTTACATCAATACATGAAGGTAAATGGCACCGGTGCTTCGGTACGTCCGGTTCCGGGACGACACACCTGTAACACGCCTTGCCGCATTGCTGAATCGTGACATAGAGCCTGTCACACTCTATGCTGACGGCGGAAAAGATGATAGGGATGTGGCGGAAAAATTTAGAGCAAAAAATCCGTCCACTTTCATTGTCAACCAAAACAATCGCTACGTCGCAGTCAGGAACACAACCCATCTCATAAGCTTCTTGAATCCGCCATGGGTATCCTGCCATGGTGCACTCTGCCGTTGCATGTACTATCAGATTCCTGACAAGCCTTGGGGCCTTGTCCTCATAGAAATCTTCAGGGAAAAAAAACTGGCGATTCAGATTGCTTGGTTCAACAAAGTCCGGGTCAAAGATATGTATTTCCCTGAAACCCTTCCGTGCCAATCCATGCCCCACCTCTCCTCCCAGTCCGCCACCGCCCACGACAAGCACCCTTGTATCATGTATTTTCCCTTGGTTGAACCCTCGGATCTCAATCTGACTGCTATGAACACCTCTTTCACTAAGACCCGTGGTTTCTATCGGTTTGCTCTTATAAACAGCCACCTCATGTTTTGGCAATTCTGTAAAGGTTCTCACCAACCTTTTGCACCCCCTTCCCCAAAATCTCAACGTTGAATTTTAGTCTGTCCGAAAAGAACCTGATAAATCCGTCTTGGCTGAAGATTGCGCCCACTGCGGCGTAGTTCCCAACCTCAAGGGCTTTCTGGTTTTTTATGTCAGTCCCGGATGGGTGAACACTTCCTTCTCCGTTCCCAGTGTGGTTGTGGACCCACCCGGTGAGGATATAACCATGGTTCTCGATATGAATCAGGGATGTAAGATTGGACGACGCTTCACCTTTCACAAACAACGCGTTCTGAACGGACAGATTAAATCTGTTTAGCCTTTCCCAGGTAAGAAAATCGCTGAAGTCCAGCCCACAAACATGCTCCATTATCTCCACCCCTCGGTTTGCGCAGACTTCAGCATGAAAATCCATCAGGAGCCAGCTGCTGACCTTGAAGTTGATGCTTTCTTTGTCGATCGGGACGCCGGCGTCTGGCTTTTTTCCCAATTTCTTGATTACGTCCTCCTTCTGCTCGTCGAAAAGGGGGAAAGACATCTGAACACAGTTTGTCTTGACAGAAGACCACAAAGGACGCCCGAAAATCCTGTAATCTCTTGTTACAATCCTTTCCATATTCTCCTCCTCACAATTCGAAAGATTGGTTTATCATGTTCTCAACGTTAAGAATCACGCTTCCCACGCCCTTGGCCTCTTCGGTGATATGAAGCTTAAAAATCTCGCCCTTTCCCGCCTTTTGCCAGCATTTCCAATGCTCATGCTTCCTTAGCTCCTGCGGCGGCTTAGCAATAAAAACCTCAAACTCCCCAGCCCGGTCGCCAATCATCCCGTCCCATGCTCCGTATTTGGTCACATACTTACCTCTGTAAACAGTGCCCTCTTTTACCCACCCTTTTTCCCTCCAAGACGGTTTTTCATATAAATTGACTTTTACGATCTCGCGGCTACCCCAAAGCGAACGCAGGAAGCTCCATATGTCTTCGTTTCCCTTTTCGGGCTCTCTTACGCTCAGTATCCTTACATTTCCCATCACTATTCCTCCTTCGGCGGGGCGATGTTCTCTACACGCCCCGCCTGCGTTCAACAATCAACCCGCCACCATCTCGGTTGCGGCGTAAACCTTTTCGCCATCCTGAATTATCGCGAAAAGATCTGTGTTATTTGGAATCTCCCCTCCGCCCGAAGCGGTGAACAATTTGTGCCCCGGAAGGTTAAGATGCTCCATCACTTGAAGCGGGGTTGTTCCAGGCCTCACAGCCACTTCATAAATTGGGCCGTCCTTCTGGGCAGCAAGTTTTACAGCGAGTCTTTTTTCATCCATGATTTTTCCACCTCCTTCCATTCTGGTTTTTCTTGCCTCGCCGGGGCTCTCTGTTGGCTTTGACTACCTCCCTTAGTTCCTAATCTGCTAATCCTGGACCTCCAGACTAGGTGCTTGAGGCTCATCACCCCAATAGCGGGGGAAGTCCCTGCCCCAGGGAATTTTCATGGCAATGAGTTCGTTTTCCCTTCTGACGTATAGCAAGGGGTACAGTTCGTCCTCAGGCAGCAGCATCCTGCGCTTGCGCCCACGGATAATGAAGAGCGAATAGTCCGGTGCGTCAACTCTGTCCAGGAGCATTTGAGCCGTCAGGGAGGGCCTGACCAAAAGGTTCTCAACCACCATCTCCAAGCCTTTTCCCACGATTCTTAAAGTCACCCTCTTCATACGATTCACCCCCTTTCCTTCGGCTTGTCAAAACCTCCGGCTACCTCCGGCAGCCGCACCCTTTCCTACCTCACTCCTCAACCTCTAGGTAGTCCCGATACCCATCCCAGTCCCCAGGTAGAGCTACCACCTCGTCCCCGTCATCGGTGCACTGAAAAAGGTCATCATCCGGGTGGTATTCGCGTCTGTCCGAGTCCCTGACGAGCCTTCGCGATTGGATTTCCACCCTGTTCAGAAGCCAGCCAGCCGTCATCCCAGCGACAACGACCACGTCGTAGAGTTCGTCTGGCACTTCCCTGCGGACCACTCGGAGTCTAATGAGTTTGGGCATGACTGAGGGTTCCTCTCTTCATGTTCTAGGCGACAAAAAAGGGCACCTGTCGCTGTTTAAGAGATGACAGGTGCCCTTCCTGTCGCCCATTAACCCAACCCGCCGCGGGCTTCACGGCTTGTCGGTGGCCAAACCCAAGGGTTGGGTCAAAGATTAATTACTTTATACGAAATCCAATCAGAGATGTCAACGCCTAACTCATTGAAACTAAAGGACAACTCAAAACTGTTCTTAAACCATAAACATGAAAAACATCCGAAAAGCTTAAATAATTTTCTATACAAACTTAAACTGTTCCTGAAATTTCAAAACTGTCACAAAATTTTTGTGATGAAATATGGCCTCAAAATCTGAAGAAATAATAGAGGGTCTCAAAGACCAAAGAAGGAAGGAATTGCGCGAGTATTTGAAAGCAACACCTTCCTTTAACTGTATCGATTTAGATAGCGTTACACTTGACATTATGAATATGTCGACACTCGCTGGCATACCGCGAAATGTCGTAGAACTGGGTAAATATGCACGAGCAAAGCTTCTAACAGACCCAAAGAGTCATCAAACAAAGCGAGCGATAGAATATCTTAGAGACATTACAGGGCTTGCCCCAGAGGAATATGAAGACCCAATACCAGATGAGATGCTGACAGGTATTTACTTCCCTGGAATACGAAGAGAGAGTATCTATTTTGATTTAATAAATAGGTCAATCAAAACAGATTCGGCCCTTTTCAAGAGGGTTTTTGAATGCAGTGAGGATGAAGAAGTCAATAAAGAAATTACAAAAAAATACTTCGAACAGTTTTTCAAAAATACACAGATCTGATCCATCACCTTCTTTTTCTTGTAAAAAAAGGGGTTAATGATATAAAGTTAAGCTAATGAGCAAAATGCAACCCCCAAAAAAACCTCAGTCCCAGAAGCCACAGCCCGTGGAAAAAATAGAATATATTTTATTTGATGATGTCAACAAAACCATTTCTATCAAGACTTCAAGGGCACAATTGGTCATTAAATTTAAACACGAAATGTATTTTGACTTTGTATGCGCAATAGCACGCCGACAGAAACATAATCCTACATTTCCTGGAAATAAGAAATCTTTTCCAAAGGTAATCGATGAGATAAGGGTTGAAATAAATAATAAGTTGAATTCATTAAAAGGTCAAAGAAAGAAAGCTTACTCATATGCAGGGAAGATCGTAAAAAAAGCGACCTGGTACAGAATATGGGGAGATCATTTTACTTGGCGCAGGAGAAGATATGTCATAGTCGACCGCTCCGAATCTTCTCCGTTAAATGAGAAACAAGTAAGGAGCATCCTTGGGGATCTTTTTCTATATAGAGGAAGCGGTGAAAATACTATATTTTGGTTGGGTGCACCAACGATCCATTTACCTAAGTCTGTTCATTTAGATTCAACGATTACTTATCCTTCCAAATCAAAATTAGGGTCTCGGGAACTCCCATGCGTTCCACTGATCGTTGATGTTGACGACGGATTCGGTCCAGAAGATATTACTGTAACTGTTTCAGAGAAAAGAATTCCAATTCCAATTGAACTTGAACAGAAGAGGCAAGGTATTTTCCGTGAGCGAGAAATGGCTATAGCGAAAGGTGAAGAGTATCCCTGGCCCGGAACAACTTATGGACTTGAAGATTTTTCTGAAATTTCGCGTCCATCAATTACGGAAAAGCCTAAAATCCACATAAAACTAAGACCGACTGACTACTTCACATTCAAAGCCGTTCAAGACTCTCTCGACGATTATATATTTGGATCAAGTCCCACCTGAGTGGGTGAAATTGAGCTATGAAACTCATTGGGCCCGCTCTGGTAAAGGGTATTCTGCTTGTAACGGCATCGGGAGATGTGATATGAATCGAGCATGCGAAAAAA
>JBEKDJ010000124.1:0-12661 GCA_050014415.1 Thermodesulfobacteriota bacterium | reverse complement strand
AGCAATGTTGAGAAGGAAGCTTGGGGTTCCGCAGAAGGCGTCGACCTTTAGATTTTTAAGGATATTAACCTGTAATTCGGTATTGCCGACGCCTGTGGGGATCGTGATACATCCGGTCCTGAGGAGAGAGTTATCCACCATCTCCAGCGCAAAGGGAACCATGTGGTAGCTGAATGTATTGATCGCAATGTCTCCGGAACGAAAGCCCGCTGCATACATTCCCTGTGCCCATCCCAGCTCATCATACTCAATTTCTCCGGGTTCATAGAGGGGTCCTGGGGAGACATAGATCCTTCTCAACTTGTGAATCGGGGTCCCCTCAAATCCACCAAAAGGAGGATTCTTCTTTTGAAGTTCCATCAGGTCGGCCTTTTTGGTAATGGGAAGCTTCTCCAGGTCTTTTGCTGTCCGGATATCCTTTGGTTTCAATCCGACCGAATCCATTTTTTCCTTGACTGCGATGGAGTGCCTATAGGCGTATTGTACGATCCCCCGTAGTTTCCGGTTGAGGTATTCAAAGCGCTTTTCGCGGTCCATGGTCTCAAGATTCTTCTTGAAGAAACCTGTCGTTCGATCGGTCACTTCTTTAGACACGTAAAGACTCCTGTCCCCTGCCTCCTCTCCCGAATTAAATGAGGAAGTGTAGGGAGTTTCATCACTTCTTATCGGGGAATTTTCCTTCAAAGGGAACGAAGAGATCGCCCTTCTCGCTTGAAAAGACTGCCATCCCTTCTAAAACCTTTATGCCAAAACTAAAATCTCCGATCTTGTCATACCAGTTCTTAAGCAGATCCGCAGG
This sequence comes from Thermodesulfobacteriota bacterium, assembly GCA_050014415.1. Taxonomy (GTDB): domain Bacteria; phylum Desulfobacterota; class BSN033; order BSN033; family UBA1163; genus JBEKDJ01. Next base: position 11,862 of record JBEKDJ010000124.1, on the reverse strand, counting down.
CTTGAGATTCAGGTCCTGGAGCTTGGCTCCCTGAGTAACCGCGAGCTTTCCGTTGACAACCGCTGAATCGATGATGCTAACGATTCGATATTGACTGGTCGTCTTGGGTGGGAAATAGATCCGATCATAGGAGACAGGAACATTAATTTCGACGTAGTAATCCGGTGTTACTTCAAAGGAGAATGCAAACTTCAGATTGTCCAGCATGATATTGTATCCGCTCGGATTATTGATATTGAAGACAAAGCCAAGGGCCAGTGGGGTGCGGGCGGGAAGATCTGTCCAAGGGAAGGAACCTGTGACTTCAACCCGTTCCAAGGCGATTCTTGGTTTCCCGGCCTCGTCCGTCGGCAGGAGGCCGGGTTTGCAGGCCGTTGTCCCCCAAATTCCTAAAACAAGGATGACCAGGATCAACAATAATCTACGCATAGAACCCCCCTTTCAATTAAAGATCAATTTTCAATGCCAAATGATCAATGCAAAATTAGCAATTTAAATTGATAATTGATCACTGACCATTTTTCATTGATTAGTTTAGGCAAGCCACCTTTTCCTTCGCTTGTAATGCTTCACGTGTCTAAAACTCTTCCGTTCACCAATATCAGAGAGACCTAAATAGAAATCTCTGATGTCTGGATTCTCCTTCAATCTTTCCGAGGCGTCATGCATGACCAGTCTGCCGTTTTCCAGGACGTAGGCATAAGGGGCAACCGTAAGAGCTAATTTCACGTTTTGTTCCACGAGAAGAAGGGGAATCCCTTCTTCTTTGTTCAATCGGGTGATGATGTCGAATATCTCCTTGATGATTAAAGGAGCAAGGCCCATAGACGGTTCATCGAGAAGCATCAATTTGGGTTGAGCCATCAAGGCTCTGCCGATGACTGTCATTTGCTGTTCTCCACCGCTGACATAGCCTGTCATCACATTGCGCCGCTCCACCAATCTGGGGAAATACCGATAAACCATCTTTAATCTCTCTTTCTCAGCGGAACCGCCTCCTCCGAGGTGAGCTCCGACCTTAAGGTTTTCCTCCACCGTAAGGTGTTCAAAGACTCTTCTTCCTTCGATGATCTGGAAGATTCCTCTTTTGGCAATCTCCTCTGCTGGAAGATGGTGTATCTTTTCACCCATAAATTCGATGCTTCCATCGGTCACCTCACCATCCTCATGCTTGAGCAATCCGGAAATGGATTTTAAAGTAGTCGACTTTCCTGCCCCGTTTGCCCCAAGAAGGGCAACAATTCCTCCCTGAGGTACATCGATGGACACCCCCTTAAGCACCAGGATGACCTCATGATACATGACCTCAATGTTGTTGAGCTTCAGGACATTTTCTGAAGGATTTGGATTGTCTGATCTCAATCGATTCTCCTTACCATCCAAGCCAGGAAGCCCATTTGTCGGGGTACTTCGCCTTCATATCAATTTCACCAATTGTTTGAGGCTTGCCTTTAATGACCCTTCCTACTCTGACGACGGAGCTGTAACGATGGTCAGTCGGAGTAATAGTTACGGACTGGCCGCCGAATTCCTTCAAGCCCTGCCAATCCTTCATCGTCTCGAAGGCATCTTTGATCCCAGACCCGTCAAGCTTGCCCGCTTTGTCAGCCCTCCGCATGGCTTCGACGGCCAAGGTTACTTTGACCCATCCTTGGACCGCACGGACGGAACGTTTTTCCAAGGGCACGCCCGGATTAAGCTTTTTGGCATAATCGATGACCTTCTTCTTCGCCGGATATTCTTCATTGAAGAGTGCACAGGCGATCAGGCCAATGGCTCCTTCCGCGGCAGGCCCGGCCAACTTGGGAAGGTTCTCGTCAAAGGCCCAATGGGTCATAATATGATCCGCGCCAAGACCCAGGGCGTAGGCATCTTTGAGTGTGGCAGAGGTGGACATCGTTGTGTTGCCATGCCACCCGAGGTTGACCCCAAAATTCTTGGCGGCAATGATCTGGCTCTTGGTGTCCAGGGCTGTTAATGGAATATCGTAGTCAGGACCGATCTCGAAGCCGAGCAGCGCAGCCTGGTCTTTGATGGCTTTACTCGGAGCAGTCGCAAAAGGCGATGATGTGGCGATGAAACACGCAAACTTCGGCTTCACTCCTTTTTCCCTCAATTCTTTCCATTTCGGGTCTTTTTTCCAAACCTGTTCAAACCAGTAGGTGATGGCGCCGCGGGCGTTGGTCGAATAGTCCACGCCATAAACGAAGTTGTAAGGAGTCTTCTTAGGATCGCATAGATGGCCAGAAAAGGAGCTGGAGAGATAGGGCATTTTATCGGCGTTGATCGTGGGAGAAAGGGATTCGGTGTCTCCCGTTCCCCAACCTAAGACCATGGCAACCTTATCGTAATCCCGGAAGCGTTTGTAAGTGGTAATAGCCTCAGGAATCCGATATCCGTAGTCATATTGGAACAATCGGATCTTCTTTCCATTGATCCCACCCGTGTCATTGTAGTATTGAACCGCTTCCCGAACCGCCATGGCCTCATCCTTTCCAACGTCTGAGGTGGCTCCGGTCAAATCCTGAAGGGCACCTAGTTTGACCTCCTGGGCGGAAACCCATGGAGCAGAGAAGCTCAAGATTAAAAAAGCCAATAAAATTGTGAATATGCTAGAGTTGATTCTCATCTTTTAACCTCCTGTAGATCTAGGTAAGAAGAATGAAGACATGCTGCCCTTTTTTTTCGCACCACCCAATGACGCCACATCACCCCTTTTCTCAAGTCGTGATCTGTGTCCGTGTCTCGTCTCCGGAAATCCATCTTTATGACGGTCACGAGCGTCAGACACGGATCGCATTAATATGAAAACGGCCACAGATTGAAATAGTTCTTCACCTGCCACCATCGATAAGAGAGACCGTTCGGTTCAAAGATCAAGAACAAGACAATAGCGAGACCGAAGGCTGCTTCTTTAACGAACAGAAACTTCTCGAGGAGTTGAGGGAGAAACGGCATCAGATTGACAATAAAGGCGTTCTGGGTGAGAACGAAAATAAGGAATTTGAGACCTTCGGGAATCAACGTCATAAACATAGCTCCAAAGATGGTACCGTAGATGCTCCCCACTCCTCCGATAAGGATCACTCCGACTAACCAGAGAGACCATCCGAACTGAAAATGTTCCGGGCTCACTGCGGCAAGAGAGGTGATCCAGAAAGCACCCGCAATTCCTCCCAAGAATCCTGCCACAAAGAAGGCGAGTAATTTATATAAGACAATGTTGACCCCCAAGGTCTCAGCAGCAATATCGTTGTCCCGAATGGCAATCCAGGCCCGGCCTATCTTGGACCGCGCAAGATTTGCCATCATGAGGGTACACAAGACTACGAGCACCACCATCAGATAGTAGACTTCCATATCCGATTGGATCACCCAGGGGCCGATTTTCACTGTCCCAGGGGGAATGGAGAAAGCAACGCCTCGACCTCCGATTTGACTCACATAACGCGTGATAAAGAATTCAACGGTAATAAACTGCGCTGCCATCGTCGTCATGATGAGGTAGAATCCCTTTACCCGCGCAGAAGGAAGTCCAAACAGGACGCACCACAGACCTCCTACAATGCCTCCGATAATCAGCGTAATAGGGTAGGGCAGGTGGAGTTGAAGCATCAGCAGCGTGCTGGTATAAGCCCCTACCGCAATGAATGCAGAATGCCCCAGGGTGACCTGGCCGCAATAGCCAATGAGCAGCTGCACTCCCATTGCAGAAAGGATCGTATACCCGATGACATTGGCAACCGATACGAGATATAAGCCGGAAAACCTGGGGATGAGATAAAAAAGGGTAATCAATAAGAGGATCATCTTACCCCAGACGAACTTGGTCTGCCACCAAGCATGGTCCTGGCGATAATGTTGATGATAGACGCCACAGGGTCGATAGCCCATAAAAACCCCCAATTTTCAATGATCAATGGTCAATGCAAAATTATCAACAATCAATAGTCAATCAATGTGAATTCAAAAAACTAGCAATACAAAATCAATGATCAATAGTCAATGATCAATGTACAGTTATCAATGACCAATGAACATTGAAGTTTCTGCAAATAACTTCTCTTTTTTGTTCATCTTCATTGATAATCGCTAATTGATCATTGACCATTTTGCATTGATCTTTTTAGACTCTCTCGATCCTGGTCCATCCCCACAGGCCGTAGGGTTTGAACAGTAAGATGATCACCATGACGGCAAAAGGAAATACCTCCTTCACACCCCCTGGGATATAGCAGCTCAGATAGCCATCCGCCAGATTCTGGAGCACCCCGATGACCAAGCCGCCCACAATTGCTCCGGGGACAGAATTGAGTCCTCCCAAAACGACCGCCGGTAAGACTAATAGGCCCAAATATCCGACTGAAACATTCAGCCCGTTAATATTCCCTAGCAGAGTACCACCCACTCCGGCGGCCATAAAAGCAATGGCCCAGGCCAAGGCATAGACGACCTTTGCGTTGACCCCGAGAGAAAGCGCTGCCATCTCATCGTCAGCCGTTGCCTGCATGGACAGGCCCCATTTGGTGAATTTGAAGAAAGAGACGAAGGCGATGAGGAGGATGATCGACGCGACAAAGGCCCAGAGGTAAACCTGGCCGATGACGATCTTCCCCAGAAAGATAGGCTCAAGGGGAAAAACCTGGGGAGTGAAAACGACCGTATCGGTTCCCCAGATCAATTCTACCACCCCTTTGAAGAAAAAGGAGAGCCCCACTGTTACCATAATGACGCTCAACACCGGCTCTCCCACCATGGGCCGGAGAAAGAGATGTTCTGTTAAGAGTCCCAAAGCAAACCCAACCACCAGGGTGAAGATAAGAGCTAATAGGAACGGGATATGCCATTGGTAGAATGTGAGACAGACATAGGCTCCGATCAGAGTCAGTTCGCCCATAGCCAGGTTGAGCACACCAGAGCATTTGTAGATGAGGGTCCAGCCGAGAGCGACGACGGAATAGATGCTGCCAACCAAGATTCCTGTGATGAAGAGTTGTAAAAAGAGCTCCATAAGACCCCCTGTTTAAAGCCCAATAATCAATGGTCAATGACCAATGATCAGCGGTCAAGAAAGAATTCAATTATCAATGGGCGATTCTCAATGATCAATGATCAATTATCATTGAGAACCCTACCAACAACGGTCAGTGCTTAAATACAATACCTATCAATTAGCAAAAAGAAGATTTGTTTTCTTCTTGTTAGTACGCATTGACCATTGAGCGTTGACAATTGAACATTGATCATTGGTTATTGTGTTTTCTTTTTTTAGCCGTACTAACGCTTTTTCCAATGATGGCACAAAGCTCCTCGCACTCACCTATCACTGGATGGATATCTTTCGGAGAGAGCATTTGAATCCGACGAATCAAACGGAGCCAAAACCGGCTCTCCTTCAGCTCCTTTAGGACGATACTCATTTTATGGATAAAATCGGATCTCGATTCCGCACCGCAGCCTTCCTCATAGTTGGAACCGCAGGATGTCCCAGCGCGTGTCAATTGTCCGCCGATATGTCTACCTGAAATTGTCTTTGGCAGGGCATCAGCAATTTTTATGATCTTTACAACAAAATCAAGCAGACGCTCTGAAAGCTGATCCCCTTTTCCGTTCATCTCAATTGATAATTGCTAATTGGCAATTGTCCATTGATCATTGATTTTTTATTGCCCCACTTCCATGACCCTTAAATCTGTTTTGATATGGACCACCCTTCCGTCCTCATAGGTGATCGTGGTGTCCATATGAATGTTATCGGTATTGGCATATAAGCCATTCACAATGTCTCTATATCGATCTTCAACGAAGGCTCTTCGCAGTTTTCGAGTTCGAGTCAGTTCGTCATCGTCCGCATCAAATTCCTTATAGAGGTTGACAAATTTCTTGATCCGCGCAGTGACGGGGAGATCATGGTTCATCTTGATGATTTCCTTTTGAATCAACGTACGGACCTCAGGCATTTGGGAGAGTTCCGGATAGCTGGTATAGGCGACGTACCGGTCTTCTGCCCATTTACCCACGACTCCGTAATCAATGCAGATGACGCTGGTGACATAAGGCTTGCGGTCCCCGATCGCCCAAACATCCTTAATATACGGGCTGAATTTGAGCCTGGTCTCCAAATACTGTGGAGCGAACTTTGTTCCGTCGCCCAAGGTCATCACATCTTTGGTGCGATCAAATACGACGACATGGCCATCGGAATCGATAAACCCGGTGTCTCCGGAATAGAGCCATCCATCCCGCAATGCCTTATCGGTTTCCTCGCTCATCTTATAATATCCCAGGAAGACCGAAGGGCTTTTTGAAATGATCTCTCCTTCCGCCGTAATTCTCACCTCTGTCTCAGGGATGGGCTTGCCCACTGTATCGAACTTGATGTCGTCGTCTCGATGAAGCACCGAGATGCCGGCAATCTCCGTCTGGCCGTAGATCTGTTTCAGGTTCACTCCAATCGCATGGAAGAAGCGAAAATGGTCTGGTCCCATGGCGGCACCTCCTGTATAGGTATACCGTATCCTGGAGAGGCCGAGGTGGTCTTTCAACTTCTTATGGACGGCGAGATAGGCCAGACCATTGAGGGCTTTCCAGTACCAAGGGACAGGGTGTTTTGAGAATTTCAACTCCGCCACATGGTAGCCGATCTTCATCGCCCATTCGTAGGCCTTTCTTTTTGACCAGGTGGCGTCCAAGTATTTAACCTGCACATTTCGCACCATCTGTTCATAAACGCGAGGAGGAGCAAACATCACATGGGGGCCAATTTCGCGAATATTGTCCTGAGCGGTCTCTGGCTCCTCCGGAAAATTGAGGGTGAACCCAGCCTGAATGCCGCAGGAGATCGACATCATCTGTTCTCCAATCCAGGCAAAGGGAAGGTGTGAAACAAAGTCATCCGTTTCAAAGTAGGGGTCGACCCGCATCAGATTGAGCCCCATGGTCAGCATGTTGTAATGAGTGAGGAGTGCTCCCTTGGGAAGCGCCGTGGTTCCGGACGTATAGAAGAGGAGACAGATATCGTCTCCTTCTCCCTTCATAATCATATCCTCAAAAAGCGCTGGCTCTTGCTCATCCAGCTGTTTTCCAATCTTCATGACCTCTTTCATACTGATGAGGATGGAGTCATCGTAACCTCTCATCCCCTTGGGGTCATCCCAGATCATGGTCTTCAGGTTCGGGCATTTGTTTTTGATCATGAGGCATTTGTCAACCTCTTCCTGGCCTTCACCCACCATGAGCTTGGCATCGGAGTGATTGATGATATATTGAACCTCACCGATGAGGGAATCTTGAAAGAGCCAGATCCCTACGCCGCCGATACACATCGCGGCCATTTCTGCCCAGAGGGCTTCAGGACGGTTGTCGCCAATCATGGCGACCTTATCCTCTTTTTTCAGACCCAAAGAGACCATTCCCAACGCAATCTGCTTCACATTTTCATAATACTCTTTCCAGGTGATGGGGACCCAGATTCCAAACTCCTTTTCCCGCATGGCCACTTTCTTGTCCCAGTATTTCTTTGCGGATTGCAGGAAGAGCTTGGGGATCGTCAAATCCTTCGTGATCTCAATTTCTTTCCATTTAGCGGCGCGTGACATAGAGATCCTCTGCCTCACCCAGATAGGCCTTGATCACATGGGGATTATCCTGCACCTCGGGGGGAAGACCTTCTGCAATCTTTCTGCCGAAGTTAAGCGCCATCACCCGATGTGAGATATCCATGACCACTCCCATATCGTGCTCCACGAGGATGCAGGTCGTTTGCCAGCGCTCTTCTTCGTTGATGTCCAAGATAAATCGGGCCATGTCCTCCACTTCCTCCAAATTCAGACCCGCCAGGGGTTCATCCAGAAGGATGATCTTTGGATTGAGAGCCAATGCCCTTGCGAGTTCGACTCGTTTTTGGAGTCCGTAGGGAAGCCTCCCTACGATCTGGTCCCGTATATGTTCGATCTCGAGGAGATTAATGATTTCTCTCTCAATAAAGTCCCGGTGTTCGATTTCCTCTCGGGCTGTTTTTCCAAGGTAGACGGAGCCGCTGATCAATCCTGTCTTGAGATGGATATGGCGACCGAGTCGGATATTGTCGAGCACCGTGGTCCCCTTGAAGAGCTCGATCTTCTGGAACGTCCGAGAGATTCCCAGTCTCGCTCGCTGGTAGGACTTCAACTTGGTGATCTCTGCTCCTTCAAAAAAGATTCTGCCTTTTTGGGGATGGTACAAACCATTGATGCAGTTCAACAGAACCGTTTTCCCCGCGCCGTTGGGACCAATGACAGAGAAGATCTCGCCTTTTTTGATCTCGAAGCTCAGGTTGAGCAGGGCTTGGACACCTCCGAAGGCCATATTGATTTTTTCGACCTTCAGCAGCACCTCATTGGTGACCGTCATTTTCAAGATCTCCCTTTTTGCTTAGCTGAGTCGTCTCCCTTAGAGGGGCTGATGGTTTGGAAGGTCCATATAATTGGGAGTGTGACGATTCCCCCACCTCTGTCTCAGGCATCCTAGATCCTTTATGAAGATGAGGAATGAATGGATCAGATGAGAAACCGAGTCCCAAAATTTTTAACCTAATTAACAGAACTCGATTTTTTTGTCAAGGAGAAAAAACAGTTTACGTAATGTGGAGACAAGCCCGAATTTCTTCTGATATTTCAGCACATTAATTTGAAAGAATTCAACTTAACAGTGCGGTTCCGGGAAATAACCTCCCAGATGGAAGGTTTGTTGCCGCAACGTCGGCAAGATGTCCCCTAATCTATTGAGAATTTTCTTTTTGATCAAACATTGCAACTCGCCATCTGTGTCACCTGCCGCTTCCTGTTTCTTAGTGGGCTGTTACGTAAATAAGAAGGTGAATGGAATGGCCCCCAAATCCCTCTCCGCCTTCCTTTGCAAAAGGGAGGTGAAAATCAATTTTCCCCCTTTAACAGAGAGCGGTCTGCCCGGGCTGATTTCTGCAACGGGTGGGTTAAGAATGGTGTGTCCCTATTATTCTTGCGCAGGATATGCTCCTTGCCACCCATATCGAAGCGGAAGGATGATGTCAGGGTTTTCTCGGGGCAGGTGGAGATACAAGTATTACAGAATATACATTCGGTGGAAAGGACCCGCTCTCCGTTGAGGATGTATCGGGGGATGTCAATATCCATCGGACAGGCCCTGGAGCACGCGCCGCAGTTATAGCACTTGGATACGTCACCCGATATCTTTATCATGGCGAACCGGCTGGTCACATTTAAGAACGTGGTGATGGGACAAAGGTATTTGCAGAAGGCCCGGTTGTCCTTGAGCGCAAACGCAAGGACCAGGGCCGACGTATAATAGAAAGCATTCCCTCCCATCAGCCAGTACAACTCCTGTAAAGGCTTTCGTTCTGTTTCGTATCCGACCCAATAGATTATGGTGAGGACTAACCCCAGGCTTATTGCAAAATGGAGGACCCGCAGCCACTCCCAGCGGGCTGACACCCGGCCCTCTTTGTTTTTTTTATATGGAAGAAAATCCAGAATCGCCGCAGTCCAGCAAGCCCAGCCGCAAAATCCCCTGCCGAAGATGACAGGGCCGAAGATCTTCGCGACGAGATAATGAATGACGGAGCCTCCGAAGATACCCGCCGCCAGGTAGAAGAAAAAGCCCTCCAGCTGCATGTTCTCCTTGACGACGAAGCCGAGAAACCCCAGCATATAGACACCGACCAGAATCTGGGTCAATTTCCGACCGACAGGCTTCTGGGCACGTGGCAGGATGGCATAAAGCCCCAGGCCAACAAAGATTGCTAGGCCGATGTAGCCGAAGTTGAAGAGAAAAAAGATATTTCCCTTCACCTGCCAGAAAAAAATGGCAATGGCTCCAAATGCAATCAACAGAATAAAAGGCACCCGCAACTCCCTGATCTGAGTCTTTTCACTTCTTTTCGTCATAGGTATAATCTACTCTATCTGGAATCGATGGTCCAATGCCTGAAACACAGAACCGTAGTCCTCCCTGTCCGGGCAAGGTCTCCTTAATCGATACCACCCATAATAACTGAGAAGCTGTGAAAAAATTGGTCTCCATGTTTCTTAGGCCCCATAAGGGTAGGTCGCTTTCCAAACTTTAGAATTGCGAGCTCTTAATTAGGGCAATCGATTCTGTTAGTAAGCCTGCGTAATTCTTGTAAATTTACCCCGTTAGAAGGACGAAGCTCTTCTAACGGGGTTTACATTATGGTTTCTCTTCATAAGGTTTCGCTCTAAAGTTTTCCAAACGACCCACCCTTGTGGGATTGGGACGTTTTTCCTTTATTTTTAATTTTTTCACAGCTTCTGAGGGGATACACAGAAGCCTTGTTTGCACATTGACTTCCGGACTCATTTACGGATAAACTTTAGATTGAATCTAACAACACAGGAGCAGAGGATGAAAAAAACTATTCTGATCCTTGTCATCGCAGTCGGTCTCTTTTGTCTTCCACTCAAAACCGAGCGAGTAATCGCGGGGATAGGAAAGGCCAGTCCTCAATTCAGGGCGATCACAGGGGTTTCCATGGGTGGTTATGGGGCCATGAATATCGGATTGAGTCATCCTGATGATTTTAACACCATAGTTTGTTTGGGAGGCCCTTTGGATATGGGGTATTTTCTCAAATATATCGAGGTGGACATGCTCGGGAATTACGATCATATGCCTTCCTATCCCGATCGTGAGACTCGAATCGAGATGCTGCAAGATCTCGCCATCAGTTTTGGGAATCCCGTTTATTATAACCCGATTTCGACGTACTTTCCTCCCGGAATCACCAGTGAGAATGCCAGAGTCCACACAACACTTCTCAATTTTATGGATGGAGAATATAATCCGGATGGCATTCTTCCTGTTATCACCTATGGAGATCCGGTGCCCGGCAACTGGATTGAGGTCTTGTTAGCCTTAGATCAGAATGGAAATGGAAAGAGGGATGCAGGAGAGCCCATCCTCAGACAGTTTCACGAGCCTTTTTCAGACACAAATGGAAACGGAATGTTTGATCCAGGAGAGACCTATTCGGATGTCGGACTGGACGGTGTCGCTGCGACAGGAGACCATGGCGAGGGCGATGGGGGGTTTACCTTCAATCCTCATCGAGAAAACTATATGGCCCAGGACCCGATCACGCACGTCAAAAATATGCCTTTGGAGACTCTCCAAGATTTGAATCTCTATCTTGATGCGGGGACGGAGGATGAATTTGAATTCAACATCCACGCCGAGAATTTCGTTCAGACGCTGCAAGGCCGGGGTCTCGAAGTTGAAATTGAAGACGGGTTTCCAAAGGACTTTCCCCAAATCTCTCACTTTTACCAAAAGCGGGCTTATGTGAGATACGAGGGAGGGCACGTAGGATTCAACAAGGAGAATATCGACCTGAACTTTGAAAAAGTCGAACAGGGAGTGAAAGGGGCCATTCTGGTGGCCGACCGCTTTGCGACCCTCTTCAGTTTCGTCTCCGATCATTTCCCGGATGGGAAATATGGGACCGACCCTTATGAGTTGCATAAGTATCCCAGTAAGATGGCCGTGACATCTTTTCACAGCCCTTCTCTCAATAGGAGGATGAGTTATGGCATCTACCTTCCTCCAGGATATAAGAGAAGCAAGAGCAACTACTACCCAGTCCTTTATCTCCTGGGAGGCTATAACATGTCTATCACAGGCATGACCAATTCGTGGATAAGATCGGCTCTTGATAGCTTGATCTTAAGACACGAAATCCAGAAGATGATTATTCACTTCGGGTCCAATACCCCGCGGCTTGCCGCGTATCCGTCATTCCGGCGAAAGCCGGAATCCAGAGAAGAAACCGACTGGATGCCGGATCAAGTCCGGCATGACGAAAGATAC
>JBEKDJ010000123.1:0-13389 GCA_050014415.1 Thermodesulfobacteriota bacterium | reverse complement strand
AGAACGCTGAGATAAGGGTTCCGGGCCCTGGCAAGGGCGAGCTGGTCTTCACCCCGGAGGGCAGTGGGAAGCCAGTAAGGCTGACGATCCAGGACTTCAAGGGCCCTGGTATACTCCAAGGCATCCATAACACCGACCAGTCGATACAGTCCTTCGCCAAGGCATGCTTCACATATGCCTATGACATGAAACTGCACCTCTGGTTCGGAACAAAGGACACGATATCCAAGACCTACGACGCCCAGTTCCGCAAGATCTTCGACGAGGAGTACAAGAAGAATTGGCAACAGAAATTCAAGGACGCTGGGCTGGAGTACAGCTTCACCCTCATAGACGACACCGTTGCAAGGATAATGAGGTCTGAGGGCGGTCTGCTCTGGGCATGCAAGAACTACGATGGCGATGTCATGTCCGACATGCTCGGCTCAGCATATGGCAGCCTGGCAATGATGACCTCAGTGCTTGTCTCCCCCAACGGGTTCTACGAGTTCGAGGCCTCGCACGGCACTGTTCAGAAGCACTACTACAAATACATGAAGGGCGAGAAGACCTCCACCAACTCCATGGCCCTGATATTTGCCTGGACCGGAGCCCTGAAGAAGAGAGGACAGCTGGACAAAACTCCCGAGGTCGTCGACTTCGCAACCCATCTGGAGCACGCGGCAGTGGAGACCGTAGAAAGTGGCATCATGACCGCGGACCTCATCAGAGTGGCGGACCCTAGTCCCAAGAACAAGCAGGTCAACACCGAGGAGTTTATAGACGCCATCGCCGAGCAACTCAAGAAGAAGATAAGATAGTCGAATAATAACACCGTGTGGGATAGCCACAACCAAAGAGAAATAAAAACTCAGTTGTGACCAGTAGCTTAAGGTATTAACAGTATCTATTTAACAGAATTATCTTCATTTCGTATTTTATTCTTGGAGAGGATCTCTTCTGGAATAAGCCATGAAATACGATTTATTTTGTGCAAGAAAGAGCCTTGGGTGGTCTCAGGTCTAGGAGAATCCATCTGCAATACAAATCAAACAACTAAGGTTGAGGCTGGAGCTAAGAACGGAAGTAGAGCCTACCCAATCTCACGTGCTAGAGGAAGAGTCTTGCACTCAAACGTTTAGGAATCTTCGCCCAAATAAGCTAGTCTATTGCTTTCAGCACAGCGATTTCATCGCAATCCGGAAATTTGACACACTTCAGACAGTCGGTCCAGATCTTGTGGGGGAGCACGGTCTTATCCACTTTTTCAAAACCTAGCCTTTCGAAAAACTCGGGTTGATAGGTGAGTGCAAAAACCTTCTTCGCTCCTAGAAGCCTGGACTCCTCAAGACAGACCTTCACTAACTTTGCACCAATCCCTTTGTTCTGATCCTCCTCCTGCACGGCCAAGGATCGAATTTCTGCCAGATCGTCCCAGCAGATGTGGAGGGCACAGATGCCTACGACCTTGCGATTCCGGACGAATACAAAAAAATCTCGGAGATGGTCAAAGAGCTCACTAAGGGATCGTGGAAGTATTCCTCCACGAGTGGAGTAGAGCTTAATCAACCTTTGGATCTCATTCACATCTTTCAGCTTGGCTTTTCGGATCATCCCATCCTCTTCCGTCGTGTTGCGTGGCCCGTGTCCGCAGAAGCATTTTGGGACACGGATGTCGGACACGGAACCGTTTTATGATTTCTTAGCATTCTCTATCATCTCCTTGGCATGAGCCCGCGTCTTCTCCGTCACCTTCACGCCTCCCAACATCCTGGCGATTTCATCGACGATCATTTCCTTCTCTAAACGATCAACCCGTGTCATGGTCCGCCCGGCCCTCACCTCTTTCTTCACAGTGTAGTGTTGATCAGCAAAACAAGCGATCTGGGGAAGGTGGGTGACGCAGATGACTTGATGATGTCTCGAAAGTTCCCTCATTTTCCTCCCGACGACCTCCGCGATGGCTCCTCCAATTCCAGAATCAACCTCGTCAAAAATAAGCACCTGCTTCCCACCGACCTCTGCCAAAATTCTCTTCGTGGCAAGCATGATTCGTGAGAGTTCGCCTCCAGAAGCAATCTTCGCAAGCGGTTTCACCTCTTCTCCCACATTTGGGGAGATGAGAAACTCCACCCGATCCATTCCCTTGGATGAAAGAGGCAGATCCTCGATGTGGGTTTCGAAAGCAGTCTTCTTCATCCCTAAGGAACTCAACTCTTTCTCCACAGACTTCTTCAGTTCCAGAGCCACCTTTCTTCTCTCCCCTGAAAGTCTCTTGGCCAGTCTAATCACCTCGCTCCGGAGAGGACCCAAGAGACCCTCTATGTGAGAGAGTTTCTCTTCATCCGAGGTGAATGATCTTAATGTCCCATCGATCCTTTCCTTATAGAGAAGGATCTCTTCTATGGTGGGACCGTATTTTCTCTTGAGTCGGTCGATCTCTTCCAGCCGGTTCTCAATCTCTTCCATCCTTTTCGGGTTGAACTCGACTCGTTTCGAATAATCCCTCAGAGCGAGGGCCGTCTCCTCTAGTTGGATCGATGCGGTCTCCAGGGGTTCCAATAGTTGCGAAAGGGATGAATCAATGGCCACCGCTTCTCGTCCTTGATTGAGGATCGCTTGAATCCTCTCGATCGCTGAACCTTCATCCCCATAAAGCAGTGCTTCTGAAGCCTGGGCGAAACTCGCCAGCTTCTCAGCATGAGTAAGAATCCTTCGCTCTTCCCTCAACACGCCTTCTTCTCCGGGTTGAATCCCGGATCTCTCAATCTCCTTCGACTGGAAGGCCATCAGGTCACGCTCTTTCGCCCTTCTCTCCCTCTCCTCTTGAACCCGCGTGACCTCTTGGGATAGGGCGACAAATTCTTCGAATTTCTTTTGGAATTCTTCTCGAAGTCCAAATAACCTTCCAAATTCATCTAGAATCTCGATATGGGTCTCAACCCGCTGGAGTGATTGATGTTCGTGTTGTCCATAGATGGTGAGAAGGGCTTCTCCAATCTCCGAAAGCATCCCGAGAGTGGCCAGATTCCCATTAATGAACACCTTTCCTCTCCCAGACCTGGAAATGACCCGTCTGACCAAGAGACAATCTTCCTCCTCGGCCCCTTGAAGCCTCTGCTCTCTCTCTTTCACCCTCTCCTTGGCCTCTTTATTTCCAGAAATGTTGAAAAGAGCCTCCACGTTTGCTTCTTCTTCCGAACCACGAACTAGCTCCTCGGTCGCCTTGTCCCCCAAGAGAAGGTGGACCGCACTGAGGATGATCGACTTGCCTGCCCCGGTCTCACCTGTGAGGATATTGAGGCCTTCGGAAAATGTGAGATCCAGCGCCTCGATGATCGCGAAATTTCTGATGCGAAGTTCTTGTAACATAATTTATGATTCATTTATTCGGAGTTCGTAGTTCGGAGTCAAGAAGTTTTTTATCAGAACCTCCAGCAATGAACGAAAACAATAACTTTTATCTCCGAACTCCTGACTCTCAACTCCGAACTTCTATCTTTCTCCCCACTTCAGCTTCTCTCTTAACAACTCAAAATAATTTCGGTGGGGCGATTTGATCAAAAGGATTCGGCCTTCTGCCTTCCTGAGTTGTACCACGTCTTCAAATTCTAAAGGGAATCCTTGCTGACCGTCCAATGTCAGAATCACCTCCTGTTGCTTCGATTTGAGCAACGCCCGTACCTCCACATCATCAGGGATGACGATCGGCCGATTGGTCAAGGTATGGGGACAGATGGGTGTGATGACGAGAGTGTGGAGCGATGGATAGACAATAGGGCCCCCCGCAGACAGATTGTATGCTGTCGAGCCGGTGGGCGTGGAAATGATCAAGCCATCTGATTGAAAGGTGGTCAAGTATTCCCCATTGATGCTGATCTCCAGATCAATAATCCGGGCTAGGGCCCCTTTGTTGATCACCGCGTCGTTTAGAACGGTGAAATCTGCAATCCTCTCCCCCTTCCGGATCACACCAGCGTTGAGAACGTCCCTCTCATCTGTTTTGAAATCGCCCTGAATGACCCTTTCCAGGATACCATGCAATTCCTCCAGGCTGATCTCCGTCAGAAAACCGAGGCCTCCTAAGTTGACTCCCAGGATGGGGATATCGCGATTCCACACCTGACGGGCAACACTGAGCAGAGTTCCATCCCCACCGAGGACGATCATCATCTCCACATGGCTGGGGAGTTCCTTCCCCTCTACAGAAATCAAATAAGGCCCGACACACGAAGGGCCGAGGAGATTTCCCATTTCTTCCTCAATGTAGACTTCGATCTTTTTCCGCCGAAGCCACTCCACCAAATTCTTGACAACGGTGACTGCCTCTGGTTTATTTCGCTTGGTGATAATACCGATTCGTTTCATCACTGACTCCATGTACATCGTGCCCGGGCCCTGTGTCCGTGAAGATCAGTACGAAGATCAGTACCCCATGACACTCGTGTCCGTTATCCGTGTCGGGTGCCCGTAGAACAATGAAACGGACACGGATCCCGGACACGGTCTCAGCTTCCCGATAATCCCTACCATCTTCATCACCCTCCTCTTATCGTTTTATTCTTTTGGGCAATCGCAATGGCTGATATGGCCTTTCGGATCTTTCCCGCATTGGATGAATCCTGGCGCGTCAGCGCCCTCTCGTAATGGAAAAGAGCCACAGAATAATCTTTTGACTCCCTATAAATATCTCCTAAATAGATGTCGGCGTAGGAGTTTTCGGGGTGGTATTTCAACTCTTCGCGAAAAGACCGGATAGCCTGCTCCCTTTGCCCCAACCCTCGATAGGCAAGGCCGAGGCAGTTATGAGCATTCTCATAGTCAGGTTTAAGTCTCACGAATTTCACAAAGGCTCTGGTTGCATCCTTATAGAAACCCTTTTGATAGTAGGCGATTCCGAGATTGTAGAAAGAATAGGGAAATCTTGCATCGAGCTTGATTGCCTCTTTATAAAGATCGATCGCCGTGTCCACACACCCCTTCCTGTACGAGATTAAACCCAAATTATACACCGACAGTGCATAATGCGGATTCAACTTCAAGGCTTCCTCAAACTCTTTACTTGCTTCGTCCCATCGCCCCAGTTCGTAATAAACATATCCGAGATTGTGATGAGACCTCTCTTTCCGGGGGGACTTTTTAACACAATCCTTCCATAAGGCCAATTCACTGTTCCACAGAATATTCCTTTGATAGGTTCCAACAGAAAGGGGGACAAGGACGCACAGTATGATAAACCAATCGACTGCTTCACCTTTAATTAGAACACCGATTCTTTTGAGCAGTTCTATCTCCTCCCCTAACCCATCCGTGCCATAGAAAACGCCCAACCGTTTCAATGTAACATCTGGGTTAATCTGTTATTTGAGCTCTGGGCTCTGATATTTCGCTTCAGCTTCTCTATCCCTCTCACCGTCAATAGACTGAAAAGAACGAAAGGACCGACCACCGGGAGATAAAGCCTATGTTCAAAAACCATCTCTAAGGGAAAAATCGACGATTCGATGACCAAGTTGCCAAAATACCACAAAATGAAGAAGGAAAGTACAGGCCTCTTTCTTGCCGTCCAGAGGCTGTAACTGATGAGCGCGAAGATGATTAAAATGGAGATCAGCGTTGTCTGTGGATCCAGAATTGTCCTCGATATTGGGAAATCATGATCCAGATTGAGCCGGGATGGATGAGGATAAACAAGAAGGGTTACATAATAAAGAACCACCCCCAGCTGGGTCAGGACTCTCTCCGACATCGTAAAAGTGCGATATTGATACCCCTCTTGAATGACGTGGACATAGCGCTGGCCCCAGAGGATGAACCCAAAGGCCCCGAGGAGAAGGAGGCCTACGACAAAGCCGGAGAGGATTTTCTTCCCCTTGGGGCTTAGGTCGAAATTGCGGAAGAAGTAGAACTCGTAGAGGGCAATAAAGAAAGGAAGGATGGCTGCATTCTCCTTTGAAAAAACTCCAAGTAGATAGGTCAGTACCGTCCCTCCAAAGTAAAAATAACGCTGATAGCCTGAGGACAACCTTCCCTTCACATAGAGGACAAAGGAGAAGAGGTAAAACATCCCTGCCATACTAGCCATCCTCTGCACGATGTAGGTGACCGATTGGGTCTGAATGGGATGGGAGATAAAGATTAGACTTGTGAAGAGAGACACTTTGTATGAGATAGACCCATATTTCTCTCTCAAAGAGCGTAAATTGAATGTGAGCATGAGGAACCAATAGAGAAAGATTCCGGTAGCCATATGGATGATGAAATTTACCAGATGATAACCAAAAACATCAAACTCTCCAAAATAGTAATTGAGGGCTAAGGTGAAGTAAGAGAAGACCCGAATGGTCTCCTTGTAGGTATTCTTGGCCAATCGTTCCAGTCGATCCCAAGTGAAAACCTTGATCTGAACATCTGGATTTTCTGTGATATTGGGCCGGTCGTCAAAGAGGAAGGGAACAGAGAAGGTATTGGAATAGGCTGCCAAAGCCACTCCGGCAATCAGTGCAACGGCGATGAGATGGAAAACCAAGGATCGCCCTGTCCGTTTGGGTTTGGATGGAATCATTCTACTACTGCTCTGGTGTTGAGTCCTTTCTGGTTTTGAAATGTCGATTTCTCTTCTCCAATCTTTTCTGAAACTGGCCTGATAAATATATCACTCCAATCAATCCGATTTCAATGAGGGTCATCCAGATCCGGGTGAGAATAGAAATGATCACTGCCACCGGAGTTGCCATCATAAATGAGAGAAGGTAGACTAAAACCCCTTCTCTTACCCCTAGCCCGCTGGGAGCAAAAATGGCTATCAGACCCAAAGTACCTGAAATTGCCAGGGCTCCGGTTAAAAATAAAACGTATTGTGGTGCCACAGGGTAGACAGAGTCAATGAAGAGATAAAAACCGACTCCTCCGACCAACCAAGATAAGATACAGACAAACAATATCCCAAGGATGTCAGCGTATGAGATAGATAAAGAGACAGGTTCTCTTTTAAATTGAACAAGGACCCAGTTTAATATTTTTTGAAGAACCCGGGGGTGGAGAAAGACAAAGCCCAAGAGGAATAGAAGGACCGGCCAGCCCCATTGTCTCCAAGAGTAAAATGGCCATATCTCCCTATGAAAGATCAGGGCAACTAAAAAGATAAGGCCGGCCGCTGCGATGATAGTCACCGTTTCAAAGTAGAGCGCAACAGAAATAGATTTCTTCGACTTTCCTCTCGCTTCGTAGAAATAAAAACGACTAAGGAGAAGCCAAACTTTCCCGGGGAGATACTTACCCAATTGCGAATAAAGCCAACTCTCCAATGTCTCCCTAAAGGAGATAGCAATTTTTAATTTCAGAGTGATGAGATACCATGCCCAAATTTGTATGAAATAACTGAAGACGAAGAGGAAGGTGGACAAAATGAAGGAAAAAGGTTGGAGAGTGAAGGGGGTGTCCCTTACCTGATTCCAATTGCCCCATACCATCTTCCCTAAGAAAATAAAAATAGCAATGACGATAATCCATTTTAATGCCAGCTTGCAATTGAAATGTCCCATCATTTTTTTGTCAATATCCATATATAGGTGGAAATCCACCGATATAAGTAAGGGGCTACCCATCGAATCCATTTGTATAAAAATGTTTGGGTATTGAAGATATCAGTTGCAAAAAACTCTTCCGGATTACGAATAATCGATAGAGTGTAGTCGCGAATCCGGAACCTATTGACCAATTGTTTCAGTTCTCGAAGAGAACGATGCTCTTCATAATAGAAATCCCCTTTCCCCGTCATTTTTAAATAGAGATGGGCAAGCGACTTGGGAACCCAGGATAGAAAAGGAAGACCGTAATGCCCTTCGATGACCTTGTATTTATTCCCCGCGGAAAAATAACAGAAACCATCCGCCTTTAAAACGCGGTAGACTTCATCCATCATCTTATCTGCGTAGGGAACATGCTCATAGACGTGGTTGCAAACAATGACATCAATCGAATTGTTCCGGAAAGAAAGCGCCATTGAATCGGCGATCAAGAATTGAACGTGAACCGACGAAGAATGGTTTTGGGCATAATGAATAGCTTCTTGATCAATATCCATCCCAATGGACATCTGGAAATGATTTCCGAGTAGAGAGGTGATAATTCCGCTGGAACATCCTATGTCGAGGCAATTCATGGATCGGGTCCCGGGATGAAAATCTTGAAGAATACTTACAATTTTTTCGAATTTCCGGGTCCGTCCCTCAATATCTTTTAAGACGAAATCCCCCCGGGATAAGTGGGGTTGATAACCTCTCTCTGGAGTCATGGTCTTTTTAGAAGAAATAAGTAGTCTCTATAGTATGAAATCTTATTTCCCTTACTTCTATTTTTATTTATTTCCCAGACTGCAATCTTAGGGAACCACTTTTGCGGAACCAATCCGTATCGAATTAGATAGAGCATCCACCAGCGGCCATTGCGAATTGGGTAATGCTGAAGACACTCCAATTTCGATGCTTCGAAGGCTTGTAGGTATTCCTCCGCTTTAGGCCTTTCCACTTTTGGATTGTCCGACATCTGCTCGATCAGGCAAACCCTTCCACCTTTTCTTAAATATTGGGTCAAACTGGAAAGAGTACTCTTC
Organism: Thermodesulfobacteriota bacterium; assembly: GCA_050014415.1. Lineage (GTDB taxonomy): Bacteria > Desulfobacterota > BSN033 > BSN033 > UBA1163 > JBEKDJ01. The sequence goes on along the minus strand of JBEKDJ010000123.1, from coordinate 4,796 downwards.
AATAACTTCCCCCTCAGGGTCTGGAGGACACCCACGGAGAGGATGAGATCAAACGGATATGGAAAAGCTGGAAAATGAACACCATCATAAACCTTAAATTCTACATTCCGGGCAGTCCGATGGGTTTCAGCCAGTTCGATCATCTCGGGAGTAATTTCTAAGCCCACCGACTTTTTCACTTTTGGAGCGATCCAGTAAGAAAATCTTCCGCTCCCGCATCCAAAATCCAAAACGACTTCATCCCCTTTTAACTCCAGTACTTCCTCTAAGGCAATCTTCTGAAGAAGGTCAATATAAAAATTCTTATGGCCTTTTCGGTCGGCCGGATCGATGCCCGATCTCAAGAATCCCTTTTGAGCCATTTTTCCCCAATCGACATCCTCGATCAAATTTATCCCCTACTTTCGAACCATTCTTACCAATCGATTCCCTATTTGGGAACTTCCTAGTCTTTTACCCCATTCCCAAATCTTGCATCGAAAGGGATGATAATCTTTCACATAAGTGCAAACGTCCTTCGATTGACCTCCCCATTTCTCTTTGAATTGCAATAAAGAAAGATCTTTAGGATCCGAACCCATAAAATCGAAGAATGAGTTACCCTTTTCAATTGCCTCCTCTAAGGCAGAATGGATCAACAGTTCGTTTGGGCAAAACTTCAAAAATTCATATTTGGACCCGTTGTGGAAATAGTGTGCTGAAGTGGATGACTTGATCAGGACTGCTCCAGCGATAGCCTCGTGTTCCAACTCGGCAAACAGGAAAGCACCCAATCCTCCCTCCACTAGCTCTTCGTAAACAGCCTCAAACCAGTGTAATGGATACTTCGCCATAGCCCTATTCCGCTGCATAGACGCTAAATAGAGTTTATAGAATATATTGGCATCTTCTCTGGAATCCCCACGACGAATTGTAATCCCACTTCTTTGGGCTCTTCTAACATCCCTACGAATGTTTTTTTTATAACCTCTCCATACCTTCTCCTTATCATAGCCTCTCAAATCTAATAGTGTACATTTAGCAGAGATTGGCTTAAAGGACTCAGGTCGACAAGACTCGAAAAAGGGCGACTCGGTCAAACGGACTTGATCGAATCCTCTCCTTCTTAACTCATTCTCCAAAAGTTCCAAAAAAGTTGAATAATAAGACCTCTCACCGATCAAGTGACCATACGGGATGGAGGCATAGAGAATTTTAAATATTTTAAAGTTTAACAATACCCCGGGTAAACCGGCAACAATCTCTCTCCCTTCCTTCAGATAAAAATAAAGGGGTTGCCCTCCCAACCCCTCTTTGAGTACCTCACTCCAGACCGATTGATAAAAGATGAGGTCGGTGTATCGGGAGGAAAATTCGTCCCACTCTTTTCCGGGTGATTCAAAAACGTCCAACTCCATAATTGTTTTGCCCTGCCCTTACCATCCCTTGGGATAAAGTGATTGAAATCTCCCCCGAGATGTCATTTCATCTATTCATTATTTGTTTTCGACCATTTCTAAAAACTTATCGGCACTCCTTTGAATGTCAAAAAGAGCATAAAGCTTTTGCCGGCCTTCATTAAATTCATCTTTTCTTCTTTCTAATTGACTCAGGATCGCCTTCTTAATAGCCTCCGGGGATAATTCATCTGCGACGATCCCTGCCTGATAAGACCTGACGAGTGTTCCCATATCTCCCACATCGCTCACGATCACATTACATCCGACTTGTAAAGCGTCCGAAAGAACCACGGGTATCGATTCCACTCGGGATGGAATGATTAAGGTGTCACATCTTTCAAGGAGAGCTGCCATCCTATACTCATCCACGGGTCCTTCAATGGTCACATCATCTTTCAAACCATACTGCAAAACTTTTCTCTTTAAGTCTCTTTCCAGAGGGCCTGTCCCAAAAAAATGAAATTGAACCTTAGACAATATCTGCCGTTCAATGAGATGGATTGCCTCCAAAAGGATATCCGGCCCTTTGTTCCTGTGATACCTGCCAATGAACAGATAATGCCTTTGATCAAGGTTTAGAGCGAGGTCGGGTAGTCCCTTTTTGGGAAGAACTCTCGTCGTTGGAAGAAAAGAACAAGACCTCCCGGTAAGAGCACTAACCTCCCTCGCAAGGGAGAAGCCATCTGCAAAGCAGTAGCCAGATTGTTTGAGAATCTTCCGGACCCATCCCTTTAAAATAGGAAGCCTTCCATAAACCCAAATGTCAGACCCCAGACTCCAGACCGCAAAGGGCAGACCCAAACTCCTTTGAGCGTTCATCCCCCAATGACCGGCCGGAAGGGCCCACATGGCCAATAAAAAATCAACTCCCTTCTGCCGGCAGTGTTGAATGAGTCTCCTCGAGCCTGCCTGAAGAAGGAGAAGTATCTTCAGGGCATCCAAGGGATGATAGGGCCTGAGCGTGGAGAGAGGTGTGGCTCGACCGGGCCAGGGGAATGTGATCACTTCAATTCCGTCGTCTCTGAGAGGGGGGCGCCCTGTATCCTGGGAAAAGACGGAGACATCGACCCCCCGACGGACCAATGCCTTTGCAAAATCTCGAACAAAAACCCCTGCAAACGAATTTTCGCTATCGGAAGGATAAGAACTTGTGGCGATGCACAATCTCATTTTAACGGTGATAGTACTCTAAAATCTTTTTCACAGCCTTGATCACATCCTCGACATCCTGATCAGTCAGGTTCGCTGAAAAAGGTAGAGAGAAGGTCCGATCTGAGATGAATTCGGCATTCGGAAATTCTCCCCTCCTGTATCCATAGGTTTCTTGATAGAAGGGGTGAAGATGGAGTGAGATATAGTGGATTCCCGCTCCGATCTTTTCTTTGTGCAATGCTTGGAGAAATTCGTCCCGTGTACACCGGACGCGTTCCAAGTCAAGAAGTGGGGTATAGAGATGATAAGCGTGTCTCTGATCGGGCGGCATAGGAAAAGGCAAAATAAGAGGAAGTTCTCTAAAAGATTGATTGTAGATCTCCCAAATCTCTTTCCTCCTTTGAGCTTTTGTCTCAATTTTTTCAAGTTGATGGATTCCGATGGAGGCCTGGATATCTGTCATATTGTACTTAAATCCTGCGCAAACGACTTGGTAATGTTTGAATCCCTCATCCGAGAACCTTTGCCATGCATCTTCGGTCAGTCCATGGAGGGCTAAGCTTTTTATCCGATTAGCGAATTCATCTTGATCGGTAACAACCATCCCTCCTTCTACAGTGGTTATATTCTTAGTGACATAAAAACTGAAACAACCGAGGTCACCCATGGTCCCGATAGGTTTCCCCTTATAACTCGACTCAATGGCATGTGCTGCATCTTCAACAACGCAAAGATGAAACCTACTGGCCAGTTCCATCAACGCATCCATCTCGCAAGGTCTCCCGGATAAGTGGACCGGGATAATAGCCTTCGTCTTCTTGTTAATCCTTCTTTCTACATCAACCGGATCGATATTCATCGTTTCCAATGTTACATCCGCAAAGACCGGTCGGGCGCCTGCATGCACGATGCTATTGGCAGTAGAAGCGAAGGTTAATGGGCTAGTAATGACTTCATGGCCAGGCTTGATTTCCAAAACCAGAAGGGAAAGGTGGAGGGCTGCAGTGCATGACGAAACGGCAATGGCATAACGACAATTTTTAAATTTCTTGAACATCTCCTCAAATTTTTTCACTTTGGGACCTGTCCCCACCCAGCCCGAACGCATACTCTGGCAAACCTCCGCGATTTCTTCTTCCCCTATAGAAGGGCTTCCGAAAACAAGGTATTGGGTGCGAACCGGACTTCCACCTGCAATCGCGGGCAAATCTTTCATGGTCTAACCCTTGTGAATTCACCTGAGGTCTTTGTTGTATTCCATATCAAACCACATTGCAAAGAACAGGGATTGAAGACCTGATATCGCAAAGAAGGCAGCAAACAGAGCGCTGGTCGCGGCAACAAAACCGATGAGGATCCTCAATATCGGAAGATAACAGCCAGAAATAACTCCAATCGGTGTCAGGACGAAACCCATCAGGTAAAAAAGAACGAATGGATGGAAGTCCCGAACAATATACTTTTCTTTGAGCCTCCATAAAAAGAGCTCCAGAAGCAGGGCTGGAAGGGTGAACAGAAGCAGGGCTGGAAGGGTGAAGACTATTCTGTAAAGTTTGATGCCTGACCGCTCTCCAATGCCGTAAATGGGGTTGACGGGTACGTCCTCCACTCTGAAATGATGGACATTCAATCTCACCAGAAAGTCATTCGGCATTCCGTACCTTCTGTAAATGCTGTCTAAATCGATGGTCCTTAGGACCTCTAAGGCAACAGCCCCATAGCCGGATTGGGAATCCGCCACATGCCAATACCCGGAGGCAATCTTTGTCAAAAAGGAGAGCGCAGCATTGCCCAAATAACGGATCTTGGGAATGACTCTCCAGGCCTTTCCCGTGAAGAGGCGATTCCCTTTTGAATAGTCCGTCCTTCCTTCAACCACTGGGTCCAATAATTTTGGAAGGTCTTTTGGATCCATCTGTGCATCACCCGCCATGACCGCGCTGATGTCAATCCCGTTGTCGCGAGCCCATCTGTAGCCGGTGACGATCGCTCCACCTACCCCTCGGTTTTTGGTATGTTGAATATAAGTGATTCGCTCCTCTTCCACTTGTTGGGCTTTGACTACCTCCCCTGTCCGATCGCAACTGGCATCGTCCACCACGACGATGTGATCCACAAACCCCGGCATCGATTCCAGAACCTTTCCAATCAATTCTTCTTCATTATAAGCAGGAATGATCACTGCAATGGTTCTATCTCGGTACA
>JBEKDJ010000122.1:0-12804 GCA_050014415.1 Thermodesulfobacteriota bacterium | reverse complement strand
GCCGAAATCGACCGGTGGAGGTTTTACTCGTGGAAGACAATCCGGGTGACGTTCGCCTCACCGTAGAAGCATTCAAGGAAGGAAAGATGCGTAACCATCTGAATGCGGTCGGTGATGGGGTCGAGGCCCTGGCCTTCCTGCGCTGGGAAGGGCCCTATACCAAAGCCCCTCGACCGGACCTTATTCTGCTTGACCTTAACCTGCCCAAGAAGGATGGTCGTGAGGTCCTTGCCGAGATCAAGGTTGAGGAGGACCTGAAGCGGATTCCTGTCGTGGTGCTGACCACCTCGAATGCAGAGAGGGATATCTTAGGAACTTATGATCTTAATGCAGACTGTTATGTCACCAAACCGGTGGACTTGGAGCAGTTTATCACGGTTGTCAAATTCATACAGGATTTCTGGTTCACCATCGTCAAGCTGTCAAAAAGTGGAGAGGTCGATGTCTGATCTTGAGACAAGAAAAGAGAAACCTTCGAGCGTCCTCTATCAACAGCCTGAGATCATCAAGGTGCTGCTGATCGAAGATAACCCTGGAGATGCTCGCTTGGTGAAAGAGATGCTGATCGATGAAGGAGCAAACAAGTTCAGTCTGGCCCACGTGGGGCTCATCAGAGAAGGTCTGTCCCTGCTTGGGGATGAAGATTATCACGTCGTCCTGCTCGACCTGTCGTTGCCAGATGGGCATGGTCTCGATACCATCAGACAGGTGTGTGCTATAGCTCCGCATTTACCCATCGTTATCTTGACTGGTCTCGACGATGAAACCATCGCTATCCGAGCTGTCCAAGAAGGGGCACAGGACTATTTGGTCAAGGGGCAGATGGACAGCAATTTGCTGGCACGGGATATCCGATACGCGATTGAACGCAAGCGAGCAGAAGAGAAACTGCGGGAAAGTGAGGAGAGATATAGAAAGATTCTCGAAAACATTGAAGATGGTTATTACGAAGCAGACACTGCCGGTAACTTTACCTTTCTCAACGACTCGATGTGTCGAATACATGGCTACCACAAAGAGGAATTGATGGGTATGAATAACCGGCAGTATACAGATAAAGAGACCGCAAAGAGACTGTTTCAAGCTTATAATGAAGTCTACAGAACGGAGGAACCCGGTAGAGGATATGATTATGAGATTATAAGAAAAGATGGGACGAAGAGATACATTCAGGCATCCATATCATTGCAAAAAGATTCTTCACACAAACCAAAAGGGTTTAGTGGGATTATACGGGATATCACCGAGCAGAAGCGGGCAGAAGAGAAACTGCGGCAGAGTGAGGAGAGATTCCGCCAGTTGGCCGAGAATATCCGTGAGGTCTTCTATATATACGAGCAGGATCTGCACGAGCTAGGCTACATCAGCCCTGCCTATATGGAGATCTGGGGGCGCCCGTGTCAAAGTCTTTACGAAGAGCCAAAGTCCCTTTGGGATGCTGTCCATCCTGAGGATAAAGATCGTGTGAAGGGATCTTTAGAGAAAAAAAGCCATGAAGAGGTCGAGGAGGTCTATCGCATCGTGCGGCCGGATGGATCCATCCGTTGGATCAAAGAGCGCTCCTTTCCCATTTATGATGATTCGGGAAAGACACGCCGGGTGGTTGGAATCGCAGCCGATATCACGGATCTTAATCTCGGGGAAGAGAAATTGAAGTACCTCAGTCTCCATGATCCTCTGACCGGGCTCTATAACCGCATCTACTTCGAGGAGGAGATGAGTCGGATCGAAAAGGCACGATATGATACGGTAGGCATCGTATCGTGTGATGTGGATGGGCTCAAGCTTGTCAATGACACCTTGGGACACGATCAAGGGGATCAGCTGCTGGTCACTGCTTCCAGGGTGATCCGGGACTCCTTCCGTGAGGGAGACTTGGTAGCCAGGATTGGTGGGGATGAGTTTTCTGTGGTCCTTCCGAACACGACCGAAGCGGCCGTTGAGAATGCTTGCCAGAGGATCCAGGAGGCTATCACAAGCTACAATGCGACCAACCCAGAACTACCTTTGAGCATCTCGGTTGGATTTGCCGTCAGCAACGGCGTCTATAGAAACGCAAAAGACCTCTTTAAAAAAGCGGATAATAGTATGTATCGGAAAAAGCTCTCTCAGACAAAGAGCGTTCGTAACACCATTGTTAAAACTCTGATCAATACACTGAAAGCAAGGGATCTCATCACTGAGAAACATGTGATTCGTTTGGAGAAATTATTAGCGAGTGCAGCTGCCTTCATCGGACTGCCAAAGTCCACCTTGTATAACTTATTCTTCCTATCCAGATTTCATGACATCGGCAAAGTGGGGATCTCTGACACGATCCTCTTTAAGGAAGGTCCCCTGACTTCTGAGGAGTGGTCGGAGATGAAGCGGCATTGCGAGATTGGTTACCGTATTGCTCTATCAGCCTCCGGCCTCACTCCGATTGCTGATTGGATCCTCAAACATCATGAGTGGTGGAATGGGCAAGGCTATCCCCTCGGCATCAAGGGAGAAGAAATCCCCATCGAGTGCCGTTTGTTAGCTATTGCTAATGCTTATGAAGCTCTTACCAGTGCTCGTCCTTATCGAAGGGCATTTGCCCATAGCGAGGCTGTGGCCGAACTCTTGAAACATTCTGGGACCCAGTTCGATCCTAAGCTTTTGGAAAGATTTGTAAAGATGTTAGAAACCCATCCTCCTGAATCAGAAGCTACCGTATCTTTGACAGTCTGAAATTGCAAATGTGAGCACACAACATGCCAACACCCTGCAATTCAGAAACCGGACTCTCGCCTGCAAGAGAACTTGTTCGGCAAGCAGGTCAGACTTTGGACACCAGACTTTAATATATAGTAAATTGAACCTTGCAGGGTTCTCAAGCTCCGAATCGAGTCGTGCCGACTTTTCGTATCCGTGGCTGTATTCCGTGTCCGCTTTCTGCCTACTATTTTCTTCCTCGAATTCCTCCCAATCTCCTTATCACCCCACCTCCCCATTATTTTTATGTAGTCTCTCGCCATTTGCTTCTTTCAGTTTAATAACTGATATTTATAGTCTAGTGTCTGAATCACAACGACCACAACACCGTAGCTTATTGACAGTCTACCGCTAATTTGATTAAATAATAAAAACTATCTTTCCTGGAAGAAGACTCAATGAAGGTGATTGCTGTTATACCGGCTCGATACGGCTCGACCCGCTTTGAGGGAAAACCCCTCGCTGAAATTCTCGGTAAACCGATGATCCAATATGTCTACGAAGGTGTTTGCCAGTCGAGATTGATCGATGAGGTGATCATCGCCACTGACAATCAAAAGATCATGGAGGTGGTTCAACAATTCGGGGGAAGAGGGGTGATGACTTCTCCAAACCACTTCACCGGGACCGATCGGGTGGCGGAGGTCGCCCAGAAGCTCAGATCTGAGATCATCGTCAATATCCAAGGGGACGAACCTTTAATCAGAGGATCCGTTATTGACAAGGCGGTCCGTTCTCTGCTCGCCGATGATAGCCTGTCCATGTCCACCTTGATGACCAGGATTGAGGATGTGAAAGATTGGCTCAATCCCCATATCGTCAAAGTGGTCACAGACCAAAGAGGTTTTGCTCTCTATTTTTCCCGATCTCCGATCCCCTTTCCTCGGGATCTCCATATTGGCCGGCTCGAATCGAATCCGTTTGGGACAAAGAGACCCCTGCCAAAAAGAGTCTTCAAACATGTTGGTGTCTACGCATTCCGTCGGAAATTTCTACTCCGTTTTACCCGAATGAAGCCCACCCCCTTGGAAAAACTGGAGAAATTGGAGCAACTCCGAGCTTTAGAAAACGGTTATCAGATCAAAGTAACGGCTGTGGATTATGAGCCTGTCTCTGTCGACACTCCTGAGGATCTCCAGAAAGTAGCGACATTTCTTTCTCATTTCCGTCCATAGGTCGGACACTACCCGATCGGAATAACCATCATTTATCTGTTTTTCTTGGACTTTTCACGTAGGTATGTCTGATCTCTGAAAGGAAGAGACGACAATAATAGATTCTGGGATTGATTTCATTGATTCTTTCCAGTTCTTATTGTATAATGAAGTTGTCTCTTGTTTCAGAAGGGAATAAATGGATCTAAGAAGGACGACTCCTCGTTTCTCCATTTTTATTCTCCTATTAATCCCTCTGACGCTTACGATTATCGCCTGCTCCACTCCAGCTTGGTTTCCGATAAAGAAAGGGCCTCCTCATAAGGCGGGCATGAAAATACTGTTAGATAAAGAGGTAGTCATCATCGACAAACAGGAATATATCAAAGTCTATAATCCTCAGGCCTTGGAAGGTGGGAACCAGCCCAAATATCTCTATATTCCCGTGGATGAATACCTCTCAAAGAGAGAGACATTCACCACCCCTGCCATAAAGGTAGAGAGCAAAAAGGAGGTTACTTTCCCTCCGTCGACCCCATCCCTTCTTGCGACCGAAGGAGAGTCTTTCTCAAAGTCTTTCCCAAGATCCACGATTCCAGATCTGAAGAGGAAGGTAATGATCGCCCAGTTCGACGATCGAACCACGAAGGGCGAAGAGGTGCTCGGAGATTGGGTAGCTGAGAAGCTGATCAGGGAGTTGAGCCGGGAGTCCCAAGGGATCCTTTTCGTCGACTACCAAGTGGTGAAGGATTTCCTTGAAAGCAGGGGGGTCGCGATAACAGATCTGGAAACACCCAGAGTCCTCCATCTGCTGAATGAAGTCTTTGGCGTTCATGCCCTAATGGTCGGAGAACTCTCAGGGCCGTATGCCTTTATCACCAAGGCAGAAAGGGACCGAGATGAAACGGCTTCGGCGATCATCAAGATAGAGCTGAGGCTGGTGGACACCCTCTCCGGAAAGACTGTCAAAACCCTTTCGGCCCAAAATCCAATTACTGCCGTGAGAGAGAAGGGGTCTTTTTCTGAAGAGAGGGCCAAAGCAAAGGCAATTGATCTCACGATTGCGGATCTGAGTCAGTCTCTGGTGAGGGAGGTAGACGGTCTCGATTGGTTTTGTCGGATCGCGAAAGTAGAAGGGGATGAGGTTTACATCAATGCCGGTCGACTAACCGGTCTCAGGGTGGGAGATGTGATGGAGGTGTCTCGTGCTGGTGGGCCTGGCGACCGAGGAGAGGCCAAAGGTAAGATCCAAATCTCAGCCTGTTTTGGGATCGATGCCTCCATGGGACGCCTGATCAGCGGAAAGAGGCCCGATGTGAACGATATCCTGAGACTCGCCAAACGTAAAGAAACTTAAATCCCGCCACTGGCTATCTCCTTTCATTTGCAAGCAGTTGAGTGAGCCAAACGGGAGAAAAGAGATTGCCTCTTTACGGGGAAACCATCAGGAAGGAGGTATTAATCTTATGTTTGAGATCGGAGACAAAGCGGTTTATCCAGGCCACGGAGTAGGAGTCATCGAAGCCATCGAATCCAAACAGATCTCAGGTAAGGAGATGATCTTTTTTATGCTCCGAATTGTGGACAACGGGATGACCATCATGATTCCCAAGGACAATGTAGAGGCAGTAGGGTTGAGGGGGGTGATTCGAAGACTGGATGTTTCCAAGGTTATCCATATCTTGAAGGATCGGGACGTCACGATCGATAACCAGACATGGAATCGAAGATACCGGGAGTATATGGAAAAAATCAACACAGGTTCGATTTACGAAATTGCAGAGGTGCTGCGAGACCTTCATCTCCTGAAGGCTGAGAAAGAGCTCTCCTTTGGCGAGAGGAAGATTATGGATATGGCAAAGAATCTCCTGGTTAAGGAGTTGGCGATTGCCCGAGATGTAAGAGAGTCGGATATCTTGAGAGAAATTAGAACGATCTTTGGATCATAAGCTCCCCAATATCCCCATGGTCTTTTCGAAGACGTGCCCTTTGGTCAACCCCGCATCCCGTGCTAAAACACGGAGCTTTCTTGAAAGGTAGGTATTTTGCACCCGATGTGCCAGTTCTGAAGAGCGGGGGCTTCATGGGGCGCGGGATAAATTTGTGGAAAGGAGGTGAACAGAATGGGCTCATGGATTCTTCGTTTCTTATTATTACTGATTTGTGGGATCAGTGGTTATTATCTCATGATGGGGATTTCTTCCTCTCCCCAGATGGGATTATGGGGGTTTCTCGGTGGACTCTTTCTTGCCATACTCACCCTTCTGATCGAAACCGGTTTGAATAAAATCCCGTTGAAAAATCTCTTAGGAAGTCTTGTCGGTTTAATTCTCGGATTGATAGTAGCTAACCTCATTTCCAAGGTTTTTTCCTCCAATCTATCCAACCATCAACAAATCGTTCTTCCTCTTTATGGTGTGCTCTACGGGATATGTGGGTATGGAGGTCTCTTGATCGGGTTTAGAAAGGGAGACGAAATTCACCCTTCCAGCTGGAAACTCACCTCTAAGGAGCCTCCCCAGAGCGGGAACACAAAGATCTTGGATACGAGCGTCATCATCGATGGTCGCATTGCCGATATCACAGAGACCGGCTTCGTGGAAGGCGCCCTTCTCATTCCTCAGTTCGTTCTGAGCGAACTTCAGCACATCGCGGACTCCTCAGATCCGATCAAACGGACGAGAGGCAAAAGAGGGCTGGAGATTCTTCACCACATCCAAAAACAGGTCAATGTAGATGTGAGAATTGTAGATACGGATTATCCCTCCGTGAAGGAGGTCGATTCCAAACTGATTGAATTAGCTAAAGAAGTGAGCGGAAAGATCGTCACGAATGACTCCAACCTCAACAAGGTAGCAGCGCTTCAAGGGATTGTGGTATTGAACATCAATGAACTTGCTAATGCTCTTAAACCAGTGGTTCTCCCTGGGGAGGAGATGAGTGTAAAAATCTTGAAGGAGGGGAAGGAAATTGGGCAGGGGGTGGCCTATCTGGATGATGGGACAATGATTGTGGTCGATAACGGAAGGAAACAGATGGGCAAAACCGTCGACGTCATTGTCACGAGTGTTCTTCAAACTCCAGCGGGGAGGATGATCTTTGCTCGATTGAAGGAGGAAACAAGCAGGGAAGCCACCAAGGGGAAGGAATACTATTACCCTCTGGATAGTGAATACTGATCTGTGATGGGAATAAAGGAATCGTGGATGAGTGGGAAGATGGATTAACCAGCCTTCCCCTGTTCCATTATTCCAATAATCCGTGGGGCTTGCACCTGATCGATGAAGGCCGATGCAGTAATCGTCTCCGCTGGGAAGGGTCATCGTTTCATGAAAGGGGGGAAGAAACAGTTCTACCTCCTCGCTGACAAACCCATCTTGGCCCACACCTTGGAAAAATTCGAGAACTGTCCTCAGATCCGCTCCATTCTCTTGGTGGTTGGCCAGGAGGATATGGAATACTGTCTGAAAGAGATCATCGAAAAATACCAATACCGGAAGATCTCCCGGGTCGTCCCGGGGGGAAAACAAAGACAAGAGTCTGTGAAAAATGGAATCGATGCCCTTCCCAAGGGGGTCGATATCGTCGTGATCCATGACGGAGTTCGGCCTTTTGTCACCAAAGAGATGATTGAAGAATCGATCCGATCTGCCGTCAGATTCCAAGCTGTCGTGATGGCGATGCCAGTGAAAGAGACGATCAAGATGGTCCAGCGAGATGGAACGGTCCTCAAGACCCTGGATCGGGAATCCCTTTGGCAGATTCAAACCCCCCAGACCTTTCAGGTCAAGGTGATCAAAGAGGCCTATCATAGGGCGACGGAAGACGGGTTCATCGGAACGGACGATGCCTCTCTCGTTGAACGTCTGGGCGTAAAAGTCTACGTCCTCTCAGGATCTTACACCAACATCAAAATTACGACGCCGGAAGATATGATGCTGGCCCATCTCATTCTCCAAATGCAGAGTTAGAATAGGAGGCCGAGGAGAAGATTAATGAGAGTGGGGTTCGGATATGATGTTCATCCGTTAGTTAAAGGCCGGGCATTGATCTTGGGAGGGGTAAGAGTTCCTTCCCTCTACGGACTTCAAGGGCATTCCGATGCAGATGTCCTCCTCCATGCCATATGTGACGCCTTACTAGGAGCTCTTGCGGAAGGCGATATCGGAAGACATTTCCCGGATACGGATCCTCAGTACAAAGACATTCGAAGTACGGTTCTGCTAAAGAAGGTAAAAGAAAAGGTGAGGGAAAAGAGGTTTCATCTCCTCAATATTGATGCAACGATTGTGGCCGAGAGACCAATACTCTCCGACTTCATTCCCAAGATGGTGAAAGAGATTGCGGATGTCCTGGAGGTGGAGATCGGAAGGGTCAATGTGAAGGCGACCACTTCGGAAGGATTGGGTTTTGCCGGTAGGGGAGAGGGAATCAGTTCGTATGCAGTGGCCCTCGTCGAAGCAGACTGAGCACCAAATACCCATGTCCAAAATTCCACACCCTAAATCAAATTGTTTTGGTTATTGAATCTTAGGTTTGAGATCTATTTGGATTTGGAGCTTGGAACTTAAGACTTGAAATTGAGAGCCTAAGTCATCGCAACCACCTTTGTCTTAGAATCTGCTGAAGGTATCAAATGAGTGAACGTGTTCGGGTCCGCTTCGCTCCTTCGCCTACCGGGCTTCTCCATATTGGAAACGCTCGAACTGCCGTTTTTAACTATCTCTTTGCCAAACGTCATCAGGGGACGCTCATCCTCCGGATCGAAGATACCGACGTAGAAAGATCGACCGAAGCCTCCATTGATCACATCCTCGAAGATCTTCAATGGCTGGAGATCCGATGGGAAGAAGGTCCTGACCGTGAAGGACCGGATGGTCCCTATCGCCAGTCTCAGCGTTTGTCGCTCTATCGTGACCATGCAGAACAGCTGCTTCAAGAGGGCAGGACGTACAAATGCTTCTGCTCAAATGAAAGGCTGGAAGACCTGCGGAAGGAACAGATCGCCAAGGGGAAGATGCCCCGATACGATGGACGATGCCGTTCCCTTACCGAAGAAGAAATCTCTAGAATGGAATCGGCAGGCAACCGGCCAGTTCTTCGGTTTCGCGTGGGAAAGGGATCGATCGTTTTTGAGGATATGATTCATGGAAAGATGAAATTCGAATCAGAGGGAATCGGGGATTTTGTCGTCGTCCGTTCGGACGGGATGGCGGCCTACAATTTCGCCTGTGTGATCGATGACCATTCGATGCATATCACCCATGTGATTCGAGGCGAAGACCATCTCTCCAATACACCTCGGCAAATCCTGATTTATCAGGCTTTGGGTTGGCAGTCCCCCATTTTTGCCCACCACCCTCTCATCCTCGGCCCGGATCGATCTCCATTGAGCAAACGTCATGGCGCAACAGCCGTCTCCCAATATCGAGAGGAGGGTTTTCTTCCGGAGGCCCTCCTAAACTACCTTGTGCTCTTAGGTTGGACCTCTCCCTCCAAAGAGGAAGTTCTTCCCTTGGAAAGGATCATCGAAGAATTTTCAATCCATTCCATCTCCAGAAACGCACCCATCCACTCTCGAAAGAAATTGGAGTGGTTAAACAGCCTTTACATCCGGAAAAAAGAAGAGGAACAACTTTCGGAATTGTTGCTTCCTTACCTTGACAAGGCCGGTTTTCATCATGTCGATCGCAACGATCTCAACAAGATCTCCGGAGCCCTGAAAGAGAACCTGGTGGTCCTTTCCCAGGTTGAGGAATACCTGGGTATCTTTTTCGATGAGAAATTCTTCTTTGATGATGGAGCCAAAATCATCCTTTCGGACTCCAGAAATCGAGAGACCCTCCGGAGCTGTCTCGACCTGTTACAGGACTTACCTGAAATTACAGCAGATACCTGGCCATCTGTCCTTTCTCAACTTGAAGAAAAGACGGGCCGTAGAGGCAAAGACTTATATGGGTCTGTTCGGGCCGGAATCACAGGTAAAACGAAAGGGCCAGAGTTGGCCAAAACACTTCCCCTCCTCGGAAAGGAGAGGATTCTCCGTCGATTGAAAATGGCGCTACAGATAAAGTAGAATCTAAATGCCAAGATGATTGAGACCCAATTTGTGCGATTCTCTCTTCCTGTCATTTCGAAGAACCGGTAGACGATGAAGAGTCTTATTGAATCAACTCATCCAATAGATTCTTCGTTGCACCTAGGTGGGAGTCAGGATGACAAACCTCTGGAAACATTCGAGCTTTGGATTTCATTTGACATTTGGGCTTTGACATTTGACATTTGACATTTCAATAATATGGCTCTCCGCATCTACAATACATTAACCGGAAGAAAAGAGGACTTTGTTCCCCTCCATGGGAAAAGCGTAGGACTGTATGTCTGTGGGGTTACGGTCTACGACCTCTGCCACATTGGCCACGGCCGTTCGGCCGTCGTCTTCGACACGATCCACCGCTATCTCCGATATCACGGATATGAAGTGACCTATGTCCGAAATTTTACGGATATTGACGACAAGATCATCAAACGGGCCAATGACGAGGGAGTGGATTGCAAAGCCATTGCCGAGAAATACATTGAAGAATTTAATATAGACATGGGAAGGCTCGGTCTGGAAAAACCTTTAGTCGAACCGAAGGCTACAGAGCATATCCCTGAAATGATCCGGCTGATCTCCATCCTCATGGAGAAGGGATTTGCCTATCAGCGCAATGGCGACGTCTTCTTCTCCGTGGAGAGGTTTAAAGATTACGGGAAGCTCTCTAAGAGGGACTTAGATGAGATGCAGGCCGGCGCGCGGGTCGAAATCGATGAAAAGAAAGAGAATCCCCTTGACTTCGCACTCTGGAAAACGAGCAAACCCGGGGAACCCTCTTGGGAGAGTCCTTGGGGAAAGGGAAGGCCGGGTTGGCATATCGAGTGTTCTGTGATGAGTCAAAAATATTTGGGTGAGACGTTCGACATCCATGGAGGAGGAAAAGATCTCATCTTCCCCCATCACGAAAATGAGATTGCCCAATCCGAGGCCGCGACTGGGAAGCCTTTTGTCCGATATTGGATCCACAATGGCTTCGTCAATATTAATAAGGAGAAAATGTCAAAATCTTTGGGGAACTTTCTTACCCTAAAAGAAATCTTCAAGGCTTGGCATCCAGAAGTGATTCGGCTCTTCCTCCTCTCTCACCATTACCGGAGTCCTCTGGACTACTCGGAAGATAGCCTCAACGAAGCAAGAACGGGATTGGACCGGTTCTATATTATGTTGGATGGGATTCAGAAAGAGCTAAAGAAGCCTGTAGTTCCATCCCCCGCACCCCCCTCCTCATCCAAGGGGGGGGATAAGAGTGGTGGGCCTGCAGCCATCGAAAATTGCCGCAAAAACATCGAATCCTTCCAGACTCGATTCGAAGAGGCAATGGATGATGACTTCAATACCGCTCAGGCTCTGGGCTATTTTTACGATCTTCAAAGACATCTCAACAGCCTTTTGGACGTTTCAAAAGGCCATCCTACCCAAGAGATTGCCTCAATGTTAAAACAGGGGTCTAATCATTTCTCCAAAATGGGATGGATATTCGGACTGTTTCGGGAGGACCCGGAGACCTATCTCAGTAATCAGAGAAGAGAAGGATTGAAAAGATTGAAGCTTTCGGAGGAAAAGATCCTCGGATTCATTGAGGAGAGGAACGTTGCCCGGAGGGAGAAAAACTGGAAAAGAGCGGACGAGATCCGGAATGAGCTCCTTTCAAAAGGAATCATCCTAGAGGATACCCCTACGGGGTCACAATGGAAATTGAAATAACCTCCACCCCTCTTAACCTGATTTCAAATTCTAAGTTTCGAATCCCAAATCACTAGCAAACTCCAACGACCACTATTCAAATGACCAAACCATTGATATTTACTATTGGGTATTTGCTTTAGCACTAATCCCTCGTCAATCATCAGATCCATACATTCATTTTCCTTTCCGTTCCCTTATCCTTGGAAGGTGTGAAGATGATGAGCTCTTTCCCGAAATCTTAGAAATCGAACAGGCGACCATCATCAATCAGCCATAGGCCATTTTTTTGCTTGCCTGTCTCTCTGCATTTTGATATAAATGAGGTCACTTATGTTGGCACGGGTCTTGAGCAGCGCAGTCTTTGGAATTGACGCCTATAGGGTAGAAGTGGAGGTGGACATCGCACAAGGTCTCCCCACCTTTGCCACCGTGGGGCTTCCTGAAGGTGCGGTCAAAGAGTCCAAAGATCGAGTCAAGGCGGCTATCAAGAATTGTGGCTATGACTTTCCCCCACGGCGAATTACCGTCAATCTTGCTCCAGCCGATATCAAGAAAGAGGGGGCGGCGTTTGATCTTCCCATCGCCATTGGCATATTGGCGGCCACAGAAATCGTTCAAAAGGCGAAACTGAATCACTATTCCATCTTAGGCGAACTCTCCCTCGATGGGAAGGTCAAACCGATCAAAGGAGTCCTTCCCATTGCTGTGGCGGTAAGGGATGGAGGATTGCAGGGAATCCTACTGCCCAGGGGGAATTCAAAAGAGGCAGCCGTCGTGAAAGGAATTGACATTCTTTCTTTGGATACACTCACCGACTGCGTTGAATTCCTGAATGGAAATCTCCATATCGATCCAGAAGAAGTCGACCTCGATGAGATCTTTAGAACAGAATTGAACTACCCTGTCGATTTTAACGAAGCAAAGGGACAAGAGCATGTGAAGCGGTGTTTGGAGGTAGCTGCTGCTGGAGGCCATAACATCATCATGATCGGTCCTCCGGGCTCCGGAAAGACCATGCTTGCAAAACGACTGCCCACCATATTGCCGGATATGAATTTTGAGGAGAGCCTTGAAACGACAAAGATCCACAGTGTGATGGGCTTGATCCCCGCAGAGAGTTCCCTGATC
>JBEKDJ010000121.1:0-12875 GCA_050014415.1 Thermodesulfobacteriota bacterium | reverse complement strand
TGCCCATGCAGAGTTGAAGAGAGTATTGGATTCTGAGAGGATGAGCATTGTGCTTTTCGATGAGGAGGGAGAAGGGTTTCAATATTTTGCATTGGAAAAAGATTATGATGCCGAAGCATTGGGTGGCGGTGCCATCTATCCTTTGAAAGGAACTCATTTTCAAAAAATGGCTGAAACAGGTTTGCCTGAAATTATTGAAAATGTAAAAAGTGATTCCTGGATCTCGCAAGAATTGTGGAATGAGGGAATCCGTTCTTCTTTGCTTTTCCCATTGGAATATAAAGGAGAGATTATTGGGACGATCAACTTTGGCAGTAGAGAGACAGACCACTTTTCAGAAAGCCAGTTCAGTCTGCTACGACAGATTGCCCCTGGATTGGGCATCGCCATTCAAGACGCCTTGCTCTTGGAGACGACAAGGAAGTTGGCTCAAGAAAATGCCACCATGGCCGAGATTGGCCGGATCATCAGTTCAACATTAAACATCAACGATGTTTACGAACGCTTTGCTGAGAAAGTGCGTGAGCTTATTCCTTTCGACAGAATTACTATCCTTATTGCCAACCCTAGAGACAATACTATCAGCACGGCCTATGTCACAGGACTAAATGTACCCGACCGTATAAAGACAGGAATCCTCCCCTTGGCTAGCACTTTTGTAGAAGAGGCCATTCGTACTCGGACGAAAATGCTTATCCAGATAGAAGATCTGAAAAAGGTTACAGAAAGGTTCCCTGAGCTCTTACGCAATTTTCAAGCTGGGATTCGATCGCTGATGGCCATTCCTTTGATCTCAAAGGATGAGGTGATAGGTGTTCTTAGCATTCAATCGCTCAAACCAAACGCCTATACGGAATCGGAAGTGAAACTGGCTGAAAGAGTGGGTAATCAGATTCCAGGTGCCATTGCCAACGCACAGCTCTACTCTGAACATAAGCAGGCAGAGGAGGCCTTGAAGAAAAACCATGAAGAACTGATCAAGAAGAACAAGGAGATCGATGAGAGCCGAAGGGACCTCCAATTGGCCATCGATGAACTCGAGGGGGCCTACAAGGAACTTAAGGCCTCTCAGGCGAAGATCCTCCAACAAGAGAAAATGGCTTCCATTGGACAGCTGGCAGCGGGGGTGGCCCATGAGATCAACAACCCGATGGCCTTCATATCGAGCAATCTGGGAACACTCGATAAATATGTTCATCGATTGACGGAGTTTGTGCAAGCCCAATCGGAAGTGATCGAATCCCTTCAGGCGACCGAGGCAATTGAGGGACTCAAAAGAAAGGAGAAGGAACTCAAACTGGATTATATTGCAGAGGATATCAAAGGACTAATCACAGAATCCCTGGAAGGTTCGGAGAGGGTGCGAAAGATCGTCCAAGGGTTAAAGAGCTTCGCAAGGGTAGATGAAGCGGAATATAAATATACTGACATGAATGAATGCATGGAAAGCACGATCAATATCGTTTGGAACGAATTGAAATATAAGGCCATCTTGAAAAAAGATTACGGGAATCTTCCCCTTACCAAGTGTTATCCGCAGCAGATGAACCAGGTCTTTATGAACCTCTTGATTAATGCTGGGGACGCCATTGAGAAACAGGGAGAAATCACGATCAAGACATGGGATGAAGATGGATCGATCTGGGTAGCGATATCCGATACGGGGCGTGGAATTCAGAAGGAGCAGTTGAGCAAGATCTTTGAACCCTTCTTCACGACCAAGGAGGTGGGGAAGGGGACAGGCTTAGGGTTGAGCATTACCTATGAAATTGTGCAGAAGCACAATGGGGAGATTACGGTTGAGAGTGAGGTAGGAAAAGGGACGACCTTTACTGTCAGAATACCGATCGTATAGAGGGGACGGCATGGATGAGCAAATAAGAATTTTGTGTGTCGATGATGAGAAGAATATTCTCATGGCTATTAGAAGGTCATTCCTAGAAAACAACTTTGAAATCCTAAACGCCTCATCCGGGCCAGAGGGGCTTGAGATTTTGAGGAGGGTGGCACCGATTCAAGTGGTGATCTCTGACTTCAGGATGCCCGGGATGAATGGGGTAGATTTTCTGAAAGAGGTGTGTAAATGCTGGCCTGACACAGTCAGGATTATTATTTCCGGATTTGCCGACACAGCGGCAATCATCTCTGCAATCAATGAGGGGAAGGTATTCAGGTTCATACCGAAGCCTTGGAACGTCGATCATTTGAAAACGGTTACATCGGATGCCATCAAACAATACTGTTACCAGCAGGAGAATAGGGAGTTAACCCAAGCCCTGAAGAAAAGAGACCTCGAGCTACAGGGAATGAATCATAAGCTCAGGGACCTTCAGGATGTCTTTCTTGCACTCCCCGTTGCTATGGTTTCGGTCGATTTAGATGGAGTGATTCTCCATTGCAACAAGAAAGGAGCAGAACTTCTTGGAAAAGATGGACAGGAACTCATCGGGACGAATCGAAGAGGTTCCTTTCCCGACGAGATGAATGCTTTTGTCGAGGGCTTGGTTCGAAGGGAGGCCTTCTCTGAACAATTCTCCATAGGGAATGGTTTATTTAGAGTGAAAGGCTCTTGGATAAGAAGAGTGGGAGAAAAAGAAACGATGATCTTAGTCTTCGATCAGATGAACGGGTGAGTTCACAGAGAACGATAACCAGAAGAAGGCCTTGGGTTTTACCTATTCTTCCAGAATGATTCGGTGGTCAATCAGATTTATCTCCTTCACTCGAGCCTTCATTCGTTTCTGTTCACCGAAGATATTCTGGAGATAAACCCCGTTTTCCTCAGGGCGAAGAATCATGATATCTTCTAAGATCAGCTCTTCCTTTCCTTCTTTCATCAAGTACGCATTGGCCTCACACATGTTTCCTCCTGAATTTACCCTGATATTGTAAAAAGTGACTTGCATGAACCGGACAGGCCGGTCAGAAAGGCTTCGAGGCGAACCTTTTGCCGAACCAGCACGTTCAAATCATTTCATTCTTAAAGGTCACTTAAAGTGAATTCCTCCCATCTCCCTTGAATCTCCTGAAAACCGCCATTCGAAGCCTTGAAGAGCGGCTTATCCGGGTTCATTTGCTGCAACTGGTGGGTTTACGTGTCCGTGACCGTGTCCACTGTCCGTATTCTGTTGAATTTCATGCCGCAATAATTTCCTGAATTCGCCTAATCAGATGATCAATTAGATGGGGCAAAGGTTCCTTAGAAGCTCCGATGATTTCTACTTCTGACATTCTTAGAGGGAGAAGACATTTCATAGCTGGAGATGAACCGACCGCCTCTGCCATCTTAGAGGTCACCTCTCCCATCATCGAGTTGGCAATGAGGATACCAATCGTTCCGGTCACAATGTCGACGGTCTTCACGGTCTGAACGATGGCATTCTCCCCTGATGCGCCTTTGTTGGCTCCGGCCTTCAACATGGCTCCGGTTGCCATAGCATTCGTTCCAAGGCCGATCACCTCGATCTCTTCAGCAAAGGCTTCTCGAACCCGCTTGATGATGACGGTTCCAATGCCTCCCCCCTGACCGTCAATCACAGCAATCGACTTCTTCCTCTTTTCCATCTCCATCCCATGAAGCCCCACGAGCAAACCCCACCTTGCGTGGGATCCTTATCTGAGGCTCCTGTGGGGCGACATCCCGACAAGGTCTTAGTCCTCTTGCGATCGGGATAAAAAAAGCCACTTCCGCTCGATTTTCAAGGAGCATGGACCTTCGTGGCTAATCATCTATATAAACAGAATCCAAAGCCATGTCAATAGGTCCTTTGATTCAGAAATAGACTACAGACTCCAGAGATCAGACCGGAAGGGAGGAAATGGCCAGAGAATACGGAAAGATAATTGGGAGAGGGGGTGATGGGGAGATTGAGAGAAAGAGAAGGGAGAAGGCGGTAAACAAAAGACGGACCACGGACATGCTTTCACACCGAAGCACTCCGGCCTTCGCGAAGCCCGCTTCTGCGGCCGTAAGAAGGTCAGCGCACAAGTGCGGGCACGATCAGTTCGTACGAATCGGAAGGATCACCGCACCGACATTCGATTCCGAGTTTGAAAAGACTTGCAGAGGTTACTTGCCCACATAAATAAGCCTGCCGTCTAAAGTCTAAAGTCCAGTGTCTGGATTCCTGTGGAGACGGTTGGAACGAAAAGGCGAAACATGATATAAATGGGTCATGAGTTTAGGGTCCTTTTGCCAAAGCGGAAAAGTCATCTAAGGGCTGGGGAGGAAGACTGAAAAATGAAAGCGATGGTTCTAAAAGAGCATTTGCCGATTGAAAAAGTGCCCCTAGAAATGGCAGATCTACCTGATCCCATTCCTGGTCCCCGAGATATCCTGGTAAGGATCTCGATCTGTGGAGTTTGCCATACGGAACTCGATGAGATTGAAGGAAGAATTCGACCCAAACTTCCTATTGTTCTGGGTCATGAGATCATCGGAAGGATAGCAAGCTTGGGTTCAGAGGTAAGAAGATTTGCTTTAGGCGACCGAGTGGGGATTGCGTGGATAAATTCGGCTTGTGGAAAATGCCAATTTTGCCTCGAGGGAAATGAGAATCTGTGCCTTGGATTCAAGGCGACTGGATGTCATGCAAATGGGGGTTATGGCCAGTATACCGTGGTCTCGGAAGACTTCGCTTATTTGATTCCCAAACGATTTTCTGATTCCGAGGCGGCCCCGCTTTTGTGTGCCGGCGCCATTGGATATCGGGATCTAAGACTCTCCAACATCAAGAAGGGCCAAATCTTGGGACTCTTTGGATTCGGAGCTTCTGCCCACATCGTCATTCAGATGGCTAAATATTGGGGTTGTGACGTATTTGTTTTCACACGGAGCGAGGAGCATCGAAATTTGGCCAAAAAACTGGGAGCAACCTGGACGGGAGGACCAGAAGATGAACCTCCCAAAAGACTGAATGGTGCCATTGATTTCACGCCGGTCGGAGAAACCGTTCCTTGTGCCTTGAAGGTTTTGGAAAAAGGTGGAAGATTGGTGTTGGCCGTCATTCGAAAGAGGAATTCTATTCCACCTCTCGACTATACCCAACATCTTTGGGATGAAAAGGAGATAAAGAGTGTAGCCAATATTACGAGAAGGGATCTTTTGGATTTCCTCTCTTTGGCTGCTGAGATTCCCATCCTTCCTGAAGTCGAAGAATTCAGCTTGGAAGAAGCGAATCGAGTCTTAATGCTCTTGAAGCAAGGAAGGATTCAAGGAGCAGGCGTCCTAAAGATGCGTGATTGATCTTGCCTTTTTCATACCCTTTACCCTCCCTGTCGAGGGGGGAGGGGGGGAACATGAACGTTGTGGCTTTCAATAGAAGTATTCGCCAGTTCTTTTTTCCGTCTCTAACGCCCAAGTTCCTGATAAGGGCCCTATTGGTTGCCCTGTGTGCATATCTATTCTTCGGTCATATCTGCATCCCCCTCCATATTAAGGGTTATAGTATGGAGCCAACCTATCGCAATGGAAGTGTCAATTTCCTATGGAAATTGGGCTATCTCTTCTCAAAGCCTAAGAGGCACGATGTGGTAGCTGTGCGTTTCGCAGGAAAAAGAGTGATGCTTCTCAAACGTGTGGTCGCAGTAGAGGGTGAGAGAATCGAATTTCGCAAAGGGAGGCTCCTTGTGGATGGAAAAGAGATTGACGAACCATATGTGCGCTATCCATGTGACTGGAATCTCCCCCCGCGCCAAGTGGAAAAAGATAGCGTCTATGTTGTGGGGGATAACAGAAGCATGCCCATCGAAGAGCATCATTTCGGACAGACTTCGACGAAGCGCATCCTGGGAGTACCGTTATGGTGAAGATCAGATTCTTGATCATGGCTGTCATTGCCGCAGGGATCGTGGTATTGGCCATTTTCTACCTCTTTCCCAGCGAGGAGATGAAAGTGAAGAAGCAATTTCATCTCCTTTCGGAATGGGTGTCAAAAGATCCCGGCGAAAATGTCTTCACCACGGCACGCAAGACCCAAAGAATAGGTAGCCTATTTGCCGAGAAGCTTGAACTTAAGACAGAGATTGATTCAATGTCAGGGAGTTATTCTCCTGAAGAGATATCCAGCCTTGCCGCCCGTGGCCGATTAATGTTTTCAAGTCTATCTTTGAAATTCTACGATTTTGATATCTCTTTTCCTGAGAATGGGATCGCAAAGGTCATTTTGACGGCCACGCTGAAGGGGAGGTCGACCACTGGAGAATATGTTGATGAGACACACGAGCCTGAATGTATCCTGAGAAAGATAGAGAGGAGATGGCTTTTCAGTAACGTTGAGATAGGTGAGGTCTTAAAGAAATAGTGGATGCATCCCGGAGTTCAATTTTTCTTGACCAGAGAGAAGACATCTCGTAAAATAGTGCAGTTTGAGAATGCAGAAGAGGGGAAATAGAAGAAAGGGGGGCCTTATGGACGAAAAGAAGTTTAAAGAGATTGTTCAGTTTGCCATTCAGAGAGAAATCGACTCCGTGGATTTCTATGACAAAGCACGCAAAATGGTAAAACAGTCTGGGACCAGAGACATTTTTCTGGACTTTATGAAACAGGAAGAGGGACACAAGAAGAAGCTTGAAGGGATTCAGGCAGGGAAAATCGTATTGGGGAAGATTGAAAAAATCCCAAATCTGAAAATCAGTGATTACATGGTTGACGCGGAATTCAAACCCGATATTTCGTACGCAGACATCCTCCGAATTGCGATGAAAAGGGAAGAACGTTCAGTGAAACTTTATACAGATTTGAATGAAAAGAACCAGGATGAACCATTAAGAAATCTCTTCACATTTCTGATTCAGGAAGAGAGCAAACACAAATTTGCCATTGAAAAAATCTACGATGATGAAGTCCTAACATAAGGCATAGGGCATGCTACAGGGAGCTCGGAGTTAGAAAACTTGACCCTATGCCCCATGCTGTATGCGCGTTGTGTTTTTGTCTGGGAGGAGAGAGATGGAAAAATGGAGATGTAAGATCTGCGGTTATATCTACGATCCGGAAATAGGCGACCCGGATGGCAATATCCCCGCGAATACCCCTTTTGAAAAGCTTCCTGAGGATTGGGTTTGCCCAGTGTGCGGTGCCCCAAAAGAGATGTTCGAAAAGGATTAGGGTTTTTCTTTCATTTCTCGGTGGGAAAAGTCATTTGCCCTCCGTAGTATCCCAGAAGACCAACGATGGGGGTGAGGATAAGCATCATGATGGGATAAGCGAGATGGATTCCATGGAGCAAGAGGTTTGGCCTCGAGCTATGCCAGAGGATGAGAACGACCTCCAAGATGAGCAGGAGGATGGAAAGTTGAATCTTTCTTTTGACATAATAGATGAGTTTTAATCGGTAATTAATCCACCAGGTGAAGAGGCCTGTGGCCATTGCGAAGGGAGAGGAGATGGCCCCTAGGACAAGGAGGTAGAAACCCGTGGTGCTGAAGGTGGGGTTATGGAAAAGGAGATAGAGGAGCAAGAAGAGAGACGCACCCATCAAGAAGGCGATCGGAAAATGGATGATCATGGGGTGGGGATGGCGCCTCGCCATAGGGAACTGCTGCAATAACCTTTGAAGCACGGCAGGAAGGTGCTTCAACTCCTCCGGCACTCCTTTCTTCAAGATCCCTACTTGAGGGTAACGTTCCAAGACCTCTGGTCCATGGGGAGCTGCAGAGATCTCTGCGCCCAGATCCTTGCCGGCGGGATGCCGCTTCATGTGAAGGCCTTTGGGCCAGAGCGGACTCCTGGAGACGTCATAGATCTTCCCCTGAAAGGCAACATAGGCAGGGTTCCCATTCATTCCGCTAAGAGAGAGCAATTCTTCCGAAGTCATCTCTTTCATTTCGCCTTTTTCTCCTTTCCTACAGTCTATTGATAGGGAGGAGAAGCTGTCAAGTAAAAATTGGAAGATTTCTGAAAAGCTCAGGAAATCTCCGGGAGAGAACGTAGGGTGGTTTTTCAGATCTTTCATCGATGTTTGAGCTGAGCATGATGGTTTCTCTCAAAGCATGTTCTTGATTTGGGCCAGACGGAGTGGTATTCTAAAAAAAAGGAAAATATATGTTCTTGAAGATTCTACTTGGTTTGGTAGTGGGAGCCTCTCTAGGATTCGGTTTGAGTTATCTCACCCGTAGCTTTGGAAGCTCCTGAGCCCTTACCTGCAACCCGTATGTCTCCGCGCCTCTGGGGGCTGTTCTGGGATTGCTCTGGGCCTTAGGCTAAGGCACTAAGAACATTTAGGATTTCAGATTTGAGATTTGAATTTTCAATCTGCAATCTTAATTCTGAGATCTGCAATGGAGGTTATTGTGCCCCAATTGAGACAGGACCCCACGACGAAGGAGTGGGTTATCATTGCTTCGGAGCGTTCAAAAAGACCCCATGAGCTTAGAAGGGTTGAACCCTTCATCGAGAAACCTTCTCATAAGGGAAGCTGTCCATTCTGCCCAGGCAATGAATATTTGACTCCTCATGAAACCCTCGCCTATCGGAGCAGCGGCCCGGCAGATAGTAAAGGATGGTGGGTAAGGGTTATCCCTAATAAATTTCCAGCGCTTTCTCCAGAAGGGAGTTTGGAAAGGAAAGAAGAGAAAGGCTTCTTCCGAATGATGGATGGGGTTGGAATCCATGAGGTGGTGATTGGAAGCCCTATTCATAATCAGCTTTTTCCTTTAATGGATGACAAGCAGGTGGAAGAGGTCCTTCTCGCCTATCGCGAGAGATACCTCGCAATCAGGGAGGACACGAGGATCAAATTGATCATCATCTTCAAGAATCATGGTGAGGCTGCGGGGACATCACTCGAACACACTCATTCTCAAATTGTCGGAACTGCTGTCGTTCCATCCAATATCCGTAAGAAATTGGAGGAGGCAGCCCGATATTATGATGACCACGGGAGGTGTGTCTATTGCGATTCGATTCAAGAGGAACTCAACTTTGCTAAAAGGATTGTATTGAATACCGAGAAGTTTGTCGTCCTCCAGCCCTTTGCATCCCGGCTTCCTTTTGAGACCTGGATCATTCCCAAAAACCATCAGGCCTCTTTCGGCTTGATCTCTATGGAGGATTCTAAGACCTTTGCAAAGGTTCTAAAGACAACTTTATACAAACTCTATTCCAAACTGAATGATCCTCCCTATAATTATGTTATCCATACCGCTCCCATCAAAGATGAACAAGAGGACTACTACCACTGGCACCTTCAAATTGTGCCTAGATTGACCACTCAAGCCGGATTTGAAATGGGATCTGGCATCTCTATCAATGTCTCATTTCCTGAGGAGACGGCTCCATTCCTAAGGGATGAAGGTTAACGTTCAGGAGGTTCTGATATGACCGATGTACTGCTCTATCTGCTCTTGGGGTTGGTCGCTGGGATCATGAGCGGGCTGATTGGCATTGGCGGAGGAACCATCATCGTTCCTGCTTTGGTTTTCTTGTTCGGGTTATCCCAGCATAAAGCTCAAGGGACGACCTTGGCGCTATTAATTCCGCCGATTGGTTTTCTCGCCGCGTGGACCTACTACAAGCAGGGATATGTCGATTTGAGAATAGCCATCCTCATCTGCATCGGGTTCTTTGTTGGCGGCCTATTCGGCGCAAAGATTGCGACGAGATTGTCCAATGTCGTTTTGGAGAGAGTGTTTGGAATCGCATTGCTTTTGATATCGCTCAAGATGATCTTTAGTAAGTAGAGAAGAGGCGCACGATAAAGGCAGTGGACTGACTCGCCTACCTGCAGATTTGAAATCAAGAGTCTGAAAACCCGTTTAAGAAATTTGCATGAAAATACTGTATTTTTCAGGACGAAATACAGAGTCTTACCCATTTATTTTTTCCTCCATCCTTGTCATCATAAATGATCGAGCATCCATGGTTGATCCTCTTGGGGGATGACGGATGATTTTGTCCGCTACCTTTTTGTATGGCCTGAAAAGAAAGGAGAAAGATGCCTATGTTGGACCATCCGATCTCCAGGAGTCATTACCTATCAAGAGCCCTTTCGAAGTCTTTCTTAATCGCAATCGTATTAATGCAACTTCATTTGGCTCCGGGGCAGGCTGCGGAGAAGACGAAGTCGGTCGATTTGAGCACGGCCATTATGCAGGTGGCAAAGCAGAATATCCCGGCAGTTGTCTATATTGAGGTGAGTGAGAGTCAAGAAGTGGTGAATCCCTTTATGCCTTTCGAAAACGATCCATTCTTTCGGCGGTTTTTTAACATTCCCAAGATGCCCCGCAAGTTCAAACAGGAGGTGAAGGGATTAGGGTCGGGTATGATTATCGACACTCAGGGCCATGTCCTTACCAATTACCATGTGGCAGGAGGTGCAACCAAACTGCAGGTAACATTGGCCGATGGTAGTAAATACCCTGCTAAGCTAGTAGGAGGCGATCCTAAGACCGATTTAGCGGTGATCCATATTTCAGCAAAGGAGCGTCTGCCCCATGTCACCTTCGGTGATTCGGACAAGGTTGAGGTAGGGGAGTGGGTTGTGGCAATCGGAGCTCCCCGTGCCCTTGAAAAGACGGTGACCCAGGGAATCATCAGTGCCAAGCATCGTCGAGGAATAACCGACCCGAGCGGTTATCAGGATTTTCTCCAGACGGACGCAGCGATCAATCCGGGCAACAGTGGTGGTCCTCTCTTGAACCTTTATGGCGAGGTGATCGGAATCAACGCTGCCATTGCCAGTGAGTCGGGGGGGTTTGAAGGGATTGGCTTCACTATTCCCAGCAATATGGCTATGCATGTGGCCAGGGAATTGATTGCCCATGGCAAGGTGGAGCGGGGTTGGCTGGGGATTACGATCCGGGATCTGACACCGGAGTTAGCCAAGAATCTTCATGTGGAGGGCCTTAAGGGCGCATTGGTTGCGGATGTTGTCAAGATGGGTCCGGCGGAGAAGGGAGGGTTGAGAAAGGACGATGTGGTCGTGGCCTATCGGGACAAAGAGACTCCAGATTCCAGCACCCTTCGCAACGACGTGGCGGAGACGCCGATTGGTCAGGAGGTCAAGGTGACGATTTTGCGCGGCGGCAAGAAGCAAGAGCTGACGGTCAAGATCGGGAGTCTAGAGGCAGCAACCAAGATTTTAGGTACCTTGGCCAGAGATCGCATAGGAGCAGAGGTTCGACCCGTCACTGCAAAAGAGAGAGAACAGTATGGACTGGATGACAACCAGGGCGTGGCCATCACCTGGCTCGATACGAAAGGCCCTTTGAAGGAGGCTGGCTTTGAAGTGGGAGATCTCATCCTAGGGATTAACAACCAGCCTGTCGAGGGGGTGGGTAGTTTTGATGAGACTGTGAGTTCTTTGAAGCCAAAGGAGAAGATCTCTGTTCTTGCCCTTGACCATCGAACCGGAAATACAGGTATGGTTCAAGTCGTGGTACAATAGGGAAGTCATGAGAACCTTCACGCTTAATCGACGCGGCTTTTTGAGTTTAGTCGTCAGCGGGTTAATCCCATTTGTATTCGGACCGAAAATCTCTTTCGGCCAAGAAAGAAAGGAGGAAAGAATGAGTTATACCGCAAAAGACTATGGCAAACTGTTGGGTATGGAGGGATTCAGCGACACCCTCCTCAAGAATCACTTTACCCTTTATCAGGGGTACGTCACCAATACGAACAAATTGACGGATCTGCTCGGTCAGATGCTCAAGGATGGAAAGGTGGGCATCCCTGAATTTGCTGAATTGAAAAGGCGATTTGGATGGGAGTTCAACGGAATGAGGCTTCATGAATATTACTTTGAAAACCTGGGTGGAAAAGGAGGATTGGGAAAGACCGAAAAGCTGTTTAAGAAGGTCTCGGACGATTTTGGGAGTTATGAATCTTGGGAGAAAGACTTTAAGGCAACGGGGTCGATGCGAGGCATTGGTTGGGCAGTTTTATATCAGGATAATGTGACCGGAAGATTATTCAACTTCTGGATCAATGAACACGACGTCGGACACCCGGCAGGCTGCGCACCCATTCTCATCATGGATGTCTTTGAGCATGCCTTCATGATTGATTATGGATTGAAGCGGGCGGATTACATTGAGGCCTTTTTCAAGAATATCGATTGGAAGACAGTTGAAGGAAGAGTAGGGTAGGTATTTGCGAGGTAATCTTGCATGACTGGTCCGCCACCCTCAAGCGATGAGAATTCTACGAATTCTTAGATTGAGGGTACGGTTACGAAGCCCGTTTGGGTTAAGGTCCGAGGGTAACGTGAAGTTCTTAAGACCGACAACGTATCGGAATGACGAAACGGGCATCTTCACCTTAGCCGTACAACGAAATCTTTATTTTCTAACTAATCTGCTCTAAAATACAAACAGGAGGTGAAAGGAATGACACATCATTTAAAACCGGTGACAAAGGTGAGTGACAAGTTGAAGGGGATGTTAAACGATGGCATTGCCAGAGAAATCGCTGTCAGTATCCAATATATGTGGCAGCATGTGCAGGTAATGGGTGTCAAAGGGATCGCCGTACAGGATCAGTTTAAGCAGACGGCCATCACCGAGATGAAGCATGCAGAGAAGATCGCAGAGAGGCTCTGGTATCTCGAGGGTACGCCGACGACCAAGCCCACGCCCATCAATGTCGGAGAAAGTCTGAAGGAGTTTCTGGAACTCGACACAAAGGCCGAGGAGGAGGCGATCGTGCTCTATAAGAAGATCATCGAGCAGGCTCAAAAGGAGGAGGATGTCACAACAGCCTTCATCTTTAAGGAGATCCTTGAAGACGAAGAGGAACATCACGATCTCTTCACAACTATGCTCGAAGAGGTGTGATCATCCCATTTCAGACTGCAGATTGCACCTGCCTGCCCTGTCTGCTGAAAGGCAGGGCAGGCAGGAGTCCAAATCCCGCCTTTGCTGGGACTGAAATCTAA
>JBEKDJ010000120.1:0-12913 GCA_050014415.1 Thermodesulfobacteriota bacterium | reverse complement strand
GCAAGGGACATCGGTCTTTCGACCTTAGTGCCAAGCGCCCCGTTCCTAACATACCGTACTACGCATCCCGTGCAGGTTAGCACATAGACTACCCTACAGTCAACAACAAAAAAGACTCTCATATCATATCAGACACTCCTTGCCAAAGAAAACAGATTGTGGAACAATTATCACAGAACAACTCAAACAGATAGAAGACTGACTTGATAACAGAGCCGGTAATGTCTTGAGCCATAGAACGCCTAACACGGCATGGCCAGAATCAGACAGATTCCGGGGGTTGGAGAAAACTGGAGCAACTTCGATTTCTAAAAATCCAAACTTAATGAGGTCTTTAACGAATCGGGTCCACCTGTTCATTGAATGGGGCATGAAGAAAAATAGAAAGCTGGTTGAGGACTTGCCGTAACTATGGGTGGTCTAGTTCTTTTCTTCTTTTACGGAAGCATTTTATTCTGTGTCATCGCCTCTGTTGCGAGAATAACGAAGTTTGCCTGTGCCCCCCTACACCTCCGCTGGGAACTCCATCGAGGGAGTTCTGTTTATGAACTGATAGATTGGTGGGAGAGAAGTCCTCACCGCTTCGCAGAGAAACTGAGAGGAATGGTCCTCGATATTCTTTTTTTGAGGGAATTTTACCATCGGAACAGGAGCTTCTGGTATTTCCTCTTTCTGTTCCATTTGGGTTTCTACCTGATCGTCCTCTGGCACCTCTGGCTTTTCATCACAGCAGTGTCTCTTCCCTTTCAATCTGCCTCGACCGGGGGGGTTGTTTTCGGGCACGTTGCTACAGGGCTCAGCCTGATTGGAGGTAGCGGGATTCTCATCAAACGTATTGTCGATGGGGAATTGAACAGCTATTATCCTCGTATCCATTATTTGAAATGGTTCTTGATCCTCCTCATCCTGGTTGGAGGATTGCTTGCTGTTGCTTTTCACTTTAACTCGAATACGCCTGAACTCCTAAGATACGTCAAAGGCCAAGTGACCTTTCAAGACATAGAACATAAACTTCATCCTGCTTTGGCACCTGGGAGCCACGTCCTTTTTGTTTCTTTTTGGCTCCTCTATCTTCCATTCAGTCATATCCTTCAAATCTTTTTCAGATACTATCAGCATTTAAGGTGGGATGATGTTCCCAATAGGAAAGGAAGCACCATTGAAAGAAAGGTGAAAGGACTTCTCAATCGACCCATTAGCTGGTCAGCCCCTCATATCGGGCCAGGTAAGAGATGGTGGGAGATGGTGGGAGAGATCAACGACCTAACAACGAAAGGTTAAGGTTGAGGGTTGAAGTAAAATCCAACGCAGTCTCAAATGTTAAAAGAAAATTCTTAGAATGATACATGCATATATCAGAAGTTAAAGGATTGGAGAGACGTTGAAAAAAGGGAAGACAAAGATCACCGACATCAGCAGAGGAGGGAAAGAGCAGCTCCTTGAAATCTCGAGTCAGGATTGGATGACCCTTCCCTGTCCTTCTGATCAGCCTCAATCTATCAGACCCCTCACGGATGAACAAAAGAACCGATTCGAACATTCCCTTGATGGTATCTCAGCTTTGGGAATTCTCAAGCCGAAAAACAAGGGCGAGGAGGATAAACTGGTTCGCGCCTTTCTCAGCGGATTGAGAAAACTGCTTTCCCAAGACGATAATTGGACCTTCTGGCAACCCCTGATTCATAGTCTTGAAAGCTGTGTCAAATGTCAGACATGCAGCGACGCATGCCCGATCTATCTCTCGAGCGGGAAACAGGAGATTTACCGACCCACTTACCGGGGAGAGGTTCTGAGAAGGATCATCAAAAAATATGTCAAGAAAGGCGGGAAAATTTTCTCCAAGCTGAATGGAGAGGAGATCGATCTAAACTGGCCGACCATTGCGAGATTGGCAGAATTAGCCTATCGATGCACCCTTTGCAGGAGGTGTGCTCAATGGTGCCCACTCGGTGTCGATAATGCCCTGATCAGCCGTGAGATAAGAAAATTATTCAGCCAGGAGCTGGGCGTGGCACCTAAGGAGTTGCATGACTTTGGAACGGTTCAACAACTCAGGAAAGGCTCTAGCACGGGTATGGAGCCGGCTGCCTTCAGGGATAACGTCGAGTTCATAGAGGAGGAGATTGAAGAAATAACCGGTAAGAAAATAGAAATACCTATTGATCAAGAGGGAGCAGATATGTTGCTTTTCCACAATGCAGGGGAGTTTCTCTCTTGGCCCGAGAATGTTGAAGCCTTTGCCATTATCTTAGATGCCTTGGGAATTAGCTGGACCCTCTCGAGTGATCTCGGAGGTTACGATGTGGGGAATTATGGAGTCTGGTACGATGACGTCCAGCTTGCTCGAATTGTGGTTAGGCATGCCGAAGTTGCCAAGAAACTCAAGGTGAAGAAGATTACGATCGGAGAATGTGGACATGCGCACAAGACCTTGTTGGTGATCGCTGACAGAATATTAACCGGAGAGTTGAATATCCCTCGAGAAAGCGTATTGCCTTTGCTAGAAGATGCGGTATGTAATGGCAAAATTAAGCTGGACCCTTTAAAAAATAATTTTCCCGTGACACTTCATGATCCGTGTAACCTGGTTCGTCTGACGGGCATCGTTGAGCCACAAAGAAGAATATTGAGAAAGATCTGCCCGCAATTTAGAGAAATGGAGCCTCATGGTGTTGAGAATTACTGCTGCGGAGGCGGCAGTGGGTTTGCCATTATGTCCCCCACGAATTTCCCTGATTGGAAGATGACGATCTCCGGGAGAATGAAATTTAAGCAGGTTTTAGATGCCTTCCAAGATGTCATGGATCCTGAAACAAAGAAATATGTGTGCACCCCTTGCTCCAATTGTAAGGGGCAGATCAGGGATCTGCTGAGCTATTATCAGGCGAGGGAGAAGTACGGCCTATTTTATGGTGGCTTGGCTGAACTGATCGTGAATGCCATGGTGGATCTGAAAAGGCCATTTCTTTCGTGGGAATGGTATTGATGCTTTATACGCATCCTGTTGGTTTTGGTACGCCTGCCCATTTACATGCGGAGTTTGCTGGCCCATTGGGAAAAAGTCCCCAGAGCTGCTTCAGGGCCACACCAGTTTGTTTGGTAAGTTTTTTAACCATTGGGCAAATATTGAATTCAAGGTAATAATTTCTCAGGTAATGAATCACCTTCCAGTGTTCCTCTGTTAATTCATTTACGCCTTCTAATGCTGCAAATGCTTTTGCCATATCTTCATTCCATTTTTCGGGTTCCTGCAAAAAGCCATGATCATCCACTTCAAGCATTTGGCCGGCGAGTTCTATTTGTCCCATGCAGATTAACCTCCTCTTGAACATGTAATTTTCTCATGCCACCACTCTCCTTACGGTGTTGGTAATAAAATCCATTATACCCTACTAGAAATATTACATCACTTCATACTATCGATCATAAACTCAGCGGCAAGACCGGCACCTATCGCCGGGGGCAAACCACATTTCTCGAAGCCTTTCTCGTTCGTGAAAGTCATCATTGCCTGCTCGCTTTCCCCGGGATTTAGTTTATGTCCAAGTATCACAGTCTCAATGATGTCAGCGCAATACATATGATCTAATTCGCCTTCGAAGAAGGCCATAAACTTCTGGGCAGTCATGATGGTTTTGTTCATGGCTTCATAATCCAGCCGGTTGTCACTGCCAAAAAAGAGTCCAAAGGCAATCAGACTTCCGGTGATACCCCCACATATCTCGCCAGTCCCGCCGATGCCTGGAAATGGAGTCAAGGCCTTAATGATCTCCATATTGCCCAGACCAAATTCTTCCATTAGGGCAAGGGCCGTGCCCTGGGCGCAATTCTTAAAAATAAAGTTATATTCCTCGGCCCGCCGCTGAACGCGATTGATGATCTGCTGCTTGTTGGCCAGAAGCTCTTTCGGGTTAAGCTTCTTCTTGGGGATTCCCTTCGCAGACAGTTTTTTGATCCTGGCCTCAAGGGCCGGTACATCCCAGGCTCTTTCCGCCAGCTCCTGCACCCTTTTCTTGAGTGCCTCATAGTCTGCCATAGCTTAGACCTCCTTTTCTATTCTCTCTAAGAGATGATGTTTCTGGAAGATATAAAACCATTCAATCCCACTAAACCAATTTAATTTGATCTTCTCAAATGCACAAGATTGTATCCCAAAGTCCTTTTTTATATCTTCAACTTCAAGTATTTTGATGTCTTCTCCAAAAGCCCCCTTTCCTCGTTTCTGTGCCATTTTTGAATCATCCCTTCCACCCCTCGGGGCATGAAGCGGATAACCACCAGCATGGTGACGCCGAAAATGAGCATATAGTAATAGGGGAACCTGGTTATTAATAATTCTTCCAGGTAGGTAAAGATCGCCGCCCCTATGATCGGACCATAAAGTTGTCCCATGCCACCAAAGATGGCCATCAAAGCTGGCATAAAAGAAAGGAGAGGATTAAAGGCAATCCTTGGGTCAATATAGGTCCATCTTGTCGCCATGACAGCCCCAGCTGCCCCCATGAAAAAAGCGCTAACAGCAAAGGTGATAATTTTCAAAGCGGTTACATTAATGCCGGTGTGAGCCGCTGCTTCCTCTTCTTCACCGATACTCTGCAAAGCTAAACCAAATTTGGAATGTCTGATAAAGTAAGCAGTAAGCATTAATATCGTAAAGATAATCAGCATGAGGTAATAAACAGTCGTGTTATCCACACTGGGAACGACCCGGCCAATCGTACCCGTGATATTTGCTTCCCACCACAGGACAGAATGTAAGAGGAGTTCAACAAGTCCGAAAGTGAACATCACGAAATAGATGCCCCTTAGTCTCAGAGTTAAAGCACCAACAAGAAGGGCAAGACAAAAACCGGCGAGGCCACCAATACCGATAACAACGGGTAAGGGTAACTCAAACCCTAATAGAGCCGAGGTATATACGCCGACACCGAAGAAAGCCGC
Organism: Thermodesulfobacteriota bacterium; assembly: GCA_050014415.1. Lineage (GTDB taxonomy): Bacteria > Desulfobacterota > BSN033 > BSN033 > UBA1163 > JBEKDJ01. The sequence goes on along the minus strand of JBEKDJ010000120.1, from coordinate 7,972 downwards.
CGGCGCCAGTGAGATGTAACCGGTAGGACCGGAAAACATCGCCCAACTCACCGTAAGGACTATATACATGAAGATGCTGGTTAAGAGGACGATCGTATACTCCGGGGCATAGAGGGGTGAAGTGGCTAATAGAATCAAGATTAATAAAGGTAACCCCATCACAAAGGATTTTTTAGAGATCATTCTTTCCATATCCATTTTTCTACTCAACATCTCCAGTAAGATGCGGGGTCTATTTCCCCAAAATACCTGTTGGCCTCACCAGCAGCAGGAGCATGAAGATGGCATAATAGGCAATCAGTGATAAACCTGGTTGTATATAGGTCACGATACTGCCAACAAGACCTAGTAAGAGACCCCCGATAAAACTCCCAGGGATACTTCCCAATCCTCCTAAAACGATCACAATGAGAGCAATAACAGTGTATTCGAGCCCCATCGTTGGTTGAATCTGGTAGGACATGCTTATCAGTGTACCACCTATACCAGCCATCAAAGCACCAAATCCAAAGCATAAAGCGAGCATCTGGTTGATGTTTACCCCCATGAGTCCAGCGGTTGTTGAGTCCTGGGCCGATGCCCTGATCGCTTTTCCCATGCGAGTACGAGCTAAGAAGAGATAAAAGACTAAACCTATAACCAATGCAAATCCAAGGGTTGTCAGGCGATTGGCGGCAAACTTCGCTCCCCCAAAATTGACGGGGAAAGCTAAATAAGAGTACCCCTTTATGTCAGCACCCCATATTAATATGGCTACATTTTGAATGATGAAAAGTAGAGCAAAACAGGCTAACATGGAGTTGCCCTCAAAGGCAGCGGGTGATGCTGACGAGTTTCTAAGAGGTGTAAACAAAGTTCGATAAAGTATGAAACCAATTATAAATATAATAGGCCCGCAAATAGTCAGAGAAATCAACGGATTAATTCCAAAGATGATGTATAGTGACCAGGTGATGAAAGCTCCGAGCATGATAAACTCGCCGTGAGCTATGTTCAGCACCCGGGCAACACCATATTGCAGGCTGAGCCCCATGGCAATCAGGGCATAGATGCCACCCATCAGCAGGCCGCCGATCACTATATCAAGGAATTTTACCATCATGATGATAAATCCCTAATTTTAAAAATCCCCCCAACCCCCCTTTACTAAAGAGGGGCGAGGGGGAATTGTGATTTTCATGATTCACAGGTGGTGAACCTGTCGTGAAAAAATTTTGATATTTTATTCTTACTTCTTTGGTGCTGATTTTGGCCACGCCGGCTTTACGATAGGTGGTGCTGTCCGCTTCTCCCCCGGATCAATAACTTCAAACACTCCCTTTTGCCACTGGCCAATTTCACCGGGATGATTTGCAGAGATTTGCCTCTTATCGTACCAGAACGGTCCTAAAGCCGTATCAAACTTCTCTTTAGCCATGATAGCCCTAATCTTTTTCTGGTCCAGGGTTCCTGCCTTCTCTACAGCCTGCTTAAAGTGTTGCATCGCAGAGTAAAAGTATATGGAGCCCCAGTAATTGCCCATTTCCTCTCCCGCGACTTCTTTGTAATGCTCAGCGAATTTTTTTGCCCCGGGAGAGCTTTTTGCGTTCCAGGCACCGCCGCCGATTACTCCCTCAACCGTGTTCGCCCCAAACGCATTTCTATAAAATGTAAAAGCCGGGCCGACACTGAGTGCAAAGACTTTAAAATTGATGCCAAGCTCAATCGACTGGCCGGTGACAAGCATAACCTCATCTGGATAGCTGTAACCCACAAAGGCATCAACATTAAGCGACTCCGCTTGCTTCAGCAGAGGGGATAAATCCTTGACTCCCATCGGGTAGCTCTTTTTCAAAACAACCTCAATCCCCTTTTTAGCAAATTCTGGAGCCGATACACTTGAATATTCTACACCATGGAGGCCTTCATGGGAGATCATTGCCACCCGCTTCGCGCCGAGTTCCAAAAGGATGTTAGCCAGAATCGGCACTTGAGTTTCAGAAAAATTCAAACTCTGGAAGAAGTAGGGTAGCTTAAGATTCTTGAGGCTCTCCGCACCACCGGCACCGCCGATGAGGATATACTTGTACTTATTTGCGATCGGGGCGGCAGCAAAGAGCATTTCAGTGCTCCAGGGGGGTAATATAAAGTCAACCTTATCCTCCAAAATCAATTTCTCCAGCAGTCTCGTCATCGTGCCTGTATCAGACTTGTCATCATAAATGAGAAGCTCTACGGGTAATTTTTTGCCATACTCTTTTACATAGATACCACCCTCAGCATTGACATCCTTGACCCATAAATCATAGTATGGAGTACTTACCACTGCGTTACTAGGACCAAGTGGACCTGAGAGAGAAACTGCCTGGCCTATACGAATTTTATCTTTCGCTGGCGCGGCGTCAGTAGTAGCACAGGCTAGAGAGATTAAAACTGGAATCACCAATAATGCAAGAAACACTTTCTTTTTCATAGCATACCTCCTTTTCTCCAGGTTGGTTCTGTCAAAATTGTTTGAGACGAATCTACCGTGAAGGCATTAGGCAATTCATACTCCCACATATTGATCCCACAATTTATAAGATTATTGACTATCATCACCCCCTCTCTGTAACATGCTTATTTCCCTTACCCTTTCCTCCCCCTTTGCCTACCAGCCCCGGTCTCGACCCAGGGCGCAGCAAGCAAGCACTGGGGAGAGGGTAGGGGGCAGTTCGAAAACAGTCCTCTCCGGAGGATGATTGAGCTTACCAGATCGATCAACAAAGCAAACCCCGCAACACGTCCACAGAGCGGCGCTATTAGGGGACAAATATTTTTGGCACCATTCATTTCTACCCGCAGAATGGGCTTTTTGAGGTGTAGGGCGAAGGGTCTCCTGGAGGAACATGAGAAACTCTCTTAGGATGAAGTCTTCCATCAAATGCATAGGGATCAGCATGAATGGAAAAAAAAAGGATGAAGGATGTCGATGAGGTGATTATTTCTAAAAAACCTATAGTCCCAAATAGGCTTTTTTGATGTGATCGTTTAGTAGAAGCTCCCTACTTTTCCCTTCTGAGACGACGCGGCCATTTTCTAACACGTATCCCCGATCAGCAATCTCCAAGCTTTGCTGAACGTTTTGCTCAACAAGTAAAAGTGTCATCCCTTGATCACGTAGGGCTTTGATGACACTAAAAATTTCCTTTACCAGTAAGGGCGCCAATCCATAAGAAGGCTCATCAAGTGCACAGAGTCTGGGGCTTGACATCAACCCTCGCCCTATGGCGAGCATCTGCCTCTCCCCTCCGCTCAGGGTCCTGGCCAGTTGCCCTGCTCTCTCTTTGAGGATAGGGAAAATATGATAAACCTGTTTGGTCGTTTCCTCCCTCTTCCTCCACGTTGCATAGCCATAAGCACCCATTTCTAAGTTTTCATGGACCGTCATATCCGGGAAGGGCTTTCCACCCTCCGGGATATGAGAAATACCCATTTTTACAATTTGATGGGGAAGCATTCGATCTATCTTCTGATCGCAGAATTGCATGGAACCCGAAGTAGGGTGTATCATTCCAGAGATTGTATTGAGCATCGTCGTCTTACCCGCTCCATTGGCTCCGACCAAGGCAACGATCTCTTTTTCATCGACTTTTAGAGAAACGTCCCATAAGGCCCTGATCTTTCCATAAAACGTGCTAACTTCATTCACTTCCAGCATCATACTATTTCCCCAAATAGACCTCAATCACGGTTTGATTGTTCGTTATCTCCTTGGGTGTGCCTTCTGCAATCTTCACACCATGGTGAAGAACCATAATACGATCGCATATACTCATAATGGCTTTCATCACATGTTCGATCATCAATATGGTAATCCCTCTGTTCCGAATCTTTGTAACCAACTCCATGGCCTGGGCTATCTCCGTAGCATTTAGACCTGCGACCAACTCATCAAGCAACAATAGTTCCGGCCTGGTGGCTAACGCTCTCGCTACTTCGAGTCGCTTCTGGTTTGCCAGGGTTAAGTCTTTAGCAGGAGTCCCTCTCACTGCTGACAGTCCAACAAACTCCAATGACTCCATCGCCTCTCTGGTGGCGTCCGCTGATGACATACCGGTTGATGTACCGAAAAACGAGCCTAATAACACATTCCCAAGGACTGGCACACTGCCGAAAACTTTAACCGATTGAAAAGTCCTTGCCACACCCGTCCTGCAGATTTGATATGGTTTCAAGCCACTGATCTTTTCGCCTTTAAATTTTATGATCCCTGAACTAAGATTAAGAGCGGCCGAAATTAGATTGAATAACGTTGTCTTACCGGCTCCATTGGGGCCAATCAGACCTAAGATTTCACCCTGGTCGACATGAAAGTCGACATTTGATATCGCAGCTAACCCCCCAAAATATTTGGTCACCCCTTCACCTTCAAGGATTCGCATGTTGCTCTACTAAGTCTCCTTTCCGCCACTTTTGTATTAAACCTACCAGGCCACCTGGCAGGTATACTATAGCAACCACTAATATAATGCCGAATATCAGCATATAGTAATATGGGAACCTGGTGAGGAGCACTTCTTCTAAGTAGGCAAAAATAGCCGCGCCTATAATCGGACCATAAAACTGCCCCATGCCACCAAAAATGGCCATTAAGACCGGTAAGAAAGAAAAGAGCGGATCAAAGGCGATGAAGGGGTCAATATAGGTCCATCTTGTCGCCATAATTGCCCCGGCTGCCCCTATGAAGATGGCACTGACGGCAAAGATGATCGTTTTTAAAACGGTGACATTGATGCCGGTATGAGCAGCGGCTTCCTCGTCCTCACCGATACTCTGCAGAGCTAATCCGTATTTGGACCGTCTAATTAAGTAAGCGGCAAGCAATAATACCACTAAAATGGCGAGCATGACGTAATAAATAGTGGTGTTATTTACGACGATAACGAATCTGCCACGCGTGTGTGTGAACTTAACTTCATACCACAGGAGAAGCTGCTGGATGAGCAAGACGAGCCCGAAAGTGAATATAGTAAAATAGATGCCTCTCAGTCTCAAAGTCAAAGCGCCAACGAGAAGGGCGAGACAGAAACTGGCCAGAGCGCCAATACAGATGACGATAGGCAAGGGTAATGTTTTTCCCAGCATAGCTGAAGTATATATGCCGACGCCGAAGAAGGCGGCAGGTGCTAATGAGATGTAGCCTGTTGGACCGGAGAAAATAGCCCAGCTCACCGTCAGGACGATATACATGAAGATAGCGGTCACTAATATGACCGTATAAGCCGAGCCATAGAGGGGTAATAAAGCTAACAGGATGAGGACTAAAAAAAGTAACCCCGATAACAATAGCTTCTTAGAAGTCATTGTGGGAATATTCATTATTTACCCCGTTAGAAAACTCTCCCTCCCATGGTGGAAATGATATAACGATGATATAAATAAGATTTCATTTCCTTGTTCCGTCAGAAAACTCTTTTCTAACGGGGTCTATGTCCCTAAAATGCCTTTTGGCCTCACTAAGAGCAGGAGCATAAAGATCACATAATAGGCGGCCAGGGATAAACCTGGCTCGAGAGAAGTGACGATGCTGCCAATGAGACCTAATATAAAACCCCCAATAAAACTGCCAGGGATACTGCCCAGCCCACCCAAGACGACCACAATGATGGTAATGATAGTATATTCACGGCCCATCGTTGCCTGAACAGGGTAGCACATGCTTATCAGCAAGCCGGCAAAACCAGCCATCAAAGCACCCAAACCAAAGCATAAAGCCAGCACCTGGTTAATATTGACCCCCATGAGTCCAGCGGTCGCTGCGTCTTGAGCAGCTGCTCTGATCGCTTTTCCCAAGCGGGTACTAACTAAAAAGAGATAAAAGACTAAACCTATAAATACAGCAAATGCAAGGGCTACCAGGCGGTTGGCGCCAAATAACGCCCCTCCTATATTGACTGGAAAAGCTAAATAAGTATAACTTTTGATCTCACTCCCCCACGCTATCAAAGCTATATTTTGGATGATGAAGGAGAGACCAAAAGAGGCTAACATAGAACTTCCCTCATAGGCGCCTATTGTTGCTGACGAGGTTCTAAGACGCGTGAACACAGTTCTATAGAGTAAAAACCCTATGATGAATGTAAGAGGCACGCAAACAGCAAGGGAAACAAAGGGGTTAACCCCAAAGCCTTTATACAGAAACCAGGTGGTTAAAGCCCCAAGCATAATAAACTCGCCATGAGAAAAATTCAGCACACGAGCAACACCGTACTGCAGGCTGAGTCCCATAGCGATCAGGGCATAGAGGCCGCCCAATAGTAAACCGGCGATCACTACATCGAGGATTTTCACAATCATGATGATAGGTTCCTACTTTTAAAAATTCCCCCCACCCCCCTTTTACTAAAGGAGGGGTTGGGGGGATTTATGATATTCATGATTCACAGGTGGCGAACCCGTCATGAAAAATATATTTTGATACTTTACTTTTACTTTTTTGGTGGCGCTGGCCACGCCGGCTTGGGATATACAAATGGTGCGGTAATCTTTGTGTTAGGCCATTTGCCTCCCCCAACGATCTCAAATATTCCCTTTTGCCACTGACCAATCTCTCCGGGATGAGATTCTTTTGCCATAAGTCCGCCTCTAAAGCTGGTCGGTCCCAAAATCGTATTAAACGTCTCAGTAGCTATTATATCTCTTATTTTTTTCTGATCAAGGGTCCCTGCTTTCTCGATGGCCTGCTTCCACAACTCATATCCAGCCCAATAGAGAGGGTGTCCCCACCAGTCGTTGAGTTCTTCAGGCCTAGTTTTGTAGAGTTTATCGAATAGCGTCTTGCATGCGGGAGACGTCTTACGGTTCGCCATACCAAAAGCCGATACCCCCTCCGTAGCCGGACCAAATATTACGTGATAGAACCCGAAATTACCTCCAGGGCCGACTATCATGGCCTTTGGGTTATAGCCAAGCTCCATGCATTGCTTGGTAGCCAGTATAACAATATCGGGATAACCAAGAACCATTAAAGCGTCGGCCTTAGTCGCCTGAGCCTCCTTCAATATGGTCGATAAGTCCTTAATGTCAGGCGGTACACTTTTGACCCCAACGATATTAATTCCCCTATTCGGCAGTTCGATACCTGATACACCGGAATACTCTATGCCAAAGAGGTCAGCCATAGTGATCATATATGCCGACTTTGCGCCCTTTTCGGCAAGAAGTTCAGCCCAAACCGGTATCTGGTACCAGTCGGAAAAACTCAAGCTGATAAAAAGATAGGGTAGACTTGGAAGCATTTCCCTGATCGTCGTGGCACCCCCCTCGGCTGTCATCAGTATATAATTGTACTTATTGGCTATTGGGGCTTGAGCAAAAAGAAAAGCGGTGCCACAGGCGGGCCATAAGAAGTCAACCTTGTCCTCTAAAATCAATTTTTCTGTCAGCCTCGTCATCGTGCCCGGGTCACTTTTGTCATCATATATTTTCAACTCGATGGGTAATTTCTTGTTGTACTCCTTCACAAATATACCGCCCTGGGCATTAACCTCAGGAACCCACGTCTCATAGATTGGTCTGAATGCCGAGTCTCCAATCTGAGCCATCGGGCCTGAGAGAGGTCTTGACATACCAACAACAATTTTATCTTTTGAAAAAGCAGTGAGTGGAAAGACGACAAATGAAATTAATAGAATGAAGCAAAGTCCAAATTTTAAATGTTTCATATTCTCCCCCTCCTGTTGTAGAGAGCCCTGGGAAATAGTATTCACTCTCTTGAAATATCGTTACATGCGTTCTCACCCATTCACCTATTCCAAATGCCCATCAAATGATTACTAGAACACTTCACCTCCTTTCTTGCTGCGAATTCTATTATGATGATATTTTTTAAATGCCTATGCATTTAACTCCTAATGCTTTTAGTTGGTTTAGTCCCCTGATACGAGACGGCCATGAGTGACCGTTTCTGTAGATACACAAGCTTTTACAAGGCGATCGAAAAGCTCCTTTT
>JBEKDJ010000119.1:0-13050 GCA_050014415.1 Thermodesulfobacteriota bacterium | reverse complement strand
ATGAATGTGAATATCGTGCTTTAATTACGAATGCTTTTGAGCTAGCGTCAGATGATCAGGGGAAGCAAGCTAAACTTCCTAAGTACGAGACAGGCGCCCAGGTTACAGTAAATCTGGAAACTTTAATTGATAATATCTATGTTTCTCCTTTCGCGGGAAAATGGTTTTATGAAATAATAGAATCCGTGCGAGATAAATATTTGTCATTTTTGTCGCCCGACAAAATCATAAAGTCTGGCATCCAGGATGAATGAAATGGCAAGCTCACACAACAAATAAATCGAGGCGACAGGGAATAGCTTCTTTCGTTTTTTGCGGGCTGGTTGCCCCTGCGCCTCATTTATATCGTTAGCCACATAATAAGTATACTGTGAGAATATGGAGTTTAAAATGATCATAAGGAATGAAACAATTTCAGATATTGAAGCGATATCGAAAGTTACCATTGCCGCCTTCCAGAATCTTGCAATTAGTATTCATACGGAACAATTCATAATAAATGCATTAAGTGATGCCAATGCGCTGACCATTTCGCTAGTCGCAGAAGTTGATGGAAAAGTCGTAGGCCATATAGCGTTCTCGCCTATAGCAATTTCCGATGGCAGCCTTAATTGGTATGGCCTTGGCCCTATATCTGTCTTGCCAAAATATCAGAAGCAGGGCATTGGGAAAACCCTTATCCTTAAAGGATTATCCTTACTGAAAGACATGGGTGGCCAAGGCTGTGCTCTAGTAGGTGACCCAAACTACTATAAACGGTTCGGCTTTAAGAATATTCCAGATTTAATTCATGAAGGTATTCCACAAGAAGTCTTTCTTGTCTTGCCGTTTGATAAAAAAATACCTCAAGGCACTGTCGTGTTCCACAAAGGGTTTTTGGCAAATGGCTAACCAGTGCATCCAGGCGGACGCGGCGGAGCCGCGCCGCTGATGCCCACGTTATGGCAAAGAATATAGCCAATATGGGCTTCACGTAGACTGTTGCCGGGAGGCTTATGACTAAAATCGGTAGAAATGACCCATGCCCCTGTGGTAGCGGCAAGAAGTTCAAGATGTGTTGTCTCGGCAAGAAACCACGCGAACAAATTGTAATGGTGGGTTCGCCTGAGCCGCTTCGGGGTGTTCACTATGATAAAGACAAAATGGATTTCATGGGCCTGACCATCGACGGTCGTTTGATTAAGCCTGATGTGACTTTTTCTCAAACCCATTATACCGGCCAATCAGGTAAGGAAAAAGTCATCACCAGAATCCAAGACAAGGTTATCCCTAATGAAGGGGACCTGATGAAATATTTGTCGTCATCTTTCGACCTGATCATCGCCGTCGATACGAATACAAAAGTCATCGCAGGCGAAACTGTGTCAATAACAGGTGTTGTCCATTGTGTTGTTCGAGGCACACCCGATCCTACCGCCTATAATGTGGACTTCCCATGGCATGGTGCAGTTCTATTTCGGAACTGTCCAAACGAGTTGCCTTCTGAGAAATTCGGATGGATTACCGTAATGCAAGAAACTAATAGAGATCCTCAAAAAACCCTGAAAAGGTTTGCTCTAGTAACAGATCACGATCTGGATAACCACACATCATATAATAGCAAAAAAATACCTATTTTCAGAGACTTCTACTTGCCGAACAATTTTGTATTGATGTATGGTAGGGGTGATGGGCCGAACCAAAACCCTTTGAACTATGTAGTAAGACAGTGCGATAAGAAATCAACAGACCTACTCAAAGAGTTCGAGGAAAAGGGGTACTGTCACCTGGACGATAGGAAGTTTTCAATTGCTCAGATTCCTGTGCCCCGTTTGTAAGGCAGACATAAGGTTCAGGTGCTGGTACTGAACATGAAATCCAAATTGAGCCATAACTACGTCATGCACCGGATCGCCGATAGATCCGGCTCCCGGTGATGGCGAGCGTTGAGGCTGTAGAAAAAGTCCCCAGTCAGATTTTTAGGTGAGATGTAGAAAAAAATGACCTCACAGAATGCGCCACAATCAACGATCTCATACTTGGGAAGGGTCAAGTGACCCCCAAAAAGATCGTTCTAACTGGTCAAAAGGGCTTTTCCTACAGGCTCGTTAAGCGACTAAGGAGACCAACTAATGAGCAAGCGCGAGCTCCACGAACCGTTCGAATCTCTATATCGAATTCAACGGGCCTTGGTAGGACATATCAGCTATCTTGCTGCTTGCGAAGCGAATGTGGCTTTCACCGAATACCTCCTGTATGAGCCCATTCTCCGCGTCTTATTGATTCGCAACTACGATGTTCAATGTGAGGTTTCTTGTGCTGGCTTTCTTCCGCAAGAGGCGAGAGGCGACCATAAAAGGATTGATTTCGTAGTAAAGAAGCAGGGATATCATTTCGCATTAGAAGTCAAATGGCCTAGAAAACGGATCAATACGCTTGACGTGAAGCCCGACCATGAAAAGTTAGCTGCTTTCAAGAAGAAGAATACCAATTCCCAGTCCTTTCTTTGCCTCTTTGGTCGCTACAGTCACATCAATAACATCAACCTCTCACGAGGTGGCTTTGTAATGCCAAAACAATTACCTCCTATTTATGCTTTCTTTCGCCGAACTCAGTATGGATGTAAAGTTTATCAGCTTAAAGTCGTCTAACATTGGTTTGTACAGGAGCGCTGATAAATCGCCGCGCCTTGTGAAACCGGGCGTTAGACACACGATAAAGGGAAACATGGAAGCAAGAAAGAGTATTGCTGGGCAGACCCTCGGGCGAGCGAATGTCTTTCTAGATTATGCCGAGGCATATGGTCCTTCGGATCGACGAGCGTTCGAACATTTCTTGGAGGCTGCGATTGTTTATGGGAGGAGTGTGACATTCCATCTCCAGAAAGAATTCAGTAAGTATAGCGGATTTGACGATTGGTATCGTGAGAAGCAAGAAGAAATGGGGAAAGACCCTTTGTTTCAATTTTTTTTGGACAAGCGAAACTACATTCTTAAAGAGGGTCCCGTCTCTATTCAAAAAACAATTGCGGTCACTATTTCCGAAACTATAGTGGCCTCAGATTTTGCAGAAGCACACGTAATCAGAGGGAAGCCGTGGTATAAACGTGGACCAAAGATCCTACTTGAAGACTTGCGCGCGCCACTTCTTCAAAAATACGGCAAGTGGAAATACGAGAGAGAACTAGCCCGACGAAGAAAAATACGTAATGCACAACAGCAGACTGAAGTCAGCGAAACTCTCCATTTTGAGGAGCCTGAGTGGCGCAGTCGACCAGCAACGGATCTAGTGCGAGAATATCTTCGAAAGCTTACCGCAATTGTCAACGAAGCCGAAATGCGCTTCTTGACATAGATTCATACCTTCTGTGTCTAAGATATACGGATTGGTGCCAGGGAACGGCAATCAGGTATTGAAGGTCGAAGTGAGAGGGTGTTGGAGACGTTGACACAGAAGATGAAACGCAAGATCGATTCGATAGAAGGCAGACTCATCTACAACAGGAGACTCGGAACGGCAGAACCTGTCTTTGGCAATATTTGCTCTACCTTAGGGTTGAACAGATTTACCCTTCGAGGCAAACGAAAAGTAACCACCCAGTGGTTACTCTACTGTGCAGTACACAATCTATTTAAAGTGCATCGATACGGTCCGGAGTTGGCGTGAACGAACTGGATTGGGTGATAGGGTATTATGGTAAAAAAAATATCATGAAAAGACGAACATTGCACCAAGGATCGTAAAAACTTTCGATAACAGAAAATAATTTCCTATTTTTGATCCAGCAGAAGAAGCGGTTTTTAAGAAAGTGACTTTTCCTACAGGCTCGTTACGCGCCAAAACATCCACTTGGGCAATGATTAAACTTCAACATCGGGACCGAAATATCTCGACCCTTATCCACCAACGAGTCGAAGCAGCACGAACCGGAACCAATCCGACTGTCATTTGCCGTATGCCATCTGGTCGGGCAGTGTTATGTGATGTACAATTCCTTCGCGGATATTCGTTGCTGCTCCCTGACCCGGTCGTACCGGACCTAAATGCACTCGATAAACAAAAACGTGCCGAGAAGAAGCCGGTGCCAGGCAACGGTAATATGATCACTTTACTCCCCTCAAGAATTGGATATCATTCCATTCCCATACTCGTTCGGGTTTCGCATCAACATCAATTGGCTCACTATTCCAACGATACACATCCCAATCATTTGCACCCCTATAGTGAACGAAAAAGCTAATTCCTACAAGGCAGACAAAAATAGAAACCAGTACTATTTTCTTCATCCCTTTGTATTGCAGAATCCTTGCGACCCCCAGAATCAAAAAATAGATCCAATATGGGATCATATCCGCAAAATATCTAGGCCCGAAGGAAAACCCACCCCACCAGTTTGAAAAAGAGGAGATAACGATCCAGTGGACGAACAAAATAAGAAGGAGAAACCAGTCAAGGGGCTTAAATTCCCCCTTTTTAATCCCAGCTGCAATCCCATATATTGAAAACATTAAAATGGGTGAATAAATCAATAGCCCCCGTGATGGACTGATCAAATGCCCGGCCAAAGACCAAAGAAAACCTAAATCGAAGCGGAATGAATGAGACAAATAGTAATAAGGGGAGAGAAGAGAGCGGTAAATAGAGAGATTGAATATCACGAAGGGCACTGCGATAACTAAGGCCCAAAGGATGTATCGCAGAAAATGTTGCCGATGATAAACCACCATGAAGACTGTAAGTAAGACCACAGGAATACAATTTGTTGGTCTTATGACATACGAAAAAGCGAGGGGAATGCTTGCAAATTGAAGCAACCTGGGATTATTTTTTCCTCTCAGGATCAGATAGAGTGTGATGGTCAACATCAACATCGATGGCCCGTGCTGCCACAACCCCCGGCTTGCCGTCGACCATGCGGATGTGCAAAAGGCGAATACTAAAGAAATCAGAAATGCGTACTGCCTGTCAAGAAATCCATGAGCGATGAGATAAATGAAAACCGTGGTGACAGCAATGATGACAGAGGCAACAAACAACTCGATACCAGGAGCAATTGAAATAACGGTGATGGTCCCCGGCAGATCATGCCCTTGGTACCTCGCAAGATCCCGAATCAGCGGCAACAAGGAATCAAGCATTTTTTCGGAGGCGTAAACAAAGGGGACTGCAAGAAGAGAGACCCCAACGGGAAAAATCGAATAGTAATGCCCATCGATTTCTTGGGTGGCAGAATAGTTGTTCTTTTGGAGTATCTCCCCGTATTCATCAAGATGGGTGTTCCCCTCCTTAATAATGCTCATGGCTGTAGGGATCGACCATTTTGAGTCGACAGAAGTAATGTTCCTGCTGACAAGGTGGCCAATAAAAACCAGAAAGAAAAGGATAAGGCAAAACAAGAAATCTCTGGAAACATTCTTGAAAAGTTTCACTCATTTCCCCCTTGTCAATCCCTTACGGGCACTTGTTAATAAATAACGGTTTTAATTATTTCTAAAGCGTACGACAGAGTGGCCACAAAAACAAGCCAGACTTCGCGGTCGCGCATGTTTGGTTCGTCGAATCTCTTCCCGCCACTTCCCATCGGCGCCACAAAAGTGGCTAAGCCTCAATTGATGACAGTTAAAATAGGAACCTCTTAGTCCATGTTGAATGTTGTCGATCCTTCTATACACCAGAGTCAAAATCCTGTCAAACTTTCTTGAGATTTCTGCCAAAACGCAGAAATCTCAGGTGCCCCTTATTTGGTTCTGTTCTCTCGGGTTTGTGACATAAAGGAGGGGTAAATTATGGCGCACGTGACTCCCAATAGTCTTCGAAGCGGTTGGACTTGATGAAGCATCGGAGGAAGATAATAGCGTTGGCTCCCCGGACGGACCATTCCATTCCAGACTGTTCTAAGCGCTGACCGATAAGAGTCTTGCATCCAGCCTCGACGACGCCGGAACCCAAAAATAAGCCTTGGGCACGGAACTCCGCATAGCACATATACTCCGCGTTCTTCCCCAAACAATGGATCTCTATTTCTCCTTTCTTCTTGGCTTCAGCATCTTGAGGCAGGTGTTGTTGCGCCTGGCGGATGATCTTCTCTACTTTTCCATCACCTAAGTCCGTCCACCATCGAATACGCTGTTGTCCAATCTTTTTCTCATTTCTGGCAAAGAGAGTTTTGCATAACTCAGAAACATGCTGCCGGCCATGGTAGAGATCGATGATGAACGTCGCCTCTGGGAAGCGCATTTGTGCCAGGTTCTTGACCCACTCCGCACCGTCTCCCAAAACGACCACCCGTTGCGTTTGGAAAATACTCAGGGATATCCTATATTGTTTTTCAGGCTGTGCTTGGTGGCTTCCTCTATGGCCTTGCCAAACTAATTCTTTACTCCTTAGATTTGGCACATGCATGCCATATATTGAAAGAATCCTCAGAGGGTCCATTCTCTTCAGTCGTCAGAAACAGGGTTGACAAAAAGAAACGAAGACAGTATATTTTTCATTACAGTAATACAGTAATGCTAAGGAGAGAGATGTTATGGGAACGACAGTGAAGGTTAGAGAAAAATATCAGGTGACAATACCAGAAGAGGTGAGAGAGAAGATTCCCTTGAAAGTCGGCGAGCGGGTTGAGGTTACTGCACGGGGAGCCGAGATCGTCATCCGTCCTGTGGTAGAAATCCCCAGGGACCAGGCATGGTTTTGGAGCAAGGAATGGCAAGAGCAAGTGAATCAGTCCGTAAAAGACCTTGGAAAAGGGAAGATGAAAGTTTTTAGGTCTGTGAAAGAGGCGCGAAAGCACTTTGGCGACTAATATCGTCATTCCCGATACCGTTCTGAAAAGACTGAAAGACCTGCCCAAAGAAGTCAGAATTAAGTTCTGGGAGCAGTTCGAAAGATTGACTGCGAATCCATCCGATCCAGGGTTGAGAAATGAAAAGCTGAAGGGAGCTGACGAGTGGGCATTCAGTATAACGATGAACTACAGGGCGACCTATGTACGAAGTAAAATGGGAACTATTATTACCGCTGTTGGAACTCACAAGGAAGTCCTTGGAGGTTAAAGCCATCTCGTGAGACCTTGTCCAAACATTAATGACCAAATAATACCTCAAGCCTGACCTGCCCCCTACTCCATCAAAAGTCTCACAGCTTTCTTGTCACCCCTAGGCGACCATTCCATTCTGCAATTTCTTTGCAAGCCCCCATTATTCTGAAGTTCCCTAAAAGCTTTTTCCCCTGCGTCGTTAACGGTGGCATTTATTATCTTAACACCTCCTTCTATGGCAAAATCCAGTATTGCCTTGAGATACTGCCATCCTTCAGTTTTGTCTTTTTGAATAATCCTTCCCATAGCAGAAATACTCCAAACGCTAGGTTGATCGCTAATTTCCCTTATACCAAAAAGAGCTTCATCAAAGCCATTTGCTGACACGACAGAATAGCTCCTTTCTTTTTCTGGCAAGGCGATATGGTTAAACTCATCCTGGAATGCATCTCTAAAAAACCTCTGCAAGAATTGATCAGAATGGTCTATCAGTAACTGTTTGAATACTCCTCGTGCCTCATCTTCAGAGATTTTCCTCACTTCTATTTTTTCCAAAGCTCTTGCTTCTCTCTTTCAGTAATACCTACGTCTCTGTTCGTTAATTAACGTTCAATCAGTCTTTTTTCCGCTTCTGTTATCCCGTATAACTCATACACCCGATCATCAATCTCTCGATCTGTCTTCTCAATCTGGCGCTTTAACTGTTCAAGTTCATGACCCTCGGCTTTTTGCCCCCGTTTCCTTAAAGCAAGCATAACATCTACCAGCTTCACCAGGTCATCGTGCAGTCTCTTCTCTTTAGGATTGTTGAAATCAATGATGCGTATGGGGAGATGCTCAATAAATTGTTTATTGGCTGCGAAATAGCCTCCTCTAAAGTTAGTGGTGATTCGCTTGAGGCAGAAGTCCAATAGGCGACTATTTAGAAGAGCAGTTAAATATGGCAGTGATACTTCGTCACCATCTATTAGAATTCCATACCCTCCAGTGGTTACATTTACAAAATAGTAGTGGTCTTGGGAATCAAGATAAGCAGAAAGTCTTGTTATCATATAGGGAACAAGTATCTTAGACTGCTCCTACATCCCTATATTCTGAGTTCTCCCAAATCTGTACCATTCGTCATCTCTGAACTTGCCCCCTTCTCGATCTTCCAGAACCTTCTTGCATTGTTTAAGATAGTCCCACGATAGGCGATAATGGGATTGAATCTCCTCCCTAGAGAGTAGACGGGCTTCATCTTTCTCTACTTTATATGGGAATAAGACCAAGCAAGTGGGCTGAGCGTAATATCGACCAATGTCACCGCTTCGAACTACATGTTTCAGGATATTTTCTTCAAGAACTACTTTCTCCTGCAGTTCTTTGGAATAAACCTTTACTTTTGATTTGCCAACAAACTCAAACTCTTTGAATAAGAAAACGGTGTCAGCGCTTGTTATCACTCCTTGAAAGATTCGTTTGGAAACATCCCCCAGCGTAGTCCCGACGTTTCTTAATTTCTCAAAAAGCTCCGCTTCCTCCCCAAAACTAAAACTCCATAGCGCTTCTGTGACTTGTTTCTTTGGAATCCTCCCAACACGCATTCGGTCATCATGGTATTCTTCATGTTCTCGGATAATCTGGAGTTGTTTTTCCGGATCTTCCAGCTTTGCAACTTCGGAATACTTAAATGTTCGTTCTCTCCCCTTTTGGAGAAAAAGGAGGCACGTGTAAGTACTTGCTTCTTCAAATATTTGATTATCCCTGAAGTTGACGACTTCCATAAGGGCCTTTTGTTCAGAGATAAGCTTTCGTAATCCCTGGCCATAAACAGCCTGGAAAAATTTGTGGGGAAGAATGAATCCGAGGATGCCGCCAGGCTTGAGAAGCTGTAGCCCTCTTTCAACAAAAAGTGCATAGATATCGTAATTGCCAGTAGCCGATACATAATTCTCATTGAAGAAGCCCACGTGGTCTTTAGGAAGTGTTTGAATACGGACATAGGGCGGATTGCCGATGATGACATCGAATCCACCCTCTTCCACAACGATCTTTCGGAAAAAGGTCTCCCAATCGAAGGGTTTGGTCTTTACCCAGTCCTCTTTAAAAAAGCTCTGAAGCTTAAGCACATCCCCGGAAATGAGGCTGTTACCGCATTTAACGTTATGGTCGAGGGTTGGAAGCACTGCTCGGCCCGGAATAATGCCATGTTCTCCTTCGAGCATTTTAAGCATTAGGGAGAGCCGAGTGACCTCGACTGCCTGTTCATCGAGGTCTACCCCAAAGATGTGGTCAAGTAAAATCTTTCGTTTGTCAAAAACATTCAGTTCCCAACGGGTCTCCAGTGATTCTTCGTCAAAAGAAAACTGCGCCTGGTCCTCATAGACCTTGGCAAGGGTCGTCTTGCGTTTCTCCCATGCTGCTTTCTTGAGACGCTGATAATAAGCCTCCAGTTCTCTATAGGCTCGGATCAGAAAGGAACCGGAGCCACATGCAAGATCCAAGATTCGGAGGGTCTGAATCTCCCTTGGTTTTCGCTCAGAAAGGAATCGGCCAACCGTATTCTTCACGATGTAATCTACGATATATTCTGGCGTATAAAAGATGCCACCCGCTTTTCGAACCTCCGGCTTGGGCTCATACTTCACCCGTTTCTCGGTAAGCCTGGGGACAAAGCCCAAGTATTGTTCATAGATATTGCCCAACACCTCAACACCGATGACATCGAAGAGGTACCGGTCATAGGTTTCCAGAATGATTTCCTTTAGAACAACAAAATCAATTGCAAGATCTTCGCAGGGATGCTCGTCAAAAAGCTCACTGTCAAAGTCACGGTCATAGCGCCGGAACAGGGCCTTGAGGGTCGGCATAAAGGCAGGGCCAATATCATCCCGCCGCTGAAGCACCATTTCCTGCAATCTTTCGCCGTAAGTCAGTCCCCGGTCTTCGCAGGACCGGATAAAGATGATCCGGTCAAGGATTCGCTGGACATTGTCTTTGAGTTGTGCCTCCGTCATGTCCGGATGATTTTTATAGATATCCTTGGCTATAATTTCCCGCCATCGCTTCATGTCATCAAGGATTTTCTTATCCACCGGGCAGCGTAGATGATCCAACTTTTTAGAAAGAAGTGACCTGTCCAGGTGGCCGGATTCGACAGATTCCTTCGAGAGAAGCCACAGGTCGTCAAACTTTTCCAAGAAGCGGTCATGGGTGAGATCCAACCTGAGACCCGCCTCAAGGTTTCTCTTATTGGGCCAGATGGTGACATCAAAAAGACGGAGTTCCTGAAAATCGGTTAGGAGTACCCATTGTATAGAACCCTTGTTATAACCGTAGGTAATAGCCTGGGAGATCGTTTCTGGCTTGGTGAGTTTTGCACGGGGAGGTTTTGCTTCGATATAGATCTTTGGAGAACCCTTAATCTTCAGTGAATAATCGACGCGTCCGCCGGAGATTTTCTCTTCCAGCCCGACTTCATTCCGATCTTGTGTGTTCCATCCCAGGGCCTGGAGTAGAGGCTCAATAAAACCAGTCTTGGTCTCGGATTCATTATACTGGACAATCATGCCCGCAGCCTGCTCCCGGCGGAATTTCTCAATAAGTTGTTGGATCTTTTCTCGTGCTTCGGACTGAGTCATAGTCGGTAAGATTTATGTCATGAAGGAGACGTTGGTTCTAAAGCATTTTTAAGGTCATTGTTCAAATCAGCCACTTCCTGCCAGATAGCCAAGCGATTTATTAAAGATGACCTCTCGCATGGTGTTGCGCCCATATGCAGAAAATAACGCGACTGTCTCCGTGATCCGTGTCCGAAACACATCAAATTCTCACGATTTCAGGGTGAGGTGCCCATCATGAATAACTTCTTAGTAAAGTCTGTGTGTTCACCCCATCCCGTTTGCTTTATTTCTACGCCAAAATGGTAATCTGGTCAAGGTTATTCTTGCAGACATCAGATCTTGAGTGAGTTGACATAAAAGCGGAGTGATAGTATTATGGTAGCAAAATGGTATCGGAGGTAGGTGATGGCTGCTTTGTTGATAAAAGATATACCCCGTGAAGTGCATGAGTGGTTAAAACGTGAAGCGGAAAGAAACCGTCGTTCCATGACTCAACAGGCGATTGTCGTTTTTGAGGAGAGGATGCGGCGTTTCCATCCGGTGAGATTTCCGCCTCCGGTGCAGACCCGGACGGTCCTGACGGCGAAATTTATCGATCGAGCTAAACGCGAGGGTCGTCTATGATTGTTGTGGATTCGAACATCGTCACGGCGCGAAACTTGACAAGCTCTCTGACATCTAAAGCCCAACAGGTTGAGGAAAAGGATCCCGTATGGATTGTGCCTGTCCTATGGCGATACGAGTTCCAGAATATCCTGGCCACAGCGATCAGAGCGAAACAAATCAAGCCAGAACAAGCGTTGGATATTTGGGAGAAGGTTTCGAAGATCCTGATTGAGAACGAATGCGAACCTTCTGCCTCCAAGGTGATCGACCTTGTTGCACAATATGGAATCACCGCCTATGATGGGCAGTTTATCGCGGTAGCTTTGGAGATGGGAATCCCATGCGTGACCGAGGACCGAGAACTACAGGCAAAGTTTCCGGGTATTGCGATTTCTATGGATGGGTTCCTAAAGCCTAAATCTACCTATGTTGTTCGAGAAGTTAGAGAGAGGTATCGCAGGAGAAAGGCATGATACTTCATTTCGAGATTTGAATAGGGACATTTCCCTTTTTTCTAATCTAGCATCCATATCGATACCGCGTTCGATATTTTGGACCGCCCATCTTAATTAACTCCCTTCGGTCGTTTCGATTCTTGACTGTGCTGTACCGACATGCTACACTCTTTTCACGGTGCGTCTGTCACTTCAAGGCGCACTGCTTGTCAGCAGTTCACTGAGCCAGCCGCAATAACGCTCCCATCGAAGAGGAGAAGCCCGCAGTGTCTGACCGGCATCGAGTCTACCTCGGTCTGGGTGCAAACCTAGGAGATCGTCAGAGCAACCTGGCCCAGGCCCTGCAGCATATCCGTGCTCGGGCGGTCATTCAGCAAGTCTCTGCCTGCTACGAAACCAAACCGGTCGGATATCTGGACCAACCTGACTTCCTCAATATCGTCTGTGAGGTCACCACCGAACTCTCCCCGTACGAGTTATTGCGCTTCCTCAAGCAGATCGAAAAACGGATGGGGCGCGAACCGAGCTTTCGCAACGCCCCGCGGCCCATTGACATGGATATTCTGTTTTACGACGACTTGGTCCTGGCATCACCGGAACTAACGATCCCTCATCCGCGCCTGAGCGAACGGGCTTTTTTCTTGGTACCCCTGGCCGAGATCGCTGCCGATCTGGTTCATCCCACTCTGCACCTGACCGTGAACGAGCTGTTGCAGCAGGTTGGCCGTGAGGGCGTGACCAAGGTGGCGCGCGGCCTGCGCGTTCACCTAGATAAAGATGTTCAACAGACTCAACCCGCCATCCACGTCAGCCTGAGCCGGGTCGGCGTCACGGACCTGCGCCGGATCATTCGCATCAGTCAGCGCGGGCATGACAACCTGTTCTACGCTGAAGTCGATCTCTTCGCCGACCTGAACCCAGGACAGATGGGGGTCCACATGTCCCGTTTTAGCGAACTGTTAGAGGAGATCGTCGAGGAGCTCACGCTGGAGACTTCGCCTGACATCGAAACTCTCTCCGAGCGCATTGCCCGCCAAGTGGTTGCAAGACAACATGCGATCCGTTCTGAAGCGCGCATCAAAGCCATCTACCCGATGGAGAGAACGGCCCCGGTCACTGGCCAGAAAATGCAAGAACTATATACCTTGCTCGGCATCGCCGTCAGCACCTCCGAGCGCTGCAAACACGTCGTAGGCGCTGAAGCCGACGGGATGACGGTCTGCCCGTGCGCTCAGGGTATGGTGCGGGAGCATTCCACCGAGAGACTACTGGAAGAAGGGTTTACGGCAGAAGAAACGGAGCGTGCCCTCAATGCCATCCCCATTGCCTCTCACAACCAGCGCGGTCGCGGTACCATCATGATCGG
>JBEKDJ010000118.1:0-13094 GCA_050014415.1 Thermodesulfobacteriota bacterium | reverse complement strand
TCCACCATAAATGGTAATTAGATAAACCTGGTCCGATTTCATCAGTTGGGCCCAGCATCAATGCGAAGTAGCGTTCATTGAAAGCCCTCATACTTTGCTCTTTTTGCCATTCCTCTACGGCTTTTTTTGCTTCAGGGTTCTGGGGATCGAATTTACAGAATATTTCCGTTTTGCCAAGATGCCCCTGTTCAACTCCCCATCCAAAAAAGGCTCCGCCATCATCCACTATCAGGCCCTTTTCTATCAAGGGCTCCTTCGCTTTGCCGGCTCCTATCGCCCACTTGATCGTCAAGTCTCTTTGGCCCATGACAGGAATTGAATTAAAAGCTCCTCCAGCACGAAATGTCTCTCTAATAGAGGCTGAGATTCTTATGCACTGGCACAACAGAATCCCTTCAATCTTGGGATCTTCGACCGGTTCTAAAGACTTCCCATTAGCTTCACTGATAATTTTCTGTAATACTCGTTTCTTGTATTCAAAGTCTGCCGGAGAGTTGCCGGCTATTATAACAAAGAAGCCGGGCCCTTGCACCGCCTTGCTTAGTCGCTTGAAGGTTTCCTCCTCTTCTTCATTACTTGTTGTTATATTCGCAGCTACCATTGATACATTAAAACCCATGAGCTCGAACGCTATTTCACTTTCTCCAATCTTGAGCTCTGCCTGCCACATTTTCTCTACTGACGGGAAGCTGAAATATCGCGCCATGAAGTTAGGTGGTATCTCGCTCAGGGAGTAATTCGGCGATACCCCTTGTACTGGAAATTTTGAGGGCCCCGGCCAGTGATAAAGCTTCACCGCAGCCTTCGTAAATACACCCGGTGTTACGCCTGGCGGCACAGCACTCGTCAGTATGCTCCTTATGGACGGGCCCGGACCGTCACCACTGAACCACTCATCCGAAGACCCCAACGAACCTGACTTGACGATGTCCCCTTCAGGAGTTACCCATTCTATAGCCAAATGGTTTCGATCATCACCACTTGTGGTTTGATCCAAATGTCCGTGCCCCCTAAGCATCGCTGTGCAGTTAGTCCCAGCCCCCTTTAGGTTAAAATGCAAGCCCCTTTTCATTAACTCAGCTTGCAGCTGTGCCGAGATCACATACGGCTCAACCACGGCATACATGTTTTTCTCGTTGATTTCAATGATGCGGTTCATCCTTCTCAGGTCTAAATAGATAATACCCGCGGGGAACATCCCCGTCCAGCCTGTACATACCGGTCTGAATGGCAACTTGTATTTGTTACATAGCTTAACGATCGCTTGAACTTCCGCTGTGTTCTTCGGAAGAATTACAGCTGCGAACTCAGTTGAGTGATACGAAGGCATTATTACCGGGTCATTACAGATATACTCCGCTCCGACCACATCTTCGAACGCCGAATAAATGTCCTTGCTTAAAGCCATGGTTCATTACCCCCTTTATGAGATTGCTTTCTCAACAAGTTCAACGATATCATAAACCTTCAGGCTGCTGCCGGTTTCCCTGATCGCTTCATTAAAGGTCTTCTCACACCAGGGACAGGCGGTAACAATCGCCTCGGCGCCAGTGGACCCGGCTTCCTCTATTCTCTCCTTGGCAGTCCATTCGGCAAACCCGGGATTTGACTCATTGACACCGCCACCGGCCCCGCAGCACCAGGAGTATTCCTTAATCCTGGTCATTTCCGTGAGTTTTACACCGGGAATGCTCTTGAGAACATCCCGAGGCGGTTCATAGACGCCATGCGTACCTCGCCGGTATACCTTCGGCGGGTCGAAAACAAACCTGTCCCCTGGAACCTTTTTCCCTTTCCAGTGTATCCACGGCTCACCCAGCCTGCCGAGACGGCACGGGTCATGGTACGTGACGGAGATGTCGACTTTTTTCCGCGGCTTCAGCTTGCCGTTTTTTATCAGTTTGTCGACGTATTCCGAGATATGCAGCACTTCGAGGTCGCCCTTTAGGTCGTACTTGTCGTAGAGCACCTTGAAGGCCTGATACCCGTCGGCGCAGGCCGTTACGACTGTCTTGACGCGGGCTTTCTTAATCATGGCCATGTTCTTTTTAGCTTGATTAAGGAAGTCTTCCTTGTAACCCATCTGGTAGGCCCGGCCGCCGCAGCAGGTCTCGGCGTCACCGGCGATGCCGAAATTGACGCCCGCCTTCTGCAGTATCTTCGCGGTGGCCTTGGCCAGCTTCTGCATATCCTTATCGTAGCTCGTGAGACAGCCGACGTGATAGAGCACGTCCACTTTCTCCTTGGTGGCGTCCTTCAGGTTCAAGCCGGAAGCCCAATCGCCCCGCTTGCCCTTGGCGGGTACCATCGAGCCCTGCTTTCGGAGAAGGTTGATTACCTTATTGAGGGCGGGGTTGGTTTGACCGTCCTCGACACACTTGATCCTGAATTCATTGATGGGCTCGAGGACTTCCATGTCCATGGCATAATTACACGAGACACCACAGGCGCCACACATCTGGCAGTTATAGACGATGTTGAGGAGTTTATCGGTATAATTAAACCCGTTCTTCAACATCGCCGCTCCAATATTTAATCTGCCGCCGCCTGAGTAGCTGTGGTAATCATATCTCGCTATGCTGGGACACACCTTTGCATACTGAAATCCATTCACCCTTTGCATGGGTATAAATTTGCAGGCCGAACACCGGCAACACATCTCCATATCGCCTTGATATTGTTCCAATCCCATCTTAGCTACCTCCTATATTCATTCAATAATAAGTTGCTTCTTTTAACGTGTTTTAAAAGCACACTTTCCCCGGATTCATAACATTGTTTGGATCAAATATCTTCTTAACCTTATTTAAAACAGCAACGGTAGCCGCATCTCTATTTAAAATCATCCCTGCACTTTCACCATAAGGCCTTGAGAAGAACGCACCCTTAGCCATTAAGTTCTTGATGGCTGAAGCGGATAACTCCTTGACTCGGTCTAGCTCCCTTGGGTTTTCGGGATCATAAAACAGATTAAACTCACAGTGATAGCCAGTGCCCTGTACTACCGGCTGGATGTAAACACCCAAGTTTGAGGCGGGGTAGCCAGCTTTTTCAGCCAGATCATTCATGACCCTTATTTGGCCTTCGAGCTTATCATAGAGGGTCAAAAAGAATATGTCCTGGCAGGCCCCCTTATGGCGAAGCTTCCAATAGGGCTCCTCGGAAGGCTTCTGGACCGCTTTCAATATTTCGTTTGCTGAAACTCCACCGGCTGCTTTTACTGCTTCCACCCCCAACCGCTGGGTTATATCAGTGATGTCTTTAATTTGAGAGCTAACCCTTTCCTCAGGGAAATACTCGTAACCGGCTACAGTATAGAAAAGAGTCCATGCGGGTAAGGCATCCTTAAGGGTCTGATAGTCTTTGGGCCATTTCTTCGTAAAGATAGCCGCCAGGTTGGTATTATTGAGTATAAAGCATTCGTTGACCATTCTCAGTCTAATCAGCCAGTAAGTCAGCTCGAGCAGCGTATCGAGGTTGGAGGAGCCAACCACGAAGGGCTCTTCAAGACTAGGGAATATTTCACACCTCATCGATGCCCACGTTACGATGCCCATGGTTCCCTGCGCCCCCTGGATCAGCCTGTGCCAGGAAGCCGTACCAGGCCCATACGGCGCTTTTTGCACGCCCCCGACTGCCCACTGCTCCTCTACTGTCCCTGGCCCGGCCGCCTGCCCGGTTCTAAACTCATCACCCGTTCCAAAGTATAGCCCAGCACAAGCCAACGGGTCCGATATATCCCATTGATACTTGGGCATGATTACAGGCTCTCTCTCAAGAATGCTACCAACAACAGACTTAGACTTCCGTGGCAGTAAAGGCATATTGAGCCTGAGCCCTTCTTTTTCTACCTCTGGTATTAGTTCGCCGAAGGTCACGCCCGGCTCGACCATGGCAACCCTGCGCGCCCGGTCAACCCTGATGATTTTTTTCATTTTACTTAGATCTACGACAACCGCCCCTCCGGTACCGGGAACGGTATCACCCCGAAAATGGGGAGGGCCTGAACTCACTGGCACCAGCGGCGTTAGAGTCTCATTAGCAAGAGTCACTATCTTCTGTATGTCATCGGCTTTGGTTGGCTTTACCACACATAACGGCCTTACGGTGTTGACAAAGCTCATATCCTCGGAGTATTCATCCAATGCCGTTTGTTCATACATGACGTTGCCAGCGCCAACAATTTTCACCAGCTTCTCTTTCTCAATCATTTTTTCCTCCTTTCATTTTTTTTGCAAAAATATATCGTCCTCTATCTAAAAGAATACCCCAAACTACTAACCCAGTTTTATTTCAAAAGTCAATGCCCAACACTGGCCCAACTTCAAGGCTCAGCGGGAGCCGGATTTATCGGCGGTCCAGTGGGCCACCTGTTCGCTTCACCGATCAATGTCTTTGCGATGTCCTACTTTTACTACCCAAACCGTAAGCTCATCGTCTCGGATTGAGTAGACAATGCGATACCGTCCTTGCCGCAGTCGATACCTTTCTTCGCCTGTCAGTTTTTCACAACCCCATGGCCTTGGGTTCTCGGTGAGCGCATCAATACGCTTGAGAATTTTCTTCACATCTTTCTTGGGGATTATGGCGAAGTCGTTCTCAACAGATGCTTTGAAGTGGACTTTATATGCGGCCATCTCTCTTTAGCCTTTTGACCATTTCGTCATAGCTAATCAATGGCTCTCGAGCCCTTTCTTCAAACGCTGCAATATCCTCGGCATCTTCTGCAAGGGCTTCTCTGACGGCATTGTTGACAAGCTCGGATACTGACCGGGATGTCTCCACGGCCTTCAGCCGTAATGCTTTATGTAATTCGGGGTCCAAATATACTGTAGCTCTTTTGGTTCGGGTAGTCATGATCGCACCTCCTAGTGTAGCTATGTAACTATAACACCATAACGACAAAACGTCAATTTTCCGATTTCAAGGGAAAACATTTGGGTGACCCCAAAGCAAAGCCCCATTGCCACGTTGTATTGGAGAAATTTCGATTTCACCAGATAATAGCAGAATGGGCGAAATGCGTCTATCCCGGTTCATGTCGCCAGGAGGGTGGGGGCAAAATATACCAAAGGATGTATTGCCAGAATCTCAGGAGTATCTACTGTCCGCATTTAAGTTGTGTTAGAACCAACATCCCCGATGTTTCTTCCTTTCTGCGAACCGCCCATTGCGGACCCGCACAATGGGTGGCGTGGGGAGGGACGGTTAAACGCCGTCCCTTACCCGATTCGACTCTTTTCATCTTCCGCTCACTGTCTTGCCCAGCAAGCCGTCATCGAGTATCTGTTGAAAATGATCTTTCACTGTTTGCTCAATAGGGATATACGACATCCCCAAGTCTGCCTTACTGTATGAGTTGTCGAACTTCATCTGATGCCCCACATTTCTACTTACGTATTTCCGGGTATAACCAAGTCTCGGGGCGATGAGCCAGAACAGAAATTTCGGAGCCTGTCTTCGAGGGAATGGATATGCATCTCCAAAATGTGTTCTCAGAATATTCCCGAGTTCGAGCAACGTTGTTTCCCCACCCGAGATGATGTGTCTTCCGCTCGCCTTCGGCGTAAACCCTGCCCTGATGTGAGCAGACGCCACATCGCGCACATCGACAAAAGGCAAACTCATGGCAGGAGCACCGCTCTTGTAAGTACCGTCGCCGAACTGAATCATGAAACCTATGCTCGTTGAGTCTGTTCGTTTCGACACCGATGGACCGAGAATCACGCCAGGGTTTATGGTCAGCAAGTCCCATTGATCTTGTTCTCTCGCTATGGCCCATGCTTCCTTCTCGGCGATCGTTTTTGAGTAGTAATATGGCAGGTGTGCAGCGCTGCTCGTCACGTTCCATTCCTTCTCAGTGAATACTCCCCCTGGAGCTAACTTTGTGTCCACACTATCTCCATAAATCGCTGCGACACTGCTCGTGAGCACGACGCGTTTCACTGTTGGAGTCCTTCTTGCTGCTTCGAGGACATTCCTTGTTCCTTCTTTGGCTGGCCGGAGTAGTTCTTCTTCCGGGTTCTTGGGTTTAGTAATGAAGAAGGGGGATGCTGTGTGCATGACAAGCTCGCAGCCCTGCATCGGATCATCGAAGCTACCAAAATCCAAGAGATGCGCCTTAAACAACTTCAATTTCCCAGGTGATGCCTTAGCCAGAGCTGTCAGATGCTCAATCTTCTGAGCATCCGAGGGGTCGCGCACGGTTGCATTAACGTTAATCCCTTCTTCCAACAGCATTTTGATTATCCAGGAAGCCATGTAGCCAGTGCCTCCTGTAACCATAACCGGTCTGCTCTTATCAATTGTCTTCATTGCCACCTCCTTGTTTTGCTTTTTGTACTGTCGAACGCTGGAGCTGAGACGCGGGGAACGCGCCAGCGTTTTCCCGTCGATTCTCCAGCGACTTGTTATGTGTGTTTGCTTTACTTGTTTATTTCTTGTGCTGCAACCTCACACTTTATGAAAAGCTGGTCAGGATCATCACCTATGCGGTTGACTCTGCGTCCCCATTGATCCACTCCCTCAACTTCCCATGCTCCATTTGAGACTTCTTCTTGGCGAAAATACCAGCCTGGTACTTTTCCTTTAATTGGAAAATCCTTCTCAAGAATTTCTTTGCTAATTTTATGAATAGGCTTCTTCATAATTCATCACACATAACGATTAATAGACGAAATTCGTTTTCTCTTGCAAAGGGTAGTAATATATCACTTTTTCTGTACTAAATATAGCATTTTTTTAAGATTTCCTTACAGAATTTTGGCTTTTACCAGACAATAGCAGGATAGGCGAAATGCGTCTATCCTGGTTCATGTCGCCAGGAGCGTAGGGGTGAAATATGCCGAAGGATGTATTGCCAGAATTTCAGGAGTATTTACTGTCCGCATTCAAGTTGTTTTAGAACCAACGTCCCCGAGGTCTCTACATTCTAAATTGCATTTCTTGCCTCTAGCGCGGAGTTCACCGGGAGCGTAAGCGATCCCGTGGAACGCCTGGTTCGGCAGTTCACTTTTTCAGTAGTACTGCTCTCATTTTGCTGAGGACCTCTGGTGATCGGGCAGCTTGGTCCTTCAACACAAGAAGCACGAAGTTGTCGGCAAGTATTTCTTCTGGATGAATGATATAGTCCGTATTCTCGCCTACCTGTTCCACAAAGCCTGAGACCTGTTGTACGTCCACAAGTCTGGGGGACACCCCATCGTACAGCGGTGTCACAACACCGCGATCGCCACTTTGGGCTACGAGCAAAAGACGGAACTGAAGGTAATCGAAGAACTCACCGCCTCGATTGACGTCGTATCTCTCTCTGCCGGCAAACAAGACCGGCACGGCCCATGCTGGCTTGGCCCCGACTTGCATGGAGATGTAGTGGTCATTCTTGGGCGCGTCAGGGTTGGTGATCTTGCGAGACTTAAGCATAGACGGGAACTCTACCTCGTTGCATTTCCTGAAGCCAATGGTCTCGTAGAGACGTTCTTGCAAGGTTGGGTTCTGCCGAGTGGCTATGTGAAAGAGTTCGTGGCAAATTAACTTCTGGATTTCCCTGATGTCTTCTTCGAGCTTGGCCTTTGGGATGACTACTGCGTTGGCACGGGTGTATGAAGCCCCTCCTTCTTCCTTTCCAGTAGTCTTGATCACATAGACCTTATCCGGCAATGGGACCGATAGTATCGAAAGACGAGGCTGAATGGCCCGAATCGCAGCCTCTACCTTCTGCCGTTCTTGCTCATTCCAGGCAAGCACGTTGTCTCCGACAAACTTCAGAAAATCCGCTTCAGACACATCCTTATCGGTTTTCATTCGGGCAGAGCGGTCGAATGGGCTCAATCGCTGAATGAAATCATCCCGTGCTACAAGAATTCCTCGTCCTTCACTTACTGACGCGAAGACTATGACACTGTTTTCAAATAGTCGGGTTTCAGCGTGAGAAACAGCTGAGAAAGATATGACGGTGATTGCCAGAAGCAAGGAAAATGCTCTCATATGTCGCCCCTATGCCGAACATAGAGTTGAGCCGGAGCATAAGCGATCGGCTCCAACGACTTGTTCGCCTATCACGTTAGTTGTCCTAAGGTCACTTGCTTGATTTCGCTGAGAACGTCCCTCTCCAACACGTTTGCTAGACCCTGTCTAGTCTTACTCCACGTCGCGGATTCCTGCGCGCTCCAGTATACGCTTCGCAGCCAGACGCGCTCCGCGAACCGGTATTTCTGGGTAGGAGACCTCGGCGCCGAGGTTGGCCGCAATCGCATCGGCCATGTCCTGGGGACTCGTCGACGAGAGGTGCATCCGCACTCCGGCTCCGTGACGGGCAAGACGGCCCGCGATGGTGACCTCCTGCTCAGACTGGTGTTCGACCGGGAAGAACAGGAAGGGCACGCGCAACGCCTCGACCTCAAGCGTGGTCGTGCCGCCACCCTGCACCACTGCCAGATCACAGGCAGCCAAGTGGCGCCACAACTGGGGCACCATTCCTCGGCAGTCGATTACCTTGGGCACGTCGAGAGACTCCGGGTCGATACGAGGCCCAGCGACGAGGACCATGTGCAGGCCGGGCACACGGGCCGCAACCAGAGGGAATGCGCGTCCGCAGAGCTCAAGGAGATCTCGCTCGATTGATGTGCCGCCCACCGTGCAAATCACGAGCGGCCCATCGCCGTATCCCAACTCTCGCCGCAAGACGTCCCTATGAGGAACGTCCTTCACATCGAACGGTAGTGGGTAGCCGACGAACTCGACGTGTTTCTCAGCGTAACGGCGGCGGTTGGGCAACAGAACACCGAAGGGCCGATCCGGCACGTCCTCGATCTCGCCGAAGAAGATGGCCGCGTTTTGTCCACGAGCGGTCACGCGCCATTCCTGTGCCCAGACGAGGTTGAGCATCCACGCGCCGAGCTGCTCGATCACATTCTCGGAGGTGACCTCCATGCCCCAGAAGTCGTACATCATCACAAAGGGGATAGGCGGCAGCACGTGCATGCCGAAGAAGTTGGTGACGGGGATCTCGTACGTCTCGTTCCCGACGATGACGTCGAACTCGCCTTGGGATGCAACCGTCCCGATCAGACGTGCATTGTGGAACCACGCAGCCAGAGCCCGGAACACGTACGCAGTGAGACTGAGACGACCGTTGTGCGCGACAGCCTCTGCAAGGTCGGTCTCACCCCGGTACTTTGGCTGTTCGGGCACGAGCCTCTCCCCGGCCGCTGCCAGTACCTCGGACGCGGGTGAGCCCGCGATCCACGCGATGTCGACCTCGGGACACATTCGGCGCATCTCGGTAGCGATCGCAAGATCGCGTGTCACATGTCCGAGGCCGAGCGATCCGCTCACATATAGGACCCTGCAACTTATGCGTGTACCTCGAAGCATTACTCTTGCTTTCGAATGCCCATGTGCTACATCAGTCTTTGCCACGGTCCCCCTGCGGGTAATCCGTATGAATCACGGAGTAGTCCGGATGGGGCGAACGATTAATAGACGAAGTTCCGATTTGTTTGCAATCGGCCTTCCTAAGGCTACCTTATTACCATTTTTTACGCAGGGTGTCTATAAATTTATTGATTCTATTTCGTATTTTTCATATGAGAAAGAATGGGTGACCCCACTTCCCTAACTCAGACGGGATTGAACCTCAATCAGTGTTTGGTGCAGGACCTGTTCTTGCACCCGCACAGAAACCAAGGTGGAACGGCTGCCAACAGGCCAAAGAGTCTCTATCTCTTAAAACGATAATCCCTTACTTTCTTCGTTCAGGATTTCTTTTCCCTATTGACATCGGAGGCCTTATAAGTGTTAGACCGCTGGCATCACAGGAATATGTTCTTAAGCCCTGCGTTGAAAACCATTGGTGGAACTGTGACGTGATCTTGTCCTTCGAAAACCCTTTTCATATACGTAAGTCCTTGGTAGTTCCTGGAGAGCAAAGCAGCCGAGAACTTGTACAGCTCGGAGATAGAAGAAAGAAAGGGATCACCAAAATGCTCCTCCGCCTCTCCAATCCCGACGAATGTCTTCGCAGATAGTGTCTTGTGTTCCTTGGCATAATCGCTCTCGTACTTGAACACCAACTTGTTGCAGCAGCCGAAAGACGGGCTTCCAACAATAAAGTTTGTGAACATCTCAGGCATACGGAGCATTGTCAATAGAGCGAAAACTCCGCCTAAGGAGTGTCCAATTAAAGTCCTGTTGCTTGACGTGATCCGATAGTCCCTTTCGATTTGCGGTATTAGTTCCTTAGCAACGAAACCCCAAAACGCTCCAGCGCCTCCCGTATCTGAAACTACCCGTCGCTCTCTCTCGAAAAGTGGGAATGCGGCCTCTTCGAATGCTTCGTCCTTGAAAGGTGTGAAATCCATGAAACGCCGCTTCATGCACAGCTCAAAACTCCTCTTGGAGTCGCTTCCGAACATGTGGCAGTTTGGATACCCTATGCCAACAATGATTGTTGCTGGGAATGTGTCAATCAAGCCAAGGTACCGAGCAATTGCCACTACCAGTTCGAAGAAGATGTTGCCGTCCAATACATATACCACCGAGTACCTCTTATCCGATGACGCATCGTAGGTCTCTGGCAACGAAACTGATATTTGGTACTCTTTGCCATTCTGTCTTGACTCTATACACTTCTGTTCAATCATCTTGCTTCTCCTTATCGAATGGGATTGTAGAATGACGTGTTGCATACGAAACCGCAATTCCAGCGGTCTAACGGAAAGCTAAGCCGGAGTGGCCCGCCAGGGACACGATCCGCTTCAGCGCCTGGTTAGCGGTGGTCTCTATAATCGCTTGGATTCTCTTGTTCTGTTGCATAAAGTCTATACTTGTCAATATTTAACTTCATAAAGGTGTGACGACCTATTAAAGCCGGCAACCAACGCAAAACCGGCTGTTGAAAAACAAGAAAGAATTTGTGACGTAATACTTCGAGCGGCAACTCCCATTTAGACATCGGCTCAAATCCGAAACGGCTAAAATAGCTGGGCTTCGCGGTAGCTAACCACAGGAGATGGGCATTTTGAGATATTACGGAATCGATACATCGTGTCATTAACGCATTACCAATACCCTGGCCTTGCGAGTTAAAATGGACAGCCACTGCTAGAATCTCCACAATATTTCTTGGGAACCAATGAATCTGTGCACAACCAATAAGAGAACCAGTAGGGTCTTCGGCAAGGGCGAACTCTGGAATATTCCGTCGAACTTCTCGTAAAGGTTGTTGAAACAGAGATGTTTCGGAGAAATTGGACTGCAATAGCGCTATGATTCTTTCAACGTCCTCATGCCTCGCATTGCGAAAGGAAATAGCACTACTCATCGGCTAAATATCCTTGTACTACATCCCGCTAACGCGAAGGGTGAGGCGGCGAGCACTCACCCTAAAATGAGGCAGGGCTATTCACGCTCGCCTCGACCCGCTTGTGTACGCCCGGCACGGGCGTGAGCTTATGGGGTGAAAGTCCCCTGTACGAGGACCTAGGGTGTTCATGCTAATGAATACTACCAAAAGTACGAGCCGAAGGCAAGGGCGGAAGGGCGACCGACCGTCTGAAGGAGGCCGGAGCGCATACGTGCGAGCAATAGCCTGCCCCGGACTTGATCCGGGGAACAGAAACCACATGCAAGGCTTAGCCCCTGGGCGAGTTGGCACAACACAACAAAGCCCAAAGGTTCAAGGGGCAGGGTAAATGCGGCGGTTGTGCACGGAAAGTTCACGTTCTTATCCGTGGAGATCTGTTTACCATGCGGTGGGAGACACATGAGTAAAATCCGGAAAGGGTTCACCCGGTAGACCAAGAACCCGGCATGTCCGTTGGCTGTTGGCGGATATGAGTCCACCAGGGAGCCACGAAACAGACAGCGCCTCATGACGAATCCTGCAGCGTCCGGCATGGCAACATACCGGGTGAGTAGGCAGAAGTCAGCAGAGGGCATAGTAGGTCATCGGACTGAAGGCCCGAACGCAGAAATGAGTGGAGGTCTTCAATGAGCTCGGGGACGGCGAAGAGTCCGATCGGAGGAGCCGGTTCCCGGCGCGTCATTGAAAGACATTCCCTCGGTCTTATCTCAGTGGAGGGTGTGGTCAAAAGGGACAACATGCTCAGCGCATGGAAACAAGTCAAGGCGAACCAAGGGGCTCCCGGCATCGATGGGATATCGATTGAGGGGTTTCCCGCATACGCCCGTGAGAACTGGGAAGGAATCAAGCAATCTTTGCTGGAAGGCAAGTATGAACCCTCTCCAGTCAAGAGAGTCGAGATTCCGAAGGATAGTGGCGGGACCCGGAAACTCGGAATCCCCACGGTCATGGATCGTGTGATTCAACAGGCGATCACCCAGGTTCTTAGTCCTGTGTTTGATCCGCACTTCTCAGAAAGCAGCTTTGGGTTCAGACCAGGCCGTTCGGCACATCAGGCCGTGCGCAAGGTATTGAAAGAGATGCGGGAAGGATACCGTTATGCCGTGGACATCGATCTGGAGAAGTTCTTTGATACGGTGGACCACGATGTCCTGATAAGTCGGGTATCTCGGTGTGTCAAGGACAAAGGTCTCCTTCGCCTGATCGGAAGATACCTTCGTTGCGGGGTGGTGGTGAACGGAAGGTTGAACCAAACTGCAAAGGGAGTGCCGCAAGGCGGCCCTGTTTCGCCAATGTTGAGCAATATCCTTCTGGATGACCTCGATCAGGAGTTAGAAAAGCGGGGTCATCGATTCGCGCGCTATGCAGATAACCTGATCCTATTGGTCAAGTCTGAACGCGCCGCTCATCGCGTGATGGCAAGTATCAGCCGTTTCCTTGAGAAGAAACTCAAGGTCAAGGTGAACAGGGACAAAAGTAAAGTGGTCCGTGCTCAGGACAGTTGGTTTCTTGGTTTCACGTTCACAAGGATGAAACTGACTGCCACTGAGAAAGCCATCCATGGATTCAAAACACGGCTGCGTCGCCTTACTGGGCGTAGCTGGGGCGTATCCATGCAATACCGGTATGCATCCCTCCTCCTTTATACCCGGGGATGGATGAATTATTTCGGTGTCGGGATGAAGTACAACGACGTGGTTGAACTGGATCATTGGCTACGCAGGCGTAT
>JBEKDJ010000117.1:0-13155 GCA_050014415.1 Thermodesulfobacteriota bacterium | reverse complement strand
TCACCCCGCTTCCCACACCACTCATGCCCTGCTTGTGTTGAGATCAGGTCGAACCGGATAGAGAACCGTTCCCGCCTAATCTTCTTCCCCAAGGGTTCTAATGATGAGATTTCTAATTGTTGCGTTTCAGCCCTATTTCTGAAGGATTCAATTCAGGATGAAGCCTCGGGCAGAAAGTTTCAAAGAGGCATCCGTTACAACGTGGCTGAGTCGGAAAACAATGGCCCCCTTCCTCCTTCCTCCCTACCCAAGTCATTGGTTCCTCGATCCTCAAAGGATTCTTAGGAAAAACAGCTTTTGCAAAAGATTGAATCTTGAGATCGCTTATTGAATCCTCTCCTTGATAGACTTCGCCATTCGGATCGACCACCCCTAGTCGACAGGCTACCCTGTAAAGACTCTCTTCCACGGAGACTCGCGTATTCGAAAAATCGATCGCCACCGTCTCTGGAATTAATTCATCAATCCATCTCACTGCCATCCGGCTGTTCTTGTCACTCATGTGAGGAATGACTTGAATCAACCGTTCCAAATCTAAGGCATCCCATTGTCCTTTCTCGAGGATGTTGTTTGTGGCCTGCTGGAGCTTAGGAATGGCCCGATGGAATAGGACTCTCCAATTCTCAGCCGAGAAGAATTCTGTGCCCTCGAGAGGAGGGATTTGTTCAAGCTCAAGATCCGGTCGAATGCCGATTTTGAACACTCTTTGGGTATTCTCCAGTGCTTTCTCTGAATGACTCATCTGATCGAAACGAGCATGAAGCAATATCGTCAAAAGGCAATGGAAGGAATCGGAAAATCCATCTCCCTTTCGCTGGGTCTTAAACCATGTAAAAAAAATACCACGAGGTTTTTCGTAATAGGTCTCGATCGAACTCCTGAACTCCTCGATCCAGGGGATGGGAAGCTCTTTCTCCCCTTTCCCATTCTCTCCCGGCGGAATTCCTTCCCCTTCCATTGATGGAGTCGCCGCTTCACGTCCAGGAGCATCCGAAGGGGTCTCATCGGAGATGTTTTGCGGTTGGTCAGTGTGGGATTCCGGCTCAGAAAAAGGAACTCTCTCCTCCTTTCCCTCTTCCAATGGGGAGAAGGCCGGGGGTTGAGGGGGTTCAGTTTGTCCGAGTGTCTCGCCGGGCTCCTCCCTGTGACCATCTGCTTCCTGCCCTATTCTCAAGGTCGACTGTCCACCTCTCTCCTCGGGCTCTGATATCGTTTCCTGCGAACTCCCTTCCATTGTGAGAGGAAGAGTTTGTGCAGAGGGGAAATCGTTTTCCCTTTGAATATTCGAATGGTTCTCCATCGAAACCTCTTCCGGCGTTTCGGCAATTTCGATCGATCGTGGTTCCCCTTCATCTTCTGATGTGAGAAATGACGAAGAAGGAAAAGCCAGATTCCTGTCACCTACCTCCACCTCCACCCATTCCCTCTTTTTTCTTCTATCCGTGGCTGAAAGTGGGTGTCCCGAGGAATTCTTGAATGCAATGGAGATCCTTTGGATGGGAAGATTTCCTTCAAAAACCAACCTAAACGGAGAGGCCGCCCCAGGAGGCAGAGGGTTGATAGGAATGGAAACTTCATCGAATGTGAGTAGTTCAACATCATCGAAAAGTTGAACCAAGGCCCACGTATCGCTTAGGTTTTCGTCAGAGATGTTCTTTACCCTTCCGG
This sequence comes from Thermodesulfobacteriota bacterium, assembly GCA_050014415.1. Lineage (GTDB taxonomy): Bacteria > Desulfobacterota > BSN033 > BSN033 > UBA1163 > JBEKDJ01. The sequence goes on along the minus strand of JBEKDJ010000117.1, from coordinate 11,487 downwards.
TCACGCTCCACGCTCCATTTTCCGCCTTCCGAAGAGAAGATGACTCTAATGCCAATCGACACGGTTCTATTTCCTGAAATTCAAGAAAGATAGCGGGGAAATCTCTCTTTTCTTCAACCGAAGCCATCGCGCCAAAAGATTGCAACGTCTTTGCTAATGCCACTGCTTTTTCTTGTGAAAGGTTCTTCTTGAGGACAATGGGGCACCGGTCAACAATCTCCTTTAAGAGGGGCAAGGAAATGCCGTACTTCTCCGAAAGGTTCTTGCAAAACAACTCCTTTTTTGCTTCAGTGTTATCTCCGACGCCGATGAGAAGGACTCTATATTTCCTGCTGTGCTGGTTCATTTCATGCATGATCATCCTTGAATACCGTGTGGCTTCTCCCCGTTAGACGACGACCCGGAAGATGGTGTGTCACCTTCACACTTAAAATAGAAAAGTGGACGCCCCTCTCGGGCATATTCAAACATGAAGTCAGCCGTTTTTCTTGCCGTGTCATTCCCAAGTAATTCTTCAAGGCAGCTCATGCTGTTTTCTATTTCCGTAGTTCCTTCAACAATGAAACCAATCTGCTAAAATCTGTCTCATCGATGTTTTGAAACTCCAGTCCGTATTGGTGTTCTCCCCACGTTTCTCGGGTAGCCAAATCCCCCCACACCACTTTTGCAACGGCCTTGATCGTGTTCAATTCTAATCCCTTCACATAAAGGATTTCAACCTTCAATACTGCTCCTGTCTCTAATCTCTCGGGTAGATAGACAAGAACTCCTCCTTCGCTTGCATTCGCTACAATCCCGCCATAAACCTCCTTGCCGTCCGGTCGAGAATAATCTAGTGGAAGTTCAACGCTGAATCTGGGATGTTTCCTCTTCTCCATGTCAACAGCATCCTTTTTGGTCTGTGTAGCCGTTCGGCGATTCTCATCAGATTTATCCATCAAACAACCTCCTGTGGAATTTCCACATTCTTGATACAAGCAACTACAGGCACAATCAATCAAACTACAAGAAATACCAGGGTGCTTTCCCCGAATGGAGTGTTAGAACACTACGCCACTTTGACCAGGCACGTCCAATCGACGTTTCGCAAGAATAGAACCAACCTAGCCATTTCTCCAAACTCTCCACAATGGGTATGATTGTTAGAGCAAGAGATCTTCTTATCCGCCATTCCATCAGTTCTTCCCAATGCATCCTATCGGTAGATACGATCTCCTTAGGTATATGAAGTATTTTCACTGTTTTATCCATTCTGGTTTGGCTTTGTAGAGTTCGGCCTCTTCCGGGATTTTCTTTTCCAATATGTCCTTGATTTCGTCAATTTGAACCCCATATTGATCCATTTCGCTCTTTATCTGGTCTCTCTCTTTGCGAATGCTCATTCTTTCGACCGAACTTCTTGAACTATTATGCTTCTCAGTCAACTCATTGTACTTGATTCTCAGGTTTTCAACTTTTTCCTGCAAGGCCCTCATTTTCTTTCCCAGTTCCCCGACCCGAGCTCTCCAGTATTCCTCACTCCTTCCCAATCGATCGCGATAGGAATCCTCATTCTTCTTGGTTGATGACTCGCCCTCTGTCTTAGTCTCAGCCTTCTCCTCAGTTTCCCCAATTCTTTTCGAAGTGGGTCGGTATTCTTCTGGAATCTGCGTGAAATCGTCTGTGAAATGGACCCCCCCGTTTCCGTCGACCCACCTATAGACGTCAGCGAAAGACAAGTTCCCTAATAATAAGAAAAAGGATAGTGACAAAATGGCGAAGACTAGTTTCATATCAATCCACTATGAGCAAATCTTGTGCCAAAAAGTTGTCCAACTGTTGATTTTTTTGCTCTTATGTCCTATACTTTAACTAAGCCAGCGCATCAAACCATATCACCTCCTTGTTTCACCCCCGTTTGATGCACTGGCGGGGATCAGTTACGACCCTCCTCTAACTGATCCCCTTGAATTTTTATATATATTTAATACATCAAGGCTGTTTTGACCATTTTCAGTCAAAACCCTGCTGTTAACTGTTAAGGGGCAGGAATGAGTCTTCAGATAGCCTTTTTTCAGATTTCCTGGCAAGATGCATTGTCTTTTCAATATAAAGACTAGCAAATTCAATATATTATTGAAAACGTGTCAGCCTCATTGTCTTTCCTTGACCCCTCGTACCACCTCTGAAGGGAAACCAAGCTACGTTACAAATTCACGCTGAAAGTCTTCGAATCCGATCTCTTCTAGAAATGGTTGAACCACCACGCCTCTACAACCTGCCAGAAGTGGAGGTTTCAGTTTGTAGATTTCTTCATAGATGTGATTGACCCATTTCTCCCCTTTTGTCATGTGGACGAGGATAATCCTGCCTCCATCCCTTAAGACCCTTTTGAACTCCGAAAGGATCGGGACAAAATCATTGACAGGGAGGATGTCGAGGAGATATTGGTTCATTATGACATCGAACGTTCCATCTCCAAAGGGGAGATAGCGACAATCACAGAGCCGAAGGGTATAGTTGTGTTGTCCGGTCTTGAAAATCCTTTTTCTTGCCCTCGCCAACATATTCGCTGAGACATCGATTCCCTCAACCCACCCGCTCGGATTCCTCTTTAGTATCTCAACAAAGTTGAGGCCAGTTCCAAGAGCAACTTCGAGAATTTTCTCCCCATTCAGGATAGAGGCCACCTCTAGTGCTTTTTGACGTGCCTTGGACTCCATCAAAAGCCCGAACAGATCATAGATCGGAGCAATCCAGTTATATTTCCGAACGATCTCTTCGTGGTTGTATCGAGCCTCTAAGATCTCCCGGTTCATCCATTAACCTCGGTGAGAAAATCAAGGTTCGCCGGTTGGCCTAGCAGTGAGGGATAATTAGGATATAACTTACAGGATTAGAAGGGAAAGAGTCAAGGGTTTTTTGAGAATTCTGCAATGGAGAATTGGGATCAGAAAAGTATTTTCTCGTGAAGAAGAATTGAGACGTCAACGGTAGGCCTAATCCTATCGGCCTTTGGCAGACGGATTGAAGTATTCGCTTATCTTTCCAAGAACGATGCGAGGGATATCTTCCTTCCGTTTTATCGGGAAGATACTGATGTTTCTCTTCTTCTCAACAGCCTTTTCGAATCTGGCAGCGTAAGCATTGTCTCCGATGTGAACTGCTGTCATTCGATTTTGGATCTGACCCAGGAACCCAATCAGTGCCTCTAGATTCGTAATCTTCATGTCTGTGATGATGAAGAGGTCAAGGTTTTTTCTGCCCTGGATCAGCGGGATCAAATCCTCCAAATCCAAGGCTGTCCCGCCTCCAAAGTATTTACAAAGGGCCCGATAGATCTCAACGCGCCGATCTGTGAAATTCAGGATGCCCTTCCCACCCATAGGCGCATCGCTAAAGTTGTAGACCGCTACTTTTGAGCCATTTCTCAGATACGCATTTGATGCACAGACTGCTCCCAATACTGCATAGGAAAGGCTCTTTCTGGGGTTGATCATGCTTCCCGAGGAATCGATAGCGATCAAGCAGTCTGGCGTCCCTTCAATGTCTCCCCTCCCTTTCCCTTCATTCTTTTTCCAGACTTGGGTTATCCCCGGCATGATCTTACCAAAACTCGTCCAGATATCCACATCTTGAAAAGGGGATCCGACCTCCCAAGGGGAATGAGAATGCGGATGGAGAGATCCCATCTCTTCTAAAGGAATCTTCCGCAAAGGGATTGGATAGTTTTCTGCCAGCTTCATATAAAAAAGGATGTCTGCATCAATGGGGAGGCCTCGACCTCGTCCCATCCCCCCTTCCATTCCGTAACCCGCTTCTTTCAATTCATCGGAAAAGTCTTCGACGATATCTCTGAATTGAGACAGAGTCATCGTCTTTTGAGCATAATCTCTCAACCCTTGATCGATCTCATCAGAGGAATAATGGGTCAGATCGTGTTCGCCTTGTGGATTGGACTTGCCCTTCTCCCCTTCGGCATCCTGTTCCTTTTTTTGCTCGACGAGCAAGAGTTTGAGGGAACGGGCAAATCTCTGGATACTCTCCGGCCACCGCGAGCGATTCAGATAGGGAATTCGTTCAAGACGCCTAACAATCTCCTCATGTTTTCCTCCTCTCGTTCCAAGAGGGGGAATCCCCAAGTCGGTTCCCCAAATCCTTTGGTAAAGGGAGGCGATCACTTCTTCCACCATTCCTTTGTTGAGCTGTCGATGCAATTCAGGAATCGCTGTGAATCCCGCCTTCACACAGTGAGTGTCTGCAATGACATCGACGAAATAGTCAGCCACCTGTTTGGCCAAATCTTTATCTCCCATGACCTTCTTGGCCTCAGCGTAGAGCACAAGATGGGTCTGAAAATCCCATGGGCAGAAGGTGTAATGGGCAATGCCGTGATCAAGAAGGGCCTCGATCACCTGCTCTTCAGCCATTTTGTCCTTCGTTCGGGCAAGGAAGTGCGGGTTAATGGTCATCTGCTTCTGCTTCATCTCCAACCCCACACCTTCCTTCTGTTCAACACCCCCCTGAACCAAGTCACCGATCTCCCTAATCCTGGGCATAGGGATCTCAGGGTAGAGATGCTTTTTCTTCAACCGGGGCCAAATCCTCTCGATAACCGCTTGCAGGCTCTGCTCTTCCATTCGACTCTCAATAGTAGAGGTTGGGGTAGCGAACCTTTCCGGGGTAAACGAGCTTATCCCTCTCGAAGACCTTCCCTTCAACAATGTTGCCCAGCCCTCTCACCCTGCCCCCAACGTAAATCTCTCCCCCCATCATCCATTCGCCAGTATGAAGACCAATGTTCTTCCTGACCAAGATCTTACCGCCCCTCATCCCTGCTCCAGTCCAGTTCTTTGCATTTCCCTCAACAGCCAGTTCTCCCCCTTCGAGACCGATACCGGTAAAGTCACCCGTATCTCCTTCAATCAGTAAGTGCTTTCCTTTTGGAAGCCGAAATCCAACGAGATTAATCTCCGTTTTGAGCTCAGAAAGCTTCAAAACGATCTTCTCTTCCTTTGCGTAGTTGCACAATGCAGAAAGGTAGACTCCAGCTGGCCCTGGAATCAGATAGGGGATCTTTCGAGTGTTCTCTAATGCAAAGCAGAAATCCTCGATATCCTCTGCCGAATAATCGATTTCCTTAACATACTTTTCTGCCACTTCATAAGCCTTAATGATCGTATTATACTGGACCATCCAGACAAGTTCCTTTGCCTCCTCTTCTAAGAGTTTTTCGTATCCCCTGCGAATTCGGCCCATCACCTCTTCGCTGGACTGAACGATCTGATCCAGGGGGATCTCTGCCTTTTGATAGCTGAACGTCCCAAACTCCTCAAAGGGATTCTTGATTAGCAACTTCCCTCTATCTGGTGGACCTGTCAGGGCCTTCTTCCCTGGAATAGATGTCTTCATCTTTGAGTTCAAACGAGCAGCCAAGGGGTTAAGTCCCGCCACCACGAAGAAGATCGAATGCCTGAATTCTATCAGCGGCTTTAGGTTTGCCGGGTGTCGATATCTTTCTTGATCTCCACATAAAGCGGATGATCTCCCTCCACAGGCTCTAAAGACTCCCCCTGAAAGATCTTCGACCCAACCGCTAAAGCATCTTTCAAATGCTCATCCTGTTCTCGGTATCTCTGAGAGACGGCTTTCACTGCTTCCTTTGCTAGGAAGATAGGGAACGGATCATCTCGCTTCACTCTTTCCTTCCGTGAGAGAATCCCCTCTTTCCATTGGATTCGGTGAGCCAATGTATAGGGGACGACCGATTTAACATGTTCGATGTCAATTTCAGAATCTTCCAACAGCCAAGCCAATCCTTGGGCATATTGCTTGATGGAGGTCGGCAGCCGATTTGAAGCGCAGTTCTTGATGTCATGGCAGAGATATCCTGTGTAGTGACATCCCTCCTCGCAATTTTCTACTACCCGTTTCTGCCCGTATCGCTCACAGAAAGAAAACTCAGCGAGAAGCATTCGAGCAAATGCACTGGCATCCAGATCCAACTCCAAGTTTTCCATTTCAGCACGAATCTCGTCACGGTCTTGCCTTTGGAGTGGCCGCACTCCCAGCAGTCCATAAACATATTCACCGAAAGCATTACAGACCTCCTCCATTTTTGGGAATTTCTTCTCATACGCTGTCTTCGATTTAAAGACGCGAAGGAGATCTTTCTCATATTTGGGATGTCTTAGAACATGATCCTTCCGTTTGCCCCTTCCGATGAGAAAAGAGAGATTAGGTCCTGGATATCTCGATTCCACCATCATGTCAAACCGATCCACGAGGGGGGCGATGATCGTATTGGTTCCTCCATCCTGATAGTTGGCAGTGGCGAAGAGGCAGTATTCGTCATTGATAATCATCTCGTTAAGGTATTCCCAGTTTCCTCGATCGACTCCGTCTAGGATCATGCTCTGCTTCGTTTCCGGCAGGCGGTTGATCTCATCGACAATTTTCACGGGGATTTGCGAGAAAATGGTCCACACGACATCCTCGATTCCACGATTCAATTTCCCCAAATCCGGCCTGCCGACTATTTTCTCTTCTGTCTGTTCCGGGTGTCCTGAAACCTCACTGCTCCAGATCACTCCAAGTGGAAATTGATAAATCAATGAACAGACGTATTCTGCCGAAGTCGTCTTCCCCAACCCAGGTTCGCCAATGATCAATACCTTTCCCCTATTCAGACCAGCTAGGAGGCTAAAAAGAATTGTGGAATTGTACCGTTCCCCTTTGATCTCTATATCCGGGCGGTTGAAGTAGAGGTTTTCGCTGATAAATTGATAAATCTCCATCACCTGTTTCTGGTGCCCATTCTTTCTCACGCCTTAGATCCTTTCTGTCAGAATCAATCGTTTGTCGAAGTTGGGCTTTCAAAAACCGAAACGCACGATTTGTTCAAGAATAACACGGCCTCACCCTCAAAACAAGGCCGCCCTGAGGGCGATGAATCACCGGAAATGCTCTTCCCCTGCCTTCATTGCGATCTACAACTTGTTTTCCTTTGGTGCAAAGGGGCACCGGGGCATTCTTTATCATGCTGGCAGGAGGGGTTGTAGGCCCGATTGAATTTGACCAAGATTTTTTCTATGAACAGCGGCTCGATGGCGAGAGAGCATCCCTCTGGATGGCTCTGTGGCTACGGGGCCTTATCTTCAAAAGGGGAAGAAGGAGTTCACCGCCACTCAATGGACGATAACCCAGAGTGGGCACTTCCTCCTCTTTCCTTTGAATCCTGAGCAACCCTATTTCACCTGTTCTCAATCTTTCCGTTTGTTTGTGGGAAGGGTGGCAAGAAGAGTGAGGATCCTCTTTGGAGAATCAGACCTTAACGTTGCACTCAGTCGGCAGGTAAGTGCCCTTCCAAAACCTCACTATGAGGAGCCCCCTCCTGTTCATCTCGAAAGCAGAAGATTACCCTGCGTGGCTTGGCACTTCAGCGTGCAGGCCCGGCCTTGGCCGTGGATAAATGCTCTATCGTGCGGCTGGGATGTCGCCCCACATAGGCGTTAGCCAGGAACATCAGGTTTGGTCGTGGGGCTTCATGCAACCCTGGTCATACATTAGTTTCAAAGGCCTCCAGGAATTCTTCTGAGGCAAGGGCGTTCCTAGCGGCTCGGCTCAGTTCACGATCATACCGATGGTTTGAGGCGTAGACCCGACAGATGGCAACCTTTGCCGGAATGTATTGAAATAACTGCTTAAGGGGTTTCTTCGAGATTCGCTTTGATCCAGGGTCGAAGATGAGAAGGCTCGCTCCTTCTGATTCATGCCAAGGGTTGAGAGGCCTGGGATCATGATGGGCCATATCGATGTGGAATTCGATCTTCCTCACGGCCTTGGGCAAAAAGGTCGCCATCCTTCGCTCCACTTCCCTCGGTGCCAAGAAAGATGGCCTCCCGAATTCTACCTCTCGAAGGGCCAGTTTCTCCTCAAAAACGCTGCTCCATTTCAACTTCCTTGAAAGAACTTCTGACCATTTCTTCCCCAGTCGCCTTTCCTTCGGCAATCGGGATTTCTCCCACTCTAGCACCTTTTCCATCACATACCAGTCTGTCAACGACAGGTAACGGTCAATCTCCTCCAATGGATGAAAAGGACATAGAATCTCCATCGTCTCCTTAAATATCTCTTGAAGTTGTAGATCGATGGAACGGGTGGTGCGGTGATAATAGACATTCGAATAGAGGTAGAGACGGGCATTGAGAAACATAGCCAACGCATCCAGACCTCTCTTGTCTAGAATCAATCCCTCCTTCTGGTAAGAGGTGTAGTGAAGAATCCGTCTCCAATCCATTGGACCGATGGAGACACCGGTCATATAGGCATCCCGCAACACATAATCGATATTATCCACAGTAAAAATTCCTCGGAAGAGCTGTTGGAGTAAATTCAGCCATCTCGGATGCCTCCGCTCTTCTCTCTTCACAGGCCTCTTGATAAGAAAGGCAACCTGTTCTGATTCAAGGGTTTCCCCTTTTCTAAATGGACCGTGGGGACTTCTGTGGATTCTCTTCAGGATGGGAGATACTCTTTCACGAATGATGTGCTGACCGATCTCCTCATGGTTCGTCTTAAATCGGGCAAGATATTGCTCATCAAAGAAATGACAGAAAGGACCGTGACCGATGTCATGCAACAAACCAGCAAGTCGGAGGAGTTCTTCGACATAGGAAGAGGAAGGAAGTTCACCTTTCTCGATTCGATATAGGGAAGGATAAAGCCTTTCAGAGAAAATTCCTGCGACATGCATTGCCCCAAGGGAGTGTTGAAAGCGAGTATGCTCTGCGGTGGGAAATACCCATCGAGCGCTCTGGAGCTGGAAGATGCGTCGAAGACGCTGAACCCAGGGGGTGTCGATTACGTTTCTTTCCGTTTCCTCCCCTTCCACACGGTCTGTCATTATGATATAGTGGTAAATGGGGTCTGCGATCAATCCGATTCCTTGGATTTCTTCCACTTTTTTGTCTTCCTGAAAGGTGACCCTCAACTCTCTGCAGCACTACGCAATCCCCCTTCATCCGTTGCTACAAGTCGACTCGGACCTTCTTTGAAGGGGAATAAATGCCTGTCTCTTCGTTCTATAGAGGGAAAAGAATTCTCCTCTCCTTGGAAAGGGGAGGCCTGGAAGAATTTGAGACCATTTCTTCAAATCGCCAGATTGATACGCCAAACCTATTCTTTATGAGCTGCTGGGAGGGAGTTCGGTCAGTCCTTCCTTTTCTTTAGGATCGATAAACCTCACCTTTCCTGCTGCAACTTCTCGAAGGGCGGTCACGATGGGCCGATTGTCGGTTTCTACGAGTGGTTTTGCCCCTTTCATGATCATCTTTGCCCTCCTCGCCGCGAGGATCACTAATTCAAATCGACTCCCTACCTTTTTCAGGCAATCTTCTACCGTAATTCTTGCCATGATCTTCCTCCCATACTCTTTGCTTCTCTTCAAGAATGAAGTTCTTGCCTTTTCGACACCGTTCCGCAATGATAATCGCTTTCAGCTTCTCAACGGCATCCTCGATCCTCTCATTGACAATGACATAGTGGTACCAATGGGCCTCTTCAATATCCCTTATGGCATTGGCCAGTCGGAATTCAATCATCTCGTTCGAATCGAGTCCTCTCGACATGAGTCGTTCTCTGAGGACTTTCAAAGAAGGGGGAAGGACGTAAACCAAGACCGTCTGGTCGACCATCTCCTTCACCTTCTTTGCACCTTGAGTGTCGATGTCTAAAATGAGGTCAGATTCTTTGGATTCCAAGTTCCTCACATCAACCCGGACCGTTCCATATCGGTTTCCCAATACCTCTGCCCACTCCAAAAAATCACCCTTCTTTACCATTTCTTCAAAGATGGCCCGGGAGACGAAGTGATAGTCTTCACCCTCGCGCTCGTTCGATCGGGGAGGCCGTGTCGTATACGAAACGGAGAAGTGAAGTTTCGGCAGTTGCTCCATCACCCTCCTGACCAGAGTTGTCTTGCCAGCGCCCGAGGGAGCCGAAATCACAAAGACCAGTGCTTCTCCCTTTCTGCTCATCTACTGTTCAGCCCTTGCCTTCTTGTCCATCATTCGATATTCTGAACCTGTTCTCGAATCTTCTCCAGTTCGCTCTTGATCTCGACAATTCCTTGAGAAATCTCGGCATCATTGGCCTTCGCGCTGATGGTGTTCACCTCTCGATGGATTTCCTGGAGCAGGAAGTCCATCTTCCTTCCGACAGATTCCGCCGATTTCAAAAGAACGTTAAACTGGGTCAAATGACTCTCGGCCCGCACAATCTCCTCTGTGATGTCTGTCCGCTCGGCCAAGAAGGCCACCTCTTGTTGAAAGCGAGCGTAGTCTACTTCGGCGTCACCCAAGAAGGAGCGAAGCCGTTCATGCAGTCGGTCCCAATAGGCATTGAGGCGGGAAGGGAATTGTTGTTTGATATTCACCAGTTCTCTATGAATTCGGTCGACTCGCTGTTGAAGGTCTTTCGCAAGCAATTCGCCTTCCCACTGTTTCATGTCGTCCATGGCCTTCAAGGACTGCTTCAAGATTGGTACGATCTCCTTCCAGTAGGGTTCCACATCCTCCACGTCCTCCTTGACCGTAATCAGATCCTTTGCTCCTGCCAACAATCCCAAGGTGATCTCCTCCTCCAGTCGGAGTTCCTCCTTCAATGTCATAAGGGCTTTGTAATACTGCTCAGCGAGATGAAGGTCCACAGTAAGCTGAAGCCTTCCTTCTCCTGTCATGTCCAGTCTCAGCGAAACATCCACCCTTCCTCTCGAGACCTCTGACCGGATCATCTCCTTCATACGGGTCTCGAAGGGAATCAGGCGCTTAGGCAGCTTGATGCTGATATCGCAGTAGCGGTGGTTGACGCAGCGGGATTCCGCAACCACCCTTCCCAAACTCGTCTCCCCTTCCGCTTTTCCAAAGCCTGTCATCGATTTCAACATGAATTTCCTTGCCTTCCTTTTAGATCTTCCCTATATTTCTTTCGAAACCGATTAAAGAGAAAGATGACCTGATCTTGACGATAATCAGGATAGGTCCACTCCAACGGTCGAAAGGTTTTGTTTTGATAGACCAATGTTAAATCGGCATAAATCCCATCCCTTAGATACGGGCGATGGGTAAAGCCTTTGGTCGTCGCAAGGATGGCATGGGCTAGAGAGAGGTATCCAGGATCAATATTCACTCGTCGTTTTCCGTTAGCGGTAGAATACTTCTCTTCAAGGCAGTTCGTCTTCTGCTTGATTTCCGGCAGCAGGGGGATAGAGATCAGACGTTCAAAAGTAACAAAATGTCTAAAGAGAGGACTTCCCATTTCCTCCGTGTAGTAGTCAGTGAAGTCAAAGGGAAAACGATCGCTGGCAAAATCGATCTTTCCAAAAGCCGCTTGCAGATCCTCCAGACTCCGGTAAAAGATGGCATCCTCCGATGCAATCAGGCTCATGAAGAGTTTCGCTGGCTCGGGTTCTTTCGTTCTATCCATCCTCTCCCATTTCCTTTGCGAGGA
>JBEKDJ010000116.1:0-13186 GCA_050014415.1 Thermodesulfobacteriota bacterium | reverse complement strand
GGTTCTTTTTGGAAACAAAAAAGCCCATTCTTTTTGAGAACAGGCTCTGTGTTGATCAAACGTCTTTCCATATCACCTCCCCACCCAGCAAGGTTCATCAAGTTCTTGAGTGTCAGGTCTACACTATTTACTAATCGCCCTCACCTTTCAACTGTTCCGGAGTCCTTTCCTCCAGCCAAAGCTTGCAGATATTTTTCCAACCATACTTCGACTTGCTCAGTGCATTGTTCATCCCTGCACCTCTCTCATCTGCTCTTCAATAAACTTCTGCATTTCCTCTTTCTTCGGCAATTCCAACTGATATTTGGAAACGAAGAGCTTATTATTCATTCCCGCAAGGGCGTATTCGACGAGCGGATGGTCTTTTTGAGTGCATAACAAAATGCCAACTGGCGGATTATCGCTTTCGGCCATGACGTTTTTCTTGTACCAGTTTACATAGGTATTGAGCTGGCCGAGGTGTTCATGATTGAATTCGTCAACCTTCAGTTCTATCAATACATGGCATTTTAGAATTCTGTGGTAAAACACCATGTCCACAAAACATTGTTTTGAACCGATCAGTATACGTTTCTGCCGGGCTTCGAAACAGAACCCATAACCCAGTTCAAGAAGAAATTCTTGAAGTTTGTCAAGAAGCGCGTCTTCAATTTCTGACTCACCCATGACCTCTTTCGATTTGAGGCCGAGGAATTCGAAAATATACGGATCACGGATGGGAAGTCGTGCTTCCTGTCTCTCCGATTTCTGCTCCACTAAGGAAGCAAGTTTTTTCTTGTTTCTGGAAAGCCCGGTGCGTTCATAATAGAGTGTGGCTATTTGGCGCCTGAGTTCCCGCACCGACCAGTTAGCCCTGACGCATTCGACCTCGTAAAAAGCCCTCTTGAGCGGATCTTCAATCTCAACAAGTAACTCAAAATGACTGTATGAAAGGCTGCTGACTAATTTTGCAGGATCTATTGTCAATTTTGCGGACGCTGTCCGCAATTTCTCGGCACGTTGTACGATAGTGTGGAGCAACTCTTTGGATTTTGCGGACGCTGTCCGCAAAATTTGCGGGTATGCCCGATAGAAAGCCCGATAGTTGTATAATTGCCTGAAACGACATCCGCTAACATTGTGTTGGGCAAGTTTCGCAGCAAGTTCATTAAAAAGATTTTCTCCGTATCCGGCTCTATCAGCGCCGTGAAGCTCATATTCTGTAATGTACATACCGATAAACCAGTTGCGCAAGGTAAGGCTGATATTGACCGCTTTGCTTGCTTGAGCCGAAAAAAGATCATGGGCCTGCCGTATAGATGAGACCAATTCGGCAAAAGTTAAATTTTTTCTCTTCTGCGCGCTCATAAATATTCTGCTTTCAGCTTGGTTTTGCATTCAGGACAACAGAACGTGTTTTCGTTTACCTTTATAAAACGGAGTCCAGTATCCTTAAACGCATGGTCATTTTTATGATAGGTAAACAGGCTGCCATCAAAGGCAACGTCTTCTATCAAACCGCAGGTACATTCCAGTAATTCTCTATCATCAGTGAATAGCCCGATTGCTTCTGCCTGTTTTTTTACCTTCACAAGCCTTCTTACCAATGGCTTCAGGTCGGACAGGGAGGAACCATCATCATGGGTTTTTTCACTCATTCCTTCACCTCCAGCTTCGCAAATAAAAGGGGACGGTGGTTCTAAAACAACTTATAAAACTCTTACAGCAAACCTTCCCCATTGATATTTAAAAGACTACTGATTTCCTTTCGGCTTGTTCGATAGGGCGTCAGCCACCCGTTATCTGCCCATTGCTTCAAGCTCACGCTGAGATCCTATAATGAAGATTTTGGGAGCCTCCATAACGCTGGAGACAAAATGCTCCCTTGCCCGAACACGCTTCTTGAACTCCTCCTCACGCAAAACGTGTGGATTAACCTCACGCCCTATCTTCTCTTCAATACCGGACAATAATCGAGAGAGGTCTCTCAATCCGAGTTGGCCAATAACCATCAGATCTACATCGCTGGTCGCTGTTTCCTCTCCACGGGCGATGGACCCGAACACAAATGCCACACGGATCCTCTTGTCCTTGAGTGCAGACTCCAGCACATCAGACAGGCCTGACGTCTTTAGCACCAGATTACGAATCTCTGGGTAAAGAGGGCTTTCGGTTTTCGCACGGTAGTACACGCGATTGCTATCCCTTCGGCTCTGGACAAGATCCAGACGGACCAGTTTACGCAGTTCCTGCCGAAGGGTGCTATCATTCAGACCGGAACGTCGCTCGATTTCCCGAACATGCAGTTCCCCTCCCGTTCCACTAAAAAGGAGCCGGAATATCTCCGCACGCGCCCGCGATGAGAGAAGTTCAGCCAATCGATTCATATTGCGTGTTTATACCACGCAAATGCGTGGTTTGTCCACTCATTTTTTTCTGCGATTTTATTGCCACTCCAGCCCTCCGGGCCTCATCCCCCCTCACCTTCCAATTCTTCTGGACCCCGCTTCATTAAAAACGTGTCCCTGCCTATCGGCAGGCAGGCGTGCCCCGTGTTTCGTGTCCGCACCTATAAAAAAGCATGGAGCCTCCTGCCGTAAGGCGTAAAACGTGAGGCGTAAGAAGAACCCATCTTTATTCATTCTTTTTCTTCGAGTCCTTTTAGAATCTCAGGAAGAATTGAATCGATAAATTCTGAAGGGGTCACGACATGAAATGGATATTTGTCGAGTTCCTTCATTTTTCCGAAGTGCTGTTTATCACCGGTCACCATGAAATCCACTTTACTCCGGATGGCTGAAATGAGGACTGGAATGTTTTTCCCTGCAATCTGCCCGGAAAAGCCTCTTACCTCCTCGGGTCGAGGGAGAGGGATGACCTTTAGATGGAGCTTGGGGAGATAGGCTTTGTACAAGAAGAGAAGACTGGGCATTTTCTTCTTTAGATTTCGTTCGATTTCAATAAGATTGTATCTCCCGGTTGAGCCGGTGAGAAACGGAAGCCTAAGATTTAATAGGTCGAGAATGATGCGCGGCGCACCTCTCTCAGAAAGGAGACCTGAGAGAATCACGTTTGAATCGAGAAAAACCCTAACGACTTTTTTTCCCATAAGTCTCTTGATATAGCTTTTCTCGTTCTTCTTTGAGCCCCGCCAGGAGATCCTCGGGAGAAAGACCGGCTGCTTTAACTATCTTTCTAATCTCTCTTCTTGCTTCGTCGAGCTCAAGTTTCTTGGGCGTAATGATGACCGAGTCGCCCACCGGAATGATTGAGACGACTTGCCCTTCTTCGAGACGGCTCATAACCCTAATTTTCTTGGGGATGGTCAACTGGCCACGGGATTTAATTTCCGCCGTGATGGATCTTGCCGTTTGCACTTCGCACCTCCACATTTTTTTCTGAATTCAGAATATCAGAATTCAGAACAAAACGCAATCCCTTCTTAGACCATCCACTCATTGATCTCCGTTGAATCCGGTTCCATCAAACGAAGCGCCTGTAGGGACAGACGCATACTGTCAGATCTAAGCTATTAACCGCCCTCGCTTTTCAATCGTTCCGGAGCCCACTTCATTAAAAACGTGTCCGTGTCCCTCTTCCGTGCCTAAATCACACTACCTACCGCACAGAGAGCATCCCACCGTAGAGCGTGAGGCGCAAGGTGAAACTCCGTAACAAAAAAGCCCATTCTTTTTGAGAATAGGCTTTGATTTAAATAAATTTGTTCTGAAAAATCACCCCTCACCCCCTCCCTCTCCCACAAGAGACTGTGTCATAATTAACGAGAGACCACTTCGGTTGCAAGACGGAACAGGCGGTCAGGTGACGAAGCTTTAGAGCGGAAACCTTCTACCGGTCAGCTACCGGGCTGCAAGCTCATGAAAAGATTGCATTTACAAGAAGCTCGATTACCCATAACCCTAAATGACCGCATTCTGAAGCTGAGGAGCCTGACTGCCTGTTCCGTCCGTATCTACCCTCCATCATGATTACGACACAGTCTCCAAGGAGAGAGGGGTGAAAAAGGAATTTAAGGATGCTCTAAGCTATCAAAAATACATTGAAAGATCAAATTTCGATGATGTTGAACTGTTCCTGGTGAAATCCAGCCTTGCCCTTGACGACGATCTTCTTCCTCAACTTCCGTTCCAACTCATCCACCCCCGCTCGCTCTTCCTCATAAAGAAGGTCAGCCACCTCTGGGTTGACCTCCACCATGATGGTCTGACCTCCCAATTCGGTGGAGGTTCTTTCAATCTCACGGAAGATATCATAGCAGACAGTCGTCTTTGATTTGATCAACCCTGCCCCTTCACAGTAAGAACAGGGTTCGCTGAGAATTCTGGAGATGTTTTCCCTTGTTCTTTTTCGAGTCATCTCTACCAGACCCAGTTCCGAAATCTTGAAGATGTTCGTCTTCTGTCGATCCTTCCGAATGGCCTCTTCTAAAGCTTGATAGACTTTTTCGCGATCGCCCTCTCGCTCCATATCGATAAAATCGATAATGATAATCCCTCCGATGTTACGAAGTCTCAACTGGTAAGCGATCTCCTTGGCTGCCTCCAGGTTCGTTTTGAGAATCGTATCAGCCAAATTTCTCTTTCCGACATACCTCCCGGTGTTCACATCAATGGCCACAAGGGCTTCATTCATATCAATGACGATATACCCACCCGATTTGAGCCAGACCTTCCTCCCCAGAATCTTGCCGATCTCCATCTCAATACCGTAAGCATCGAAGATCGGCTCCTGCCTGTCATAGAGGGTGATCTCATATCTCTGCTTGGGCATATAGGTGTTGATAAAAGTGAGAATATTCTCATATTCGTCTCGAGAATCGATGATAATTCGGTTCACCTGAGAGGACAGGATGTCACGGATGGCCCGAAGCACCATCGTCAGGTCGGTGTGGATGAGGGAAGGCGCCGCCATGGTCTCTTTTTTCTTCTGGATGTTGCTCCAGAGATGGAGGAGAAAATCCATATCATTACGAATCTCGTCGCCTTCTGCTCCTTCACTTGCTGTGCGCACGATGAAGCCACCCGCTGGGGGTTTGATCGTCTGGACGATCTCTCTCAATCGCTTCCGTTCCCGTTCATCCTTAATTCTTCTCGAGATCCCTATATGATCGACTGTAGGCATGAAGACAAGGTATCTGCCGGGCAATGTGGCATGGGAGGTGATCCGAGTCCCTTTCGTGCCGAGGGGCTCTTTTGAGACTTGAACCAGAATCTCTTGACCTTCTGAGAGGAGGTCTTCGATCTGCGAAGAGGTATTGAAATAGGTGAACACCTCTTCTCCTTGAAAACCCATCTCTTCATAATCTTCCATCCCGCCGTAAACATCGGAGACGTAAAGGAAAGCGGCCTTTTCCAACCCGATATCCACAAATGCGGCCTGCATCCCTGGCAACACCTTCACGACCTTTCCTTTGTAGATATTGCCCATGATGCCGCGATCCTTAGTACGTTCGATATAGAGCTCTGCAAGCACCCTATCTTCTAAAAGGGCAACCCTTGTCTCCTGTTGCCTCACATTGATGATCAATTCATTCACCATAGGCCACCCCGATAAACTAAACAATGGAATATTGGAATAGTAGAATGACGGAAGGATGGGTTACAAGGAGAAAGTCCTTCATGAGCATGCTCATGTTTCCCTCCTCAATTTTCCATTATTCCATCATTCCAACTTAATGACCTTACATTGCGCAAGTTGCTCACCTTCCAAACCCAATATGGCTCCGATGATCTCTGTCGGTTTTGCCGTCCTCCCCATTCCACCTCGAAGGGTTAGCTCCACTCCCCAAAGAGAGCTTTCCCCCGATGGTTCTTTCTTCTCCTTCACCTCCATCTTTTCGATCAAAGGCCGAACATCCACATTTCTCCTCTTTCCCTTTCTCTCCTGATGAAGCAAAAACTCTCCCTTATCCAAAGCCTTCTTGATATTTGCAGTTACCTCTTCCTTTGTGAGGAAATGATCCAGCGGAATCCAATAGACTGACCAACGGGAGAGGAAGGATGAGGGAAATGCAAGTGGGACCTCTTCCGCTTCGGTGATCTCAATCCCGTGAGGAAGAGTTTGATTCAGTCGCTCCTTTATTTCATGTGGGGGAGTGCTTCCCTCCAATTCCAAATCGACGATCTCGAACAAACTCTCGATTCCCACCGAAAGGGCGGCGGCAAAGATGATCCTTGGCATCGGGTGAAAACCCTCAGAGTAACATAGGGGAAGGCCGGCCCTTTTTGAAGCTCGATAAAAGAGATGGGCAAGTTCGAGATGGCTGATGAACCGAATTTCCCCCCTCTTTGTGAATCTTAATCGAACTCTCTTCTTGAGGCCTTTCCCGAGAACTCTCCCCCTTTCCTTTCGTTCTAGCCGTACCATCTCCATTGGACTGCTCTCGCTCATCCTGATGGCTTTCCCGTTGCAGATCCCGCACCGTTTACAATCTCCTCCCTGGCACGGAGGGCTGCTCTCTCCTTTTATCCCTTTTTGAGATTCCTGCCAGAGGAACGTCGACGCGATTCCCGTTTCGATGAATGACCACGGGAGTGTCTCATCGATGGACTTCTTTCGCGTGGAGAAATCCATCTTCACTCCCACCCGATCAAAGGCCTCCTTCCAAAGGGGATAATGGAATTGGTCACTCCATCCGTCGAATCGACATCCCAGCCGGTAGGCCTCTACCAGGACCTGAGAAAGGTTTCGATCCCCCATCGAAAAAATCCCCTCCAAGAAGCTGAGATGGGGATCCTGCCATTTAAACCGGAGATGATCTCGTTTCAAACTCTCCCTCAGAAAGCCGAATTTTTCCTTCATCTCCTCCAATGGAATCTGAGCCTCCCACTGGAAAGGTGTGTGAGGTTTGGGGACGAAGGTGGAAACACTTACACTGATGTTCGGGTAAAGCTTCTGCCTTTTTCCCAGTGAAGAGATCTTTCGAGACAGGTCGATGATTCCCTTCAAATCCTCCTGCCTCTCTGTGGGGAGTCCCATCATGAAATAGAGCTTGATGTTCTTCCAACCTTTTGAAAAGAGATCCGCTACACCTTTAAAAAGAATCTCCTCGTCCATCTCTTTATTGATCACGCTCCGAAGTCGATCGGTCCCAGCCTCTGGTGCAATGGTGAATCCCGTCTTTCTGACCCGTCTCACCTCCTCTGCCAGATGTCCTACCACCCTCTCGATCCTCAAGGATGGAAAAGAGACAGCAACCCTTTTCGATTCAAATCGGTCCATCAGGCCAGAGAGGAGCGGCTCAATGAAAGAATAGTCTCCAGCACTGAGAGAGAGAAGAGAGACCTCTTCGTAGCCCGTTTGCTTCAACGAAGCATTGAGTATCTCCTCGACCACCCTGGGACTTCTCTCACGGTAAGGTCTGTGGATAAACCCTGCCTCACAAAAACGGCATCCCCTCTTACAGCCCCTAGCAATCTCCACATTGAGTCGGTCGTGAACCACCTTCATGTAAGGAATGATAGGGCAGGTGGGAAAGGGAACTTCGTTGAGGTCGGAGACGAGTCTTCTACGAACTTTCCTAATCTCTCTGGACAGACTGGAAACATAAACCCCTTCGAGTTGAGAAAGGGATTCTAAGAGATCTCCCTTCATTCTTTTTGTCTCTTTCCATTTCAGCACCAGATCACAGATTTCGAGAACGACCTCTTCACCATCTCCAATAACGATGGCGTCGAAGAAATCGGCGACTGGTTCTGGATTGAAGACTGTCGGACCTCCGGCAATGATGAGAGGAAACCGTTCATCTCTTTCTCTTGCAAGGAGAGGGATGTAGGAGAGGTTGAGCATGTTGAGGACATTGGTGAAACAGAGTTCGTATTGAAGGGAGAAGCCCAATATATCAAATTGACTGAGAGGAGTTGACGATTCGAGGGAAGAAAGTGGAATACCTTTGTCCCTCAAAACCTTCTCCATATCGACCCACGGAGCAAACACCCTTTCACAAGAAGTTTCCTCTCTGCCATTCAGGATATGATAAAGAATCTGAATCCCAAGGTGAGACATCCCCACCTCATAGACATCCGGAAAGGCCAAACAGAATTTCAATCTGATTTGATCAGGGTCTTTCCTTATCGAATTGATCTCCCGCCCAAGATACCTGACCGGTTTTGAAACCAGTGAGAGTAGATCTTTCATATGTGGTTAAAAATACTATAACTTTAGCCCATTGTCAATTTTCAATGCCATTTACCCTTTCCAGTTTCTTGACAAAAGCCCTATTCTCCTCATACTGATAGAGTATTTGTTACAAGAGGAACTGACAATATTTAAAGGAGGGAGACATGCCTCTCGATTTGAAGGCCAAAAAAATGCTGGAAACGATGAAAAAGATGGGCATTCCGGCCATGAGCACCCAATCCATAGAGGAATTACGCAGAGCCATGCCACAGATGGCACGGACGAGTACAAAGTCACCCACACCGGTCGCGTCCATCTCCAATAGCTCCATACTAGGCCCGGCAGGCGACCTTCCGGTGCGTATTTACAGACCGGAGGGCACTGGTCCCTTTCCAATGCTCATTTATTTCCATGGGGGAGGTTTCGTAATGGGTAATCTAGAATCCCACGATCCAACCTGCCGTGACGTTTGTGATAGGGCACATTGCTTGGTGATTTCCTGTCGTTGCATGAAAACCTTCTAAAAAGGCGGTTGGGTGTGTTGGGAGGCCTTGACATCTGACCCGGTCATCTTTTTCCAAAAAGCAGGATCTGGAGAATAGGGATTCCTGGTCAGGTGGTCCCACCAGCGAATACTGAACGAATCGATGACTCTGAGGCATGGTTGAATCGAAATCCTGTTTCGAGGAAGCATCGAACTAGTTTACTGTAGAAGGAGGCCTGTTAAGTTGAGACTCTTGGAAGAGATTGAAATGGCACAAAAAGAGATCCGAGGAGCAATCCGCCAGACCCCCATGGTCTACTCGGATACCTTTTCAAAACTCACCGGCAAAGCGGTCTTCCTGAAACTGGAAAACCTTCAGAAGTCAGGTTCCTTCAAAATTAGAGGGGCCTACTACAAAATATCCCAGCTGACCCCTTCCGCAAGGAAAAGAGGAGTCGTGGCTGCATCTGCTGGAAACCATGCCCAGGGCGTTGCATTTGCCTCATCTCTCTTGGGAGCCAAAGCCACCATCGTCATGCCTGAGAACGCCCCACTTGCAAAACAGATGGCCACTCGATCTTATGGAGGAGAGGTTCTTCTTTTCGGTCAGGACACGGATGAGGCGCTCGGTTGTGCCAAGAGATTGGCAAAAAGTGGAAGACCCCTTATCCACCCCTTCGACGATAAGCAGGTGATTGCCGGACAGGGGACAATCGGTCTTGAAATCTTGGAGGAGGTGCCCGAAGTTGAGGCGATCATCGTCCCTGTCGGCGGCGGGGGTTTGATCTCAGGAATTGCCACCATCGTAAAAAAGCGGAGACCCGAGGTGAAGATCATCGGCGTGCAGTCCACCCACGCTCCCTCAGCTTTCTTGTCCTGGAAACGAAAGAGGATCGTGCAAGTAGAAGTAGAGCCAACATTGGCCGATGGGATTGCCCTTCGGAAGGTAGGAAAGATCACCTTCCCCATCATCCAAAAGACTGTTGATGAAATCGTGACCGTCGAGGAGAATGAAATCGCTTCTGCCATCCTCATGTTGATGGAGAGAAAGCGTATGGTGGCAGAGGGCGCAGGGGCTGCCCCGCTGGCTGCTCTATTATCAAAGAGATGGAAGATTCGGGGAAAACAGGTCGTTCTGGTCGTCAGTGGGGGAAACATTGATCTCAACCTCATCGACCGGATCATTGAAAAAGGGCTCTCAGAAACAGGCAGGCTTGTCCGCCTTGAGGTCCTCCTGAGAGATGTGCCAGGGTCTTTAGCAAGACTCACGAATCTGGTCGCTCAAAACCATGCCAACATCCTCCATATCATCCACGAGCGGGCGGCCAAGGATATCCCCATTGGATTCTCCAGGGTTGTTCTAGTTTTGGAGACCCGTGGTCCAGACCACATTAAAGTGGTTAAGAAGAAAATAGTGGAAAAAGGATATCACCTGCAGATGCTGAGCTGATTCAAAAACTCTTAATTATCGTCACCTCACGAGGGTTCAACCAGCCTATCGGCTTTCATCCGCCCTAACCCTATTAAAACGGAGGCACCTGCTATTTAGGATCGTATTCTCAACAAGATCTCCGTAGAACTATCCTACCGTTGACAAATCATCCAGAGCTTCGGTTTAATCCGTCTGATTGTGTAGCCTGACTTCGACGGTGTGGTTTCCAGGCACGAGCGCGGAATAGTTCCTGATTATTTCAAACCCGGGATTTTCAGCATCGGGGTGATTCGAATCTGGAACTCCGATATCAGGATTCAGCTTCTTGTTGACAATCAAGGCCAAGTCCAATATAAAAAGCGAAGAAGAGCTTTTAGAAGGAGGTTTGATGAAACGGTTATTCTTCTCAGGACTCATGATGATGTTAATTTTCGTCGCCTCTTCCGGATGGGCTCAGAAGTCTGTTCGGTTATCCATTGCCACCGGCAGCAAGGGAGGTATTTACTATCCGATAGGGGAAGGTCTGGCTCGTATTCTATCAAAATATATCCCCTACGTTGAGGCGACAGTAGAGGTGACCACCGGGTCTGTGGAGAACTGCCTACTAGTAGAAAAGGGAAAGGCGGATTTGGCTTTGGTCACGACGGATAAGGCATGGGATGCCTATCAAGGCAGAGCACAGTTTAAGGAGAAGGTTCCTCTGCGGACATTAGCGGTCCTCTACCCCAACCATATGCATGTTGTGGCGGTTGAGGGGAAAGGGATCGGTAAGGTATCAGATCTCAAAGGGAAGCGGGTTTCAACGGGTGCACCTGGGAGTGGGACTGAGATCATGGCTCTCAGAGTGATTGAGGCATTTGGATTGGATCCGAATAAGGACATAATAAGGGATAGATTGAGCGTTTCCGAATCAGCCGGTGCATTGAGGGACCGAAAGATTGACGCCTTTTTCTGGGTTGGAGGCCTTCCGACCGCAGCCGTGGCAGATTTGGCAGCGACACCCGGGACAAAGATGAAGCTTATTGGTCATGCGGAAGCAGTCCCCAAGATGAGGGAAAAGTACGGGCCTCTCTATGTTGAAGGCACCATCCCGGCGGGAACCTATCCCGGACAGAATATCGACATTTTGATTGCTGTGGTTTGGAATCTTTTGGTTTGCAATCAAAACATGAAGGAGAATGTGGCGTTTGATATCGTGAGAACCCTCTTTGATCATAAATCGGAACTAATATTGTCCCATAGCGACGCAAAATATATCTCCCTAGATCCCCAAGCAGCTGGTGGTTCTCCGATTCCATTCCACCCGGGGGCGGCCCGATATTTCAACGGGAAAGGCCTTAAGATTCAATAGTTGAAACGAAGGAATTGGCCCCTCTTGATAGGGATGGACATTCTCATCGTAACTGGAGGGGTTCTTCTGTTCGAATAGATTCGTCTGACCGTTGGGTGATTCTGCAAGAAAGCCAGGGTGTTTCCTTAACCATAACCGTTACCGTTCCCTCTTCCCTTCGATGAATTCTTCTAACATGGATTTGGCTAGATTATCGGAAAACTGAACAAGCGGATGCTTCATTGCATAGGCGGAGATAGAAAGCAGTGGCCCCCCAATCCCCCGTTCACGGGCAATTTGACAGCATCGGATCGCATCAATGGTCATTCCGCCACTATTGGGGGAGTCTTCGACGGAGAGTCTCAATTCGAGGTTTAATGGCACCTCTCCGAACCCCCTTCCCTCCATTCGCAGAAAACAGACCTTGTTGTCATTCTGCCAAGGGACATAGTCAGAAGGACCGATGTGAATGTTCTCCGGCTCCAAGGGGATACCGAGCTGGGACTGAATCGCCTCCGTCTTGGAGATCCGTTTGTTTTTCAAGCGGTTATGGTTGAGCATGTTGAGAAAGTCGGTGTTCCCGCCAGTATTAATTTGGTAGGTTCGATCCAGCCGAACCCCCCGGTCTTCGAAAAGCTTGGCCAAGACCCTGTGGATGATGGTTGCACCCATCTGCGACTTGACATCATCCCCAACAACAGGGATGCCCTTTTCTTCAAACCTTTTTGCCCAACGGCGCTCGGAAACGATAAAACTCGGCATACAGTTGATGAGACTGACTCCTGTGTTTAGGCAAGCTTCTGCATAGAATTCGGTTGCCCGATCAGAGCCCACCGGAAGGTAGTTGAGCAGGATATCCACTCCGGAATCCCTGAGAACCTTTTCCGCCTTGCAAGGCTCTTCATCTGCCACGACGAAGATCCGTTCTTCAGGATAGTCCTTCATATGTTCTGAAAATCCGTCCAACACTTCTCCCATCGACACGATCACCCCTGAATCATTGAGATTTGGATAGATAATCTTGGTGCAATTGGGCTTGGCAAAGATGGCCTCTCTAAGCGGCTTTCCCACTTTTCTTCGATCGATATCGAATGCAGCCCCCGCCTCGATGTCCCATGGTTTGTAGCCTCCGATATCCAGATGCATTAACCCCAGAGGTTCGAATTTTGAACTCTTCAGATGGCTCTCTTTGTAAAACTCGATCCCCTGCATAAGAGCACTGGCACAATTTCCGACACCCACAATGGCAATTCGGATGGATTTCTTTTTCATAGGAGATCAACCTTTCCAATCATATCTTGAAAATTATCCAGAATAGACTTCATCGTTGCATCAGAAACGTTGTCAGAGGCCCAGCCAAAGACGGGTTGATGAATCTTTATGGCGACATCTCCAAGCATGTTGCTACACGGTTATCGGGTATTTTGCAAAAGCTACCATAGGTGAAATCGTCTGTGACCTATGAAACTCACAGAAGAACCACATCATAAAGTCTTGGGAGGACCCTCACCTTCCAGCTGAATACAACGTAAAGGTAAATTATCGTATTTCATATCAGTTGTCAAGGAATTTGGAATATCTAAGCTCAATCATTGACATCCCTACCTCTCAGGTCCCTACAGCGAATGGCTAATTTGCAATTTCTATCTTCACTCATCCCTAGCTCGCCAAAAAGGATCAGAGGCAGCTTGGCAGGAAAACCATAATCCGTAATCAATATTTCAATCGAGGTGAAGACTTTCGGAGAGGAGGAGGTGGAGGGGGTGGTTCCATGGCCAAGAGAATTGAGAAATTCGTGTGAAGTTCAGAAAGCAGACTAAAG
>JBEKDJ010000115.1:0-13504 GCA_050014415.1 Thermodesulfobacteriota bacterium | reverse complement strand
ACATCCATCATGATATTAGTGCTGAAGATGCCTCCCTTGCCCGTAGGAAACACGAGCACCTTACCGGCGAAGCTTTTGCCGTACACCGAGGGGGTTCCAATCTTATTGGTGAACATGGTATCCTTGGGGTCAGTCCAGACATTTCCTGTATCCGCCATGAGATTGACTGGCTCCTGGCAGACTAATGCCTCGCCTTCAGCTATGCCACCGATCCCTTTATGCCCCTTGAGAATGATCTTTGCCATCTATCACACCTCCATTCTGCCAGTTAACGCAATCTTCACACATTCCTCCACATGCTTCAAAACCGGCTCGATATCTTGGTTACCTATGTAATGGCATGATTTTGCATCAGCAAAAACCAACGTATTCCATCCCATCCGTTTGGCACATATCACCGGGTTATTAGTAAACTCTGCCCCATCGATACCTCTTTCTTTGAAGACTTCGTCCATACTTAATCTGACACCTGCTGCCCTAAGGATATCCGTCATGCCGGTTCTGTCTGCCATAGCCCTAACAGGTCCGTCAATCAACGCCACCGTTGGAAAGTCATTGGACACTTTTTTCCCTTCGAGCAAGCTGGCCAATTTTAATACGTCCTCTACTGAGAGGTTCACCCCAAAACCGCCAATGGATATCATATCCGGTTTTTCCTTGGAGGTTGAGAATGTATCATAGACTCCCTTCAATTCCTTCGGTCCAACGACGAACTTCTCCTTGGGCTTCTTCCCGCCGAAGGCTTGCTCCAATGTCCGTGCTTCAGGTGAGACACCTACGAGGAGGGAATGAACGCAGGCGCCGTAAGAAGGTATGCTCGAACAGATGGCAATCAATTCGTCGTGTGTGATGTCAGCGGGTTTTATTCCGTTTATCACCGGTACATCCCAATAGTTTTTACCTAAAGTTCTTGAGATATAGTAGCCGAGGGCGCTCCAGTCGGTTTCGTCCTTCAGTTCCACCTTCACATCAAATAGCGTCTTTCCAATCCTGTTCTTAGGCAGATGAAAGCCGTATTCTGGTGTTTTTCCAACGATGGCAGCCGAATACTGCCCGATAAAACACTCGGTATTCGCTCTCGCGCCGATGTACGAGTTCATATAGTGAGTTATAGCCGTGCCGTCCGCTGCAATATGTTGTCCGAAAACAGGAAGACAAAGGATATTGCGTGCATGCCCGCTTCCTCCGTAGGCGAATACCGCGCCAAGCTTCTTATGGAGTTCGTAGGCAGAGGGGGTTATTGTATCAAGAGGAGTCAGTGCCAGAGGACATTTAAAAGTGGTACCCAGATCAGCCATTTCGCTCAGCCATTCATTTGCTTTCCCAGGGCTGCTGGGACTAGGACCTACAACGAGATACGCCATGCTAATAGGAACCAGGCGCTTGGCATCGTAAAATTCTCCCAGTTTGATGAGAATTTCGATGGCTCTTTTATATCCTTCGCCGTAGCCCCCAGAGAGCATCTTCTCTTCGTCTTTTGTCAATTGCATAGACCTTTCATCTCCTTTCTCACGATATCCCAAACAATTTTGTGTATGATATGTCTATGAGTCAGATTTTGTTAGATACTTACACGATTAAGTCTGAGAATCTATCTCTAACATTTGAAACAATTTCCCCCAAAACCTCCCCTCCCTTGGTGGGAGAGGACGAAGGGGAGGGGGACCAATATTTTTGGCCAATTTTTTACTAACTTTATTATTGATTCCGTGGGAAAATTACTTCACTCATTGTACCCTTTAAAACGAACCGGAAAATCTCTCCAATCAGGTTAGCCTCCAGCAATAGGCACATACAAAAAGTGGTACCGAGCAATGCTCAGTACCACTTTTTTGCCGGCTAACAACGGTTCAAGTCCAACACTCTGAAAGAGCGACGAGGCAGTTCTTCTCTGGTATACCCTAACAGATTCAAACTCTGCCCATGTGCGTTACAAGCAGTCAGAGGTCATCTGTTGGGTTCTTGGTGCTTAACCTTTTTTCTTCGTTACCTCCACGATTCCCTTCTGAGCGTCTACCTTGACCCAGTCCCCTGTTTCGATGACTTCACATGGATTCTTGTTCAGCTTATCTACGGTTGGTATGTCTAAAACGATTGAAGCGTAAGTGAACACCGGGTGGGTCTTGACGTTGATCATGGCTTTTGGTCCGAGGCCCTTTTTTACGAGTCCCATCAGCATTGCCGTGCTGAAGATTCCTCCCCTGCCCGTGGGAAAGACAAGCACCTTACCGGCCAAGTCCTTCCCATACCAGTCCGGCATTTCTTTCTTGTTGGTGACCTTGGCGCTCATGGGGTCAAGCCATATGCCTCCCACGTCAAATATGTAACTGAGCGCATTCTTGCTGACCAACGCCTCGCCTTCAGCGGTTCCGCCGATGCCCTTATGTCCTTTAAGAATAATCTTTGCCATCTATCACACCTCCAGCTTTCCGGTTAAAGCAGTATTTACAATCTTTTCTAAAGAAGGCAACAAAACCAGATCAATCTCTTGTTGACTGATGGCATTGCAGTCCTTTAGACTGTCCGTTACCATTGTTCTGACTCCCTCCTGCCTTGCCTGCGTCCAGGGGTCAATGACTCTCCCCTTCCACATGACGTTCCCCTGTACCTGCGCTACAAAGACACCGGCTGTCTCTAAGACCTTTCTCAAGCCAAATCTTTCTGCTACCATTTTGGCAGCGAGAGTAAGATCCACCGCGAACGACACATCTTCGTGAACCTTTTTCCCCTCAACCAAACGAACCACATCATATAGACGCTGTACGGTTAAGGGAAAACGTAAGGTTACGATATCTGGGTTATTCCCTGTGGGCGGATATGTGTCGTATATTTCCTTCATTTCCTTAGGCCCCACGGCGAATGTCTCTTTCGGTTTCTTTCCAGCTAAGGCTTGCTTCAACGTGCGTCCTTCTGGTGACAGACCTTCGATGAGGAAGTGGGTTATGGAGCCAGGATTGTTCATGCTTGCGCAGAATGACATGATATCGTCGCTTGAAACAGCGGTAGGCTTTATTCCGGTTAGCACAGGGACATCCCAGTAATGTGTACTCAATGTTTTGGATATGTAGAAGCCGAGGACGGCCCACTCGATGTAATTTTTCGGTTCCACCTTAACTTTAACCACCATCCTGGCATGCCTGTTCTCATCCAAAAGATAGCCATATTCCGGTGTTTTGCCGGTGATGGCCGCCATGTGCACGCCTACGGGGCCCTCGTTGTTCCCCCTGGCGCCAAGCATGCTGTTACAATAGGTGTTTATGTTGGTAGCGCCTGGTGTCACGTATTGTCCGAAAAGAGGCAGAGGGAAGATATCATGGGGACTGGAGGCTCCTGCCGGCGAGATCAGTTGCGCTCCCATCCTCGTCATTTTTTCGTTCCTCTCGGGCGTACCCGCATCAGCCAGCGTTATAGGGCATCTGAATTTTACATTTTCTTGAGCACACAGATCATCGAATTCTTTCATAAATTTGTACATATCGTTATCCGGGCTGTCACCATGTCCTCCCCCTATACCTGAAAAAGTCGACAGGTCCGCCCAGCTCACTGGAACCATGCGCTTGGCCCCCTCATATTCGCCCATTTTGACCAGGATTTCCATGGCTCTTCTGGTTGCTTCCCCGTACTCACCGGACAGCATCTTTTTTTCATCTTTCGTCAGTCGCATATTTTTATATCTCCCTCGCCCAAAATTTACTAAAAAATATTTCCAAATTATATTCTACAAGTTAGACCCTGTCAATATTTTTTTAGTTTTTAGTTAGGCCACTTAAAGTTTAAAAGTGGATAGGTTTTGTAGATCTAAAGTTGAAAAGTTGATGCCTCCCTTTGTGGTCAAAGAATCTGTTATGGGGGACGTAATCTTAAACTCAACCGGAAGGTTAGATTATGTCCTAATTAGACAAACGATTTGCTTCAGATCAAGTTAAAGAACTCCTCGAGTGTTACCCACACGATGAGACTGACAAAAGGCTCTTGAGCCAGGCTTGGTATATTTGGATTTCAGATGAGATTCCTTGAGGAAGGAGGCCGCTTCAAGATCTCCACTCTTTCAGAGAACTGTAACAAGGTTGACAATCCTATCTCATTCGTCTATTTTAGAAGCATCGGGCCGTTGAGCTCGATTCGTTCAATAGGGTAGGAATGATCAAGATTGGGACGAGTGGTTTTTCTTTTTCGGATTGGAAAGGGGTGGTTTATCCGATCGGCATTCGTGACAGAGAGATGTTGCCTTACTATGAAAAGGAGTTGGGGTTTCATGCCTTGGAAGTCAATTTCACCTATTACACCCTTCCTTCTCAGAAGAGTTTTGCTGCGATGTCCCAAAAGACGTCCAAAGGGTTTGAATTTGTTGTAAAGGCCTTTAGGGGGATGACCCATGAGATTCGGAACAAAGAGACCGGGGCGATGATCGATAACCAGGAGACCTTTGAAAAGTTCAGGTACAGCCTAGTTCCTCTGGTCGATGACGGGAAGCTGGCTTGTGTCCTTGCGCAGTTTCCTTATGGATTTTTCCTGAATCGTGAAAACCTCGACTATCTCCATCGGTTCAAAGAGCAGATGGGGGGAGTTCCGCTGGTCTTCGAATTCCGAAACCAGACATGGCTGGGAGAAAGGACTTTTCAATTCCTAGAGAGAAATGGAATTGGATTTTGCATCGTGGACGAACCCAAACTTCAAAAATTGATGCCCTACATGCCCAGAGCGACTTCGGAGATTGGCTATTTCCGATTTCATGGCCGAAATCCCAATTGGTTCAATGCGCCAATTTCGGAAAGATATAACTACCTTTATGGTGAAGAGGAGCTGCAAAAATTCATCCCGGATATTAAAGATATTTCTCAGAAGACGGGGAAGATCTTTATCTTTTTTAATAACTGCCATGCTGGTTCTGCAGCCAAAAATGCCTCTCAAATGGCTAAGCTGCTCATAGAGCAATAGTCATGAGTTTGGAGTGAAAAAAAATCAAGATAAAAAACTCCGAACTCATCACTCTGAACTCATAAGGGGGAAGCGTGATTGAGATCGATTTTAGAAAAGGCGGGGGAGTGATTCCGGTCATCATCCAGGATGTGTCGACCAACGAGGTCTTGATGTTAGGCTATATGAATCGAGAGGCATGGGAAGAGACCCTGAAGACAAAGAGAGCAACCTTCTGGTCTCGGTCCCGAAAGAAGCTTTGGGTGAAAGGAGAAACCTCAGGACATTTTCAGGAGGTGAGAGAGATTGATCTGGATTGTGATGGAGATACCCTCCTGCTCAAAGTTGACCAGATAGGAAATGCAGCTTGTCACACTGGTTTTCGGAGTTGTTTCCATCATCGGTATGAAGATCGTGGATGGACGATCTCAGGAGAGAGGATTTTTGATCCGAAGGAGGTATATGAAAAGTGAAGATCCTGAAGGTTGGAATTCCAAAAGGGAGCCTGGAGAGTGCTACTATTGAACTCTTTAGAAGATCTGGCTGGAAGATCTCGATGAGCTCCCGGAGTTACTTTCCTACTGTGGATGACGATGAGATCCGCTGTACCATGGTGAGGGCCCAGGAGATGTCACGGTTTGTGGAAATGGGCACCCTGGATGTCGGGCTGACCGGGAAGGATTGGATTTTGGAGAATGGGTCGGATGTGGTGGTCGTCCAAGATTTGATCTACTCCAAAGCGAGTACATCGCCTGCACGGTGGGTGTTGGTGGTGGCAGAGGACTCGCCTGTTCACCAATTGATAGACCTTGAAGGGAAAAAGATCTTTACGGAGCTAGTCAGTTTTACGAAGCAATACTTCGCCAGAAAGAAGATCAACGTTGATGTGGAGTTCTCCTGGGGAGCGACAGAGGGAAAGGTGATCGAAGGATTGGCCGACGCCATCGTTGAAGTGACCGAGACCGGTAGTACATTACGGGCTAACGGGCTTCGGATTGTCGAGGAACTGATGGAAACCAATACTCAATTGATCGCCAATCGGGAGTCTTACAAAGATCCCTGGAAGAGGGAAAAGATCGAACAGATCTCGCTGCTTCTTCAGGGAGCCCTTCGAGCGGAGGGGATGGTTGGGCTCAAGATGAACGTCTCAGCGAATGATCTCAAGAGCGTGATCGAGATTGTCCCGAGCATCACCGCACCGACCATTTCCAATCTCTTCGAGACCGATTGGTTTTCCGTGGAAACGATCATCTCCGAGAAGATCGTCCGTGAACTCATTCCAAAACTCCAGAAACGAGGAGCAGTGGGAATCATCGAATATCCCCTCAACAAAGTCATATGAGGTTAAGGTTGAGGCCGAGTTTGAGATAGAATCTCTTTCGTTTCTCCCCCAACCTCAGCCTCAACCTCGTTGGAGCAAACCAACCACCTCCATATGATAGGTCTGAGGAAACATATCGATCAGCGTGAGCCTCTGGAGGTGATAGCCTCTCTCTGAAAAGAGCCGAAGGTCTCGTGCAAAGGTAGTGGGCTCACAGGAGATATAGACGATTTTTCTGGGTTTCAAACCAGCGATCTGATTCGTAATCTTCTTACAACCCGTCCTTGGAGGGTCGAGCACGATGAGATCGGGTCTGGGCGTCCCCCAATGGTCCAATAGATCTTCTACCCTCCCCTGACGGAAGTCACAATTCTTGATTCCGTTCTCTTCGATGTTGAAACGCCCATCTTCAACTGCGGGCCCGCTCTCCTCAATCCCAACCACTTCTTTCGCTTGGGTAGCTAAAGGGAGCGTGAAGTTCCCGATGCCAGCGTAGAGATCGAGGACTCTCTCATCTTTCTTCACATCCGAGAATTCGAGCACGGTCCGAATCAATTTCTCATTCTGTCTGAGATTGACCTGGAAGAAACTCAGAGGGGAAGTTCGAAGCCTCAACCTTCTTCTTTCCCGAAATCGATTTCCAGGGATGTCAAAACTCAGGAAGGGGTCACCGATAAGGGTCAACCCGTTTCTTCTGGCAATGACACAGCCTTTATGGATGGAACAAGTTCTAATGAACTCTTCCAAGAAATCTTCCCACCCTCCAGGAAGTGAGCGGGGGTGGAGGATGAAGATCCCTTTGCCTTCGTCTGGGGAGACGTTTATTCCTATCTCTTCCATCCGGAAGAAGAGTAATTCCCTGCGCAACGACAAAATCATCTGATTGACCAAAGGATGGGAGATTAAACAATGATCGATGTCAACGACGTGATGTGATCTTTCTTCATAATAACCCATTCCCTTCTCTCTTACCTTCAATTGGACTCTCACCCGATAGCCATATGGATCAAGAGAGGGCAGCACCGTGATGAGAGGGATTTCCTTCAGTCCTCCCAATCTCTTGAGAATCTCTTGCAGGATTTCTTTCTTCAACTCCCCTTGTGCCGAATAGTCGATACTTTGCCACTGACAGCCACCGCATCTGCCGAAGTAAGGGCATGGCGGATCGATCCTCCAAGGGGATGGTGTGGTGAGCTTGCGCAACCTTCCAAAGGAGTAGCTCTTCTTCTCTTCGACGATTTCAACCCATGCTCGATCTCCCCTCATTGTATGAGGGACGAAGAGAACCTTGCCACCAGGCCTGGCCACGCCGTATCCTTTAAAGGCCATTGACTCAATTTCGACCTGAGCATTTTTATTCATCATCTTAGGATACCATTCCGTGGCACGAGATTCAAACGGCTCCTTGCCGGGAAAAGTGAGAAGCGAGGGGAGTCAAGCAATGGAATAGATTGACATCTCCCTCTTTATTTGTTAGCTTTTTTTGGTTATTGTCTCCTTCGGGGGATGGGGAAGAACCCTCTCCTTAGCTCAGTGTTCTTCCAATGGAAAGGGTCCCGGTCCCGCCATTGGCGGGATTGAACGCTCAAGTCATCCCGACGAGTCGGGATGGTGCCTGATTAGAGATGCTTAGGGCCGATCGTCAAAAGGAAAAACCCGTCCGTGGAGCAGAAAGCATACCAGGCGTCGCTGGACTATCTTTACGGTCTCGATAAGTTCGGGATGATCTTTGGACTGGCACAGGTGGAGAGGATCTTGGAGGCCGTCGGGAATCCACAGAGAGAGATCCAGGCGATCCATATTGGAGGGACAAACGGGAAGGGGTCTACGGCAGCGATGATGGCCTCAATCGTAGAAAAAGAGGGCTACCGAGTGGGGCTGTATACTTCACCGCACCTCGTCCGATTTACTGAACGAATCAAGGTGAACGGCAAGGAGATTGAGAAGGAAGAAGTGGCGGTGTTGGCAGGATGGATGAGACAGAGGATCGAGGC
This sequence comes from Thermodesulfobacteriota bacterium, assembly GCA_050014415.1. Taxonomy (GTDB): domain Bacteria; phylum Desulfobacterota; class BSN033; order BSN033; family UBA1163; genus JBEKDJ01. Next base: position 5,272 of record JBEKDJ010000115.1, on the reverse strand, counting down.
TTCAGGCATCACCCTTCCTTTCACCTTTTTCGATTTCACGACGGCCATGGCTCTTTTGTACTTCAAACAGGCTGTGGTGGATTTGGCTATCCTGGAGGTCGGGTTGGGAGGAAGACTTGACTCGACCAATGTGGTCGATCCATTGCTCTCTATCATCACCAACATCTCCAAAGACCATGAAGAGTATCTAGGAAGGACGATTCTGAAAATTGCGGGCGAGAAGGCAGGGATCATCAAAAAGGGCCGTCCTCTGATCACCTCCGCTACACAACCCCGGGTGCTCCAACTCTTTTCGAAGATCTGCCAGGACAAGGGCTCTCCTTACTTCCGCCTCGACAAGCAATTCCGTTATGTCTCTATGGGAGATAGGAACTTCAATTATGAAGGCCTACACCGAAAGCTATGGGATATTCATCTCAACCTCATGGGGTTCCATCAAATCATCAACGCAACGACAGCTCTTGCGGCGACAGAGGTCTTGGATGAGCTGGGGTACCCTGTTTCGATCGATGCAATGGTGGAAGGTCTGAGGGAGGTGAAATGGCCAGGGAGGTTGGAGAGGGTTTGCTCCTCACCTCAGGTCGTCCTTGACGGGGCTCACAATCCGGCCGGAGCCCTCGTCTTGAAGCAATCTCTCGAAAAAGAATTCAAATACCATCACCTGATTCTTCTCATGGGTGTGATGAAGGACAAAGACATCAAGTCCATTCTTCATCACTTGGCTCCCCTGGCAGACCACATCATCCTCACCAAACCCCATATCGAGCGCGCGGCTCCTCCGGCCCTGCTCAAGGCGGCATTGGGGCAGAATGGGAAGAAGGCGATGGTCATCGAAGATATGAAAGAGGCCATCGAGAAGGGCTTCTCCATGGCCAGGAAAGAAGATCTTCTCTGCATCACCGGTTCCCTCTATACGGTAGGAGAGGCCAGAGCCTATTTCTATCCCGAGGAGGGAACATGAGATACCCTCCATTCTTACTCGGCTGCCTTCTTGTCTTCTTCATCATCTACCATCCTCATGCGTCCGATGCGAAGATGGCTGATGTAAATGTGATGAAAGGGGAAGGACCCGTCGATATCGAGGCAGATCAGCTCATCTACGAACGGGATACGCAAACCTACCAGGCCCATGGCCATGTAGAGGTGGTGAGGGGAGACTTCTCTCTCAAGGCAGATCATGCTCAGCTGAAGATGACGACCAAAGACTTGGTGGCGTGGGAAAATGTTTTGTTAAGAGAGGGAGAAGATGTTGTCGAGTGTGAACGCCTCGAGGTCAACCTGGAAAGCCGATTGGGAAAGATTTACCGGGCCAAGCTCTTTTTGAAAGATCAAAATTTTCATATCGCCGGTAAGGAGGCGGAGAAATTGGGGGAGAACCGTTATCGAGTTCAAGAAGGTTCTTTTACCACTTGCGATGTCGAACGCCCGCCGTGGAAATTTACCGTGAAGGAATTAGAAGTGACCCTCCAAGGGAAAGGCATTGCGAAAGGGCCTGTGTTCTATCTTGAGGATATTCCGGTTCTTTATTTTCCTTATGCCATCTTCCCTGTGGGAACAGATAGAGAGACAGGCTTCCTCCTTCCGGAGGTGAAATATTCCAACACGTATGGATTTGAATTTAAGGAGGCCTTTTTCTGGGCCTTTGCGAAGGATATGGACGCAACCCTCTATTTTGACGGATACGGAGACAGGGGATTCAAAGAGGGATTGGAGTACCGGTATGCCTTGGCAAGAGATACCAAAGGGCAAGCTAATTTCTATTTTATTGATGATCAAGTATTCGGAAAGAATCGATATGCCTTCTTCATTCAGCACGAGCAGAAGCTTCCCTATGATTTCTACCTCAAAGGGGACGTCAATCATGTGAGCGACAGATTCTACCCGCAAGATTTTGACGAAGATCTTCCCGAGGGATCGAAGATCGATTCGAGAAGCCTCAGAGAGTTGAGGTCGGTCCTCTTCGGAGGAAAGAACTGGGATCAGTTCAGCTTCCTGGCGGAGGGTGTGGTTTTCAACGATCTGACGGAGAACACCAATGGTGAAACCGTTCAGGAACTTCCACAGATCAGTTTTTACGCCCATCCCCAATCCCTTTTTAGAACCCCTTTTTTCTACGACCTCTCCTCCTCGTACACAAACTTTTGGCGTGAGAGGGGTGTTGAGGCCTATCGGGGCGATCTCTTTCCCAGGCTTTCCTATCCGATGAGGCTTTTCAATGTGTTGAAGTTCGAATCGAATGTTGGACTGAGAGAAACTTTTTACCAGGTGCGTGATGATCCGACCCATCAATTTAATGGATGGAAGTCGAGGGAGACTCTCGAGGCAGGAGCGGAGGTGTCGGCCGAATTTTATCGCGTCTACGATGCGATGCAGTTTCCAAGATTATCTGGTCTCTTTCGGGTGGCCAAATGGATGCACACGATCGAGCCCACAATCAGTTACCTCTACAGCCCTCGTGTCAATCAAGAGGATCTTCCCCAGTTCGATCTGGTAGACAAAATTCCTTTTACCAATCAGATTACTTATGGCGTCACACAGCGTCTTGTGGGAAAACCCGATAAGGAAGGGATTGAGTCCGGTCCGTATGAATATGCGAAGTTGAAGATCTTTCAGAGCTATAGCCTTGGAGATCCTTTTGTGAACGAGGTTGTGAACGAAGGAAAAGAAGGAAAATTCTCAAATATCCAAGCCCAACTCTGGTGGAATTTCAGTCCCTACGTTACTGGTCGAGGGGATGCAGAGTTCAACCCCTATCGAGGTGATTTCGAGACATTGGATGCCCTTATCCATGTGAGGGACCAGAGGAATGATGCCGTGGTGGCCCAATATCGGTTTACCAGGGACAATATCCAACAGGTCAATCTTCTGGCTCGCGTGAGAACGATCCAACCCCTTTACGTTTATGGAGCAACTTACTATAATCTGTTGGAGAAACGACTGGTAGAGAACATCTATGGGGCAGAATATCAGGCCCAGTGCTGGACGTTCGGTGTGATGGTGGACGATGTAAACGGATCTCTAGATGGCACCCAGAAGAGGGAGCTGAAGTTTCAGGTCTATTTCAACCTCTTGGGTATTGGCTCGGTAGGGCACAAATCAGCCTATATGGGCATGTAGTTGAAGCTTTCCCTGTGATGACTTGTAAGGAGGAGAATGCACACTAACGCTGCATTGAAAAGGCAGTTGGGTGTGCTTCCAACAAATCCCTGCCAGATCCCGTCTTTGGGGCGGGATCAAGGATTTAGGGGTTTGATCCTGCCAAAGGTGGGACGAGGCCCCTTAAGCTCTTTCAAAGGAGGAGAACAGGATGAAAGGGGTTATTTTGGCGGGAGGGTTGGGAACTCGCCTGTATCCGTTGACCAAGGTGACCAATAAGCACCTCCTTCCCGTGTATAATAAACCGATGATCTATTACCCCATCCAGACCTTAATCAATGCGGGCATCGATGACATCCTTATCGTTACGGGTGGAAATAATGCTGGAGACTTCCTGAGGTTGTTAGGAAATGGGAGGGAGTTTGGCCTTAAACACATCAACTACACCTATCAAGCGGGCGAAGGTGGCATTGCGGAAGCTTTAGGCCTCGCTGAGTTTTTTGCTGCAGGGAAGAAGATCTGTGTGGTGTTGGGTGACAACCTCATCGAGAAGAATATCCGAAGGACGGTTGAGGCTTATCGGATGCAGAAAGAAGGAGCGAAGATCCTGCTGAAGGAGGTCCCTGATCCTCGACGATTTGGAGTTCCGGAATTGAAAGGAGACCAGGTCGTTCGAATCGAAGAGAAGCCAGAAGAGCCAAAATCAAAATATGCGGTGATCGGAATCTATCTCTACGATGCGACTGTTTTCGATATGATCAAGGACCTCACACCTTCTCAGCGAGGGGAGTTGGAAATCACCGACGTGAACAATCGATATATCGAAAGGGGAAAGATGACGTGGGATATCTTGGAAGGCTGGTGGACCGATGCAGGGACTTTTGAATCTCTGCTTCGTGCAAACGATCTGGTCTCTCAGACAGGAGCGAATAAACTCTAAGAAAAAGAAGACCAAATTTCAGAATCCAGATGTCAATCAATGTCAAAATTCTAAATGCCTCAATCCAATCTTCTCTTTCACCTTGACATTTGATCATTTGGATTTCATTTAGTCTTTGAGCTTTGATATTTGAAGTTGAGGAAGGGGTGGGGCATGATGGACGGTGTAAAGACAAAACGATTGCGCGTGATTCCGGATGAACGAGGAAGAGTAATGGAGATCCTCCGGGCCGATGATGACTTCTTTCTGAAGTTCGGTCAGGTCTATGTTACCACAACCTATCCCCAAGTGGTAAAGGCGTGGCACTATCACAAGGTTCAGGTGGATCATATCGCTGCCATCAAGGGAATGATCAAACTGGTTCTTTACGATCCGCGGGAGGGTTCTCCGACAAAGGGAGAGATCCAAGAATTCTTCATCGGCATCCACAACCCTTTGCTGGTCCAAGTGCCTAATGGGATCTATCATGGATGGAAATGCATCAGCGAAGACGAGGCGATCATTATCAACATCCCATCAGAGGTTTATGTCTACACCGCACCGGACGAATATCGCCTCCCACCCCATGGGGGCCATGTTCCTTATGATTGGTCGAGAAAAGATGGATAAACCATATTGAAATGGCAGATTTCGGATTGAAAAAGCTGGAATCTTGAATCTGAAATGGACTAAGTGATGAAACTATTGGTGACGGGTGGTTGTGGCTTCATTGGGAGTAACTTCATCCGTTATTTCTTAGGATCCTATCCCAGTGACTCAGTGGTCAATGTCGATAAATTGACCTACGCCGGAAACTTGGAGAACCTCTCAGATCTCTCTCATTCGCCCCGCTACGATTTCATCCGAGCGGACATTACGGAAGCATCCCGAATGGAAGAATTGATCCTCAAGGGCGTGGATGTCATCGTCAACTTTGCCGCCGAATCCCATGTGGACCGATCCATCGAAGACCCCAGCGCCTTCATGAAGACCAACGTCTTCGGAACCTTTGTCCTACTGGAAGCAGTGCGGAAGATCCTCCCCAAACAACGGATTCGTTTCCTCCACATCTCAACCGACGAAGTCTACGGTTCCTTGGGAGAGACGGGAGCCTTTGATGAAGAAACGCCTCTTACGCCCAATAGCCCCTATTCAGCAAGCAAGGCGGCTGCGGATCTGCTGGTCAGGGCCTATCATCAAACCTACGGGCTTCCTGTCCTTATCACCCGATGCTCCAACAATTATGGACCCTATCAA
>JBEKDJ010000114.1:0-13557 GCA_050014415.1 Thermodesulfobacteriota bacterium | reverse complement strand
ACCTTCGTGATCGCTGAGGTCAACGTCGTCTTCCCATGATCCACATGCCCGATCGTCCCTATGTTCACATGCGGCTTCGTCCTCTCAAACTTCGGCTTCGACATGGCTTAACCCCTCCCTATTTTTCGGAAAGATACCTCGATCCGACGTTCCATTGGAGCCCACGATCGGATTTGAACCGATGACCTCTTCCTTACCAAGGAAGTGCTCCACCGACTGAGCTACGTGGGCCAAGAATAAACCCCACACCCCGTGTAGAAGCACGGGATTCTCTGTGAGATCGCTATCCTGCTGCACCCCTCTATTCCTGTTCTGAATAACTGGGCTTTTGGGGGTGCGGGGTAAAGAAAAACCTGTCAACTCAATAAAGACAGGCTGGCCGACGTGAAATAACAAACTACTAATATAACGCTTGAACAATGGAGCGGGAAACGGGGATCGAACCCGCGACCCTCAGCTTGGAAGGCTGATGCTCTGCCAACTGAGCTACTCCCGCCCTCGCCCGAAAAACAGTTACTGAGAAATCGTATCTGAACTCTTCTTCTGACTTGAGGCATATTGAAAATCGTTGCATTCTCATCAGTTGCCACCGACTGTGCCCAACAAAGACAAAAGATAGATGACTTGCACCACTCGTTGTTATTGGGTCGATAAGATATGTATGATGAGTGAAGACCTTCAGCCCATCTTCCGCCAGTAGCCTGGTGGAGAGGGGAGGATTCGAACCTCCGAAGGCATCGCCAACAGATTTACAGTCTGTCCCCTTTGGCCGCTCGGGAACCTCTCCAACGTAAATCTCTTCTTGATCGGGCAAATTCCTCCTGATTTAGAAAAAGAATGGGAAAACAATGACTTACGTTAGTGGAATAAGGATCTATGAAATCGTTAACTTATCATTATTAACAAAGAACATAACTTTTGTCAAGAAGTATTTTTCCCTGTGTCATTTTTCCTGAAGGTATTTTTGCGGTTGTCATTTGGGGGAAGGGTTAGAGAATGGAATCTGGGAATCTGAGTCATCGATATCTACTCAATAAACATGTAATTACTGGCTTAGACGGATTTCATGTGTCCACGAAAGGAAAGAAAAGGCATCTTCGAGACTCAATGCGATTGATTGTCAGGGTTATTAAACTTGCCTTGCTATTATCAGAGAAGGTTTCCGCAACGATGCAGAATGTATTTTATGCACTGTTTCCAATCTTCGGTGGCCCATTAATCATCTCTACTCTCTCCAAAATGCCAGCTACGCCCATGCCACCTCCTCCGCGCATGGCAATCAACCCGTAGTGGACATTTTGCTTCTGCATTTCATGTGTTAGCGTAGAATGATGAAGTAGACTGCGGTATTGTATTACAGCGAGTTTGCCAGACTGTGTGGGTTTGGGTATAATAATGTTGACTCAAAAAAAAGGATGATATGGAAGGTTAGACTTGGAAGGGTGGAAGACAGCGCATGGGCTGTGGCTGGACGTTCAAGGCTGAGAGACTTGGCGTACGAAGATATTTTATGGAGGTACCGCGGGCTTTGTCCGTGGGTTTCCAGAGAGATGCTGGATGACTAAGTCCTGCCGGTTATCGGTTGGTGTCAGAATTGAAAGTGTGCGAATACAGAACCGTTGGGTGAATGATGGAACAAAAGGATACCACATTGAGCAATAGTCTATAGCTAATCTTATGGGAGATAGCGAAGAACAAACGGCAGAAAATCGTCTGCTATCGACCGTAGCAAAAAACAGAGGAGGGACATAAATGTGTGGAATTGTCGGTTATGTGGGCCCCCGCCAGGCGGCATCGATCGTCGTCGAGGGCCTTAAGCGTTTGGAATACCGTGGTTACGACTCCGCTGGAGTGGCCGTGGTCCAAGATGGTTGCATTGCCATGCGTCGTAGCGTGGGGAAACTGATCAATCTGGTCAGTGCCCTGGACGCAGACCCTCTTAGTGGACACATCGGAATAGGCCACACCCGCTGGGCTACTCACGGCGGGGTCACTGAGGCAAATGCCCACCCTCACACCGATTGCCAGGGGGAGATCATAGTCGTCCAAAACGGCATCGTGGAGAATTATCTTGAGTTGAAGGAGGAACTGCGAGCAGAAGGACACGCTTTTCGTTCGCAGACCGATACTGAGGTAATCTCCCACCTGGTGGAGAAGTATTACAAGCAGGAAGGAGATCTGATCACCGCTGTGCGTCACGCCCTGAACCGGATGAGAGGCTTCAATGCCATTGTCGTCCTGTGTTCCCATGAGCCGGATAAGCTGGTAGCCGCTCGTCTGGGTAGCGCGGGTGGTGTAGTGATCGGTAAGGGAGAAGGGGAGATGTTTCTGGCCTCCGACATGCCCGCTCTCCTCGATCACACCCGGCACATGATCTTCCTCGAGAACAGGGAAATTGCGATGGTTACCCAAACAGGAGCCCGCTTTTTCACCTTGGAAGGAATGCCCATCAAAAAAGAAGGGGGTGTTATCCCTCTGAACCCCGTGGCCGTGGCCAAGGGGGGATACAAGCACTTTATGCAGAAGGAAATCTATGAACAGCCTGGCTCGATCACTGACGCGATTCGGGGACGCGTGGACTTTGATAAGGCCGTCATCCACTTGGAGGAAATGCACATTGACCCAGAAGTGTTGCGGCGGGCAAACTTAATCTACAGCGTGGCCTGCGGTACGGCCTGGCACTCGGCCTTAGTGGGCAAATTCATGATCGAGGAGTTGGCAAGGATACGGGTTGAAGTGGATTATGGGTCCGAGTTCCGTTACCGCGATCCCTTCTTGGATGAAAGGACGCTATTCCTGGCTGTGACTCAATCGGGAGAGACGGTCGACACTCTGGCTCCAATGGACAAAGCCAGGAAAGCAGGCATCAAGATCCTAGCAATTGTCAACGTGGTGGGCAGTGAGGCCAGTCGGATAGCCGATGGGGTGATGTACATGCGCGCTGGGCTGGAAATCGGGGTGGCTGCCACTAAAACCTTTACTTCCCAGATGGTGTTACACTACCTGTTAGCGCTTTACCTGGGCCAGATACGGGGCACTATACAGAAAGAAAGTATGAAGGAACTGCTGCACAGTCTGGTGGAACTGCCCAATCTGCTGGGGCAGGTGTTGGAAGATAGTGTCAACTACGAAGCCCTGGCTAACGAGTACTTCAAGCGGGAGAACTTTCTCTACTTGGGGCGGGGTATCAACTACCCAATTGCTTTGGAGGGGGCTCTCAAACTGAAGGAGATCAGTTACATCCACGCCGAGGGCTATCTGGCCGGCGAGATGAAGCATGGCCCCATTGCTTTGATTGACGAGCGCATGCCTGTGGTGACCGTTGCTGTCAAGGACAAAGTCTACGACAAGATGATCAGCAACATCGAACAGGTCAAGGCGCGGGGTGGCATTGTCATCGCCGTGGCTACCAAGGGTAATGAGAAGATTGCAAGGAAGGCTGATCATGTCCTTTACATCCCACAGACATCGCCACTCCTGACGCCTGTGCTGGCAGTCATCCCGTTGCAGTTGCTGGCATACCACATCGCCGTGCGCCGTGGCTGCGATGTAGACCAGCCAAGAAATCTGGCTAAGAGTGTGACAGTGGAATAGAAACGGGTTCTATGAGGATTGTCTGCACTGGCGCCTTTGGCCTGCGGGTCATGGCACCATGAGCTGGGAGACTATGAGTGATAAGTGATAAGAACTCGCTTTGGAATAAATTGAATGCATGGAAAAGGGACTAGGATACCAAGGGAAACCGACTACAAGACTAGGGTAACGTCAAAGCCAATCTAATCCACCTGCATCTTTTTTGATATGTCTTCAATCTGGAAACTCCCCTAGACATACTCCACCCCATCTAAGAAGACGAATAGTTAAGGGATGATCCTTTCAGTTGGGCCCTATTCCCCTCCGACAAAACAACATCACTGCCGGCTTCCTGCTGATTGATTCTACTTAGTGACCATTTACATCATATCCCACTAGTGCTAGGATAATGTGAAATAGATCTCTTTCAGGATAGGAGGGCGAAGATGAAGGTTTTAGGTCTTTCTTGCAGTCCGCGAAGGCACGGAAACACGGAGATTTTGTTAGGTGAGGCGCTCCAGGGAGCAAAACAGGAGGGCGCAGAAGTTGAACTCTATTGTGTGTCAGAGAAAGACATAAGATCCTGTGATGGCTGCGGAGCCTGTCATGAGACAGGAGAATGTCATATCAAGGACGACATGCAGATTCTCTATGATAAGCTATTGGGGGCGGATGGTATCCTTTTTGGCACTCCGGTATATTTCTACTCCATGACGGCTCAGGCCAAAACGGTCATTGACCGTACGGTTTCGCTGAATCGACCTGAGAGAAGCTTAGCCAATAAGGTCGGCGGTGTCATAGCAGTAGCCGGTAGTCTGGGATTGATAGATGCAGTGAAGGATTTGTATTTCTACATGGTCACACGCCAGATGCTCCCGGCCAACTTTGTAGCTGCATATGCCGGTGCCAAAGGCGAAGTCAGGAAGATGGAGCAGTGCATGAAGGCGACTCAGGAACTGGGACGACAGATGGTACAAATAGCCGCGAAGAAGTTTGAGTACCCTAAGGAATTTCGGAGGGCGAGCTTCGGCTATGGAACACACACACATTAGCTGCAATGTGTTAGGAACAAAGCAGATGGACCATGATTACATTGGTGATGACAAGCTTTACCCAATCCTCATCTAACGCTCTGAAGTCCTCTCCTGTATTTGCTGGCACTGCTGCATCAAGGTTGACTTCTTCGAGCAGAGTTACCACTTGGCTACAACTGTAGGATATCGCTGTTTCTCTGCGTGTGACTGCACCCTCAGGCACCCTCGAAAAAGAATATTGACACAAATCATTGCCGGTGATAGATTACTACCCAATCATAAAACACGGATCTTCTTCACTTCCATTCTCCATGCCGCCTTTCCATTTTCGCTCTATCTATTGTCTTAATTCAAGTCTGGATTCGATCTTTCCCTCTCTCCTGAGAAACGGAATGAACGAAAAAGAATGAATCTGGAATTAGATTATCTGTTCAAATCATCATATTAATTATATCCCAAAGAATTTTCTTTCCAAGAAATAAGTACAATATAATAACTTTTTAATTTCAAGCCGCTACATGGTTCTTAATAAATTCTTGACAACGGGGCAGTAACGTGATAGTTCAACAACCGTTCACGTTCAACATATGGATAACAGAGACCGATATAAATGAAAGTAGAAGAGTGGCATCGGTTTGAGGTATAAACCCGGTTCATAGAAAAGGATTTAGCGGCAGAGAGTTGGATTCAGCGAAAAAAAATAAGGGCAGAATCTACACATTTAAACAAATATGAAGAAATTTTTCTCCTTTCGGTTGTGAAGGGAAGGGGCGATGCTTAGCTGCTATCGGGTCCTTGATTTGACGAACGAGAGGGGTTTCCTCTGTGGGAAGGTTTTGGCTGACCTTGGGGCTGATGTCATAAAGATTGAACGGCCTGGGGGGGACCCGGCACGAAATATTAGGCCTTTCTACCATGACATTGCTCACCCTGAAAGAAGCCTTTACTGGTTTGCTTTCAATGGCAATAAGAAAAGCATAACACTTGACATTGAAAGAACCGATGGCCAAGAAATACTTAAGAAGTTAGTTAAGACTGCTGATGTTCTGATTGAATCTTTTGACCCTAGCTATATGGATAAGCAGAGGTTGGGATATACGATCCTGAGCCAGATCAACCCCATGATTGTGATGACCTCCATCAGCAGTTTTGGGCAGAAAGGTCCGTATAAGGAATATAAAGCCTCTGAGATTGTTCTCTGGGCTTTGTCTGGCATGATGTACATGGTGGGTGACCCCGATCGCCCTCCCTTATTATCGAGCTACCCTCACGCATACCTCTTTGGCGCAATGCAAGGAGCTATTGGGACAGTAACCGCCCTTTACCAACGGGAAATAATCGGCCGTGGGCAACAAGTTGACGTCTCCGCCCAGTTATCTCTTGTGTGGACAACTGGATTGGAGGTTCAGGGAATTTGGGATTTCTTTAAGCAAATTTTTAAACGAGAGGGTCGAATGCGCCTCCGCACCGGGACCAGTGTCCGTACGCCAATACTATGGCGTTGTAAAGATGGGGACGTGGGCTTTTTTATGCTTCTGGGGGTTAATTTTATCAAGGCTAATACGGCACTTGTAGAGTGGATAAAGAGCGAAGGTGTAAACAGTGGCATCATGGGGGAAATTGACTGGGCGGAAGTTAATTGGGATGAAATCACAGAAGATATGGCTTGCGAAATCAATGAAGTTCTAACCAAATTTTTCTCAATGCATAGCAAGCAGGAATTATTTGAAGGAGCGATAAAAAGGGGCATCCAGATTGTCCCTGCACTTACAGCTAAAGAAACGCGGGAATTTACTCAGCTCGCTGAAAGGAACTATTGGCTGAAAATTTCACACCCCGAGTTAAACACAACGATCACCTATCCTGGCGGTTTTATAAGGTCGACAGAAACAGCTTGCGGGATACGGCATCGGGCTCCTCTCATTGGTGAACACAACGAGGAGATTTATAAAAAAGAATTGGGCCTCTCAGGGAAAGATCTTATCACTTTAAAACAATCTGGGATTATTTAATAACCATAACATCAATAGAGAGGCGTCGTATGCAAAGAGACCCCTTTGAAGAGATTAAAGTTCTAGAATTCTGCTGGGCAGGAGTAGGTCCTTTCTCACTTAATTACCTTGCCTACTATGGGGCAGAAATCATAAAGGTGGAGACGACCTTAAGACCGGACATCACCCGAACCGGCCCTCCCTACAAAGATAATGTACCTGGGCTTGAACGTAGCGCCTATTTTGCATGGACCCATCCTGTTAAGAAATACGACATCACCCTGAACCTGAATCACCCTACGGGGATAGAGATTGCTAAGAGACTGGTTGCCCGGGCCGATATTGTTGGGGAAAGCTTTACCTCAGGAAAAATGGAAAAGTTTGGCTTAGGATACGAAGACCTTAAGAAAATAAGGCAAGACATTATCATGTTCCGCACGTGTGGCTATGGGAACACAGGACCTTTGAGTGGCCAACCCAGCACAGGTTTTTCTTTGACCACTCTTTCTGGGTTCAATAACATGTGTAGCTGGCCTGATAGGCCATCCTCACCCTTAAGCGGGCCTTACACGGATTTTATCGCGCCATTGTTTGGGGGTCTGGCACTGATTGCCGCTCTCGACTATCGGCGCAGGACGGGAAAAGGACAGTGTATTGATCTCTCACAGCACGAAGCCGTCATCAATTTTATCACGCCGCTCATGCTTGACTATGATGTAAATCAACGGGAATTGGCTCCTACCGGCAACCAATGTGTCTATGCCGCACCGTATGGACCCTATCGCTGCAAAGGCGATGATCGATGGTGTGCCATTGCAGTATCGACTGATGAGGAGTGGGGTATATTTTGCAACGTTATCGGAAACCCAGCTTGGACGAAAGATCAAAAGTTCTCTACCCTCCTCAGCAGACTCAAAAACCATCATGAGCTCGATACTTTAGTTGAAGAGTGGACGATCAACTTCGAAGCGAAGGAAGTAATGGCGATGATGCAGGCGGCTGGCGTGCCTGCCGGGGTGGTGTCAAACGCTCAAGACCTGTTTGAGGATCCTCAGCTGAAACATTATCACCATTTCCACGAACTGGACCATCCCGCCATGGGGAAGTGCGCCTTTTACCAAGGCCCTGGCTTTCGCTTATCTGAGGCAGACTATGAGGTGGCACGTCCGCCCTTGCTCGGGGAAGATAATGAGTATGTTTACACCAAGATTCTTGGCATTTCGGACAACGATTTCGTCAAGTGGATACAAGATGGAGTATTCGATTAATGCCTATTTACCCCGTTAGAAAGTTGAAGACTTTCTAACGGGGTTTACTTCCAAATGAACTTAGTTTCGACTCATTCATTTAGAATTGGCCATATGCCCAATAATACGCGATAAGTTTTTTAAGAGCCATTTGTCGTGCCAAGAACTGTGACGACATACTTCTCCGTCCACAATGACAGAATATCAGTCTAATGAAGAGCAGGCAGGCATCAGGTTGACCGTTTCTCGGCATTGAGGGAAAAAATGGATTTTTCACTCACCCAAGAGCAGGAAAATTTTCAGCAGAGAATTCATCGTTTCTTACAAGAGGAGTTGGCCCCTTTGGTGGAGGAAATAGAGAGCGCCAATCAATTCCCAATCAGTTTTTATAAACATTTGGCAGCGAACAAACTCTTAGGTATAAACTTTCCTACAGAATATGGTGGGCAGGAAGCGGATTGCATGACTTGCGCCCTCCTCATTGAGGAGATCTCAAAATATTCCTCCGGAGTTGCCGGATGTGTGACCACAGCAGGTATGACCTCACCGTTTCTCATTCTGTTGGCAGGGACGAATGAACAAAAAGAGAAATACCTTCCCGGAGTTGCTACGGGAGAGACGATAGCGGCATTTGCCATCACAGAGCCCGATGCCGGCTCTGATGTCACAAAATTGTCAACCCAAGCGGTTATGGAAGGGAATTCTTATAGGATTAATGGGACAAAAACATTTATAACGAACGGCAGCGTCGCCAATATCTTCTTGGTCGTTGCAAGGACCGGTGATGAAGAAAAAAGATTTAGTGTGTTCTTGATTGAGAGAGGAGCCCCGGGTTTTTCTGTAAGTAAAAAATTCGATAAATTAGGGTGGGCGAGTCAGGACACGACTGAAATATCGTTGGATGATGTGATCGTCGCCAAAGAGAATCTTGTGGGACCAGAGGGAGGCGGGCTATTTCGTGCCTTAAGCACGATCAACTTCACAAGGATCCTGTTGTCTTCTACGGCGCTTGGGGTTGCGGAATCGGCATTAGATCATGCCTTGAAGTATGCAAGAGACAAAGAACAAATGGGTAAACCTCTGGCCAAACAGCAAGGGATTAGATCAGAATTATCTAAGATGGCTGTTGAAGTTGAAGCAGCACGTTTTTTGATTTATCGAGCGGCCTGGATGTACGACAGAGGCTTACGTAATCGAAAAGAGACAGCGATGGCAAAGTATTATGCAACGGAAATGGCGAAACGAATCACAAAGGAAGTGCTCCGGTTGCATGGATTAGACGGATTTACAAAAAAACATCAAGCTGCCATCTTCTTCTCGGATACTCCTGTTTTTACGATTGCCGATGGCACTTCGGAGATCCAATTGGAGAACATCGCAAGGGAATTAGGACTATTGCAATCTGGGGAGATGGGATCTTAACAGCCCTTTGAGTTTCTTTGAAGATCAGTAAATCCATGAATAGAATTGAAGGGGTTGTTCCCTATGAATGCCCTTAATAAAAAATCACCTATTGATGAGCTAATAGCGAACGCCTTGGAGACTCGCTTCGAGAACATTGACCCGGCAACCCTGGCGCATGCCAAGAATCGAATCGTAGATGTTATCGGATGTTTGATCGGTGGTGCTAATGGACATGGGAATTTACCACTGATAAAGCTAATCAAAGATTGGGGTGGCAAGGAAGAAGCCACCATCCTCATTCATGGAGGAAAAGCACCCGCTTGTAATGTCGCTATGGTGAATAGTATTATGGCCCGCTCTTACGATTTTGAGCCTGTGGATGTCTTGGTTGACAATACCATTATCCCGGCTCATATCAGCGGGACAACCGTAATGACGGCGATCGCCATGGGAGAGCTGAAGGGCATCAATGGCAAAGAGTTAATTACCGCCCTATTGGTGGGCGATGATGTGGCGGCACGAGTGTTAGCTGCCTCCGGGTTTGGCTTTGGATTGGGTTGGGATAACACCGGTACGGTAAACGCCTTTGGAGCCGCGGCTATTGCTGGACGATTAATGGGCTTAAACAGGCTTCATATGAGAGATGCCTTTGGTATTGTTCTCAATCAGCTGGCTGGTAGTTTCCAAAACATCTGGGACGGGACAACTGCCTTTAAATTGCAGCAGGGTATATCTGCCAGAAACGGTATTTTTTCAGCGCAGTTGGCAAAATCAGGTTGGACAGGCCCGCAGGACGCCTTGCTTGCCAAATTTAGCTATTATCACCTCTATACTGAGGGCTGCCGCAATCTTGAAATTTTGACCAAAGATTTGGGGAAGAAATATTATAGTGATGTTACTTTTAAACCCTATCCTTGCTGCCGTACTACCCATCCTGCGATTAACTGCGCCCTTGCACTTATTCACAAAAATCCAGTTGACCCTCAGAATATCAAAGAAGTAATCCTCCGCGCGCCTCGAGGAGCTTTGGACAGTTTTTGTGGACAGCCTTTTAAAATCGGAAGATTCTCTCATGGTAATGCTAACTTTAGCTATTATTATACGGTGGCAAATGCCTTGCTGAGGAAGAGTGTGAAGCCCGAACACTTTTCTGATGAGTCTATAGCTGATCCTCAAATCAAAGCACTTATTGGAAAGATGACATTAGAGGAACTGTCGGGGGCAAGCTTCCAGAGTGCTGGGCTTAAGATCATCATGAAAGATGGAAAAGAGTTTTCCGAATTCACTGATACACCGAAAGGCCATTCTACCAAGAACCCAATGTCAAAGGACGAAATCATAGCTAAATTCTGGACCAATGTTGAATTTTCTCAAACAGTCACGCGAAAGAATGCAGACAGGTTATTAACGTTATTGGGAAATTTAGAAGAGCTTGATCAGGTTGATAGAATCGTCGAGCTACTGGTTGTTTAAAAGAGACATTGATGTTCGAACTGACTGACGAACAGAGAGACATAAAAAAAGCGGCAAGGGAATTTGCAGAAGGGGAGTTTCCGGGTATTGCCTCGGAATGTGACATAAACGAAACCTTTCCTATTGACCTCTGGAAAAAAGCTTGTGAATTAGGATTAATTGGAGTTTCCATAGAGGAAAAATACGAAGGGGCAGGCCTTGGCCTATTAGAATATGTCCTCATTTTGGAGGAATTCTGGAGAGTTGACCCTGGCTGTGGAAACGTTCTGTTCTCAACCCTTGGGTCCGAATTGATTCAGCAATACGGAAACGAAGAACAAAAGAAAGAATATCTTCGTCCTTTGACAAAAGGAAAAGCAATCATAGGTACTATTGTTAGTGAGGATTATATAAATAATGATTTTCACTATGTGCGAAATAGCAACGAAAATGAATACTTAATAAATGGTTCAAATAAATTCATTTTCAATGGGACAAATGCAAATTATTTAGTCATTGTTGGACGGAGAAACCCCAAGAACTCTTCAGGCGTCGGAGGATTTAGTACTTTTATCATTGAAAAAAGTAAAAAAGGAGTTAAAACCGTTAAACTCTCCAATAAACTTGGGATACGAGCATCTGACATCTCTGAGGTGATCTTAGAGGATGTTAGGATCTCATCAAGAGAACTCGTTGGAATAGAAGGGGAAGGATTGGAGCAATTCAATACCTTTTTAGACAGACTCCGTATTTATAATAGTGCTCAAGCAATAGGTGCCTCTCAAGGTTGCTTGGAGAGAGCGATAAAATATTCAAGAGAGAGAGTCCAGTTTGGACACCCGATAGGCTGGTTTCAAATGATTCAATTCAAAATAGCAGAGATGGCCACCAGGATTGAAGCAGCCCGAAATCTTTGTTACAAGTCGGCTTGGGATCTTGATCATGGAGGCAAAGATAAAAGAATTCATGCTATGGCGAGCTGGTTTTCAAGGGAAGTGGCAGTAAGCGTAACTTCAGAGGCTCTTCAAATTCACGGAGGGTATGGATATATGAAGGATCTGGATATCGAACGTTTTTACAGAGATGTCCAATCCCTAGAGTTGTTTGGAGTTTCAAGGGAAAGGGAGAAAATAGCTCTTGCAAAAGAGATGCTGGGAAAGATTTAATAATTTATTTGCCGCCTCAGGCCATTAAAAACAAATGTAAAGAGGAAAGTCATATTGATGGACATTGACAAAAAGGGACTTTTCATTCAGGCTGCCATCGACCTCTTTGCCCAAAAGGGATTCACAGGGACTTCTGTTCGGGACATCGGAAAAGCAGCAGGAGTCAACACCTCCCTTGTCTATTAATATTTTAAGGATAAAGAAGAGATACTCTATAGTATTATTGAACGAAGTACAAGAGATCTCATCGCTGTTCTTGGAGAAATCCAATCAAAGGAGCACGATCCTCTTGAAGGTTTAAGAAAAATGATCATCCGACATGTTGTTTTTTCCCGAGAGTCTTGGAAGGTAACGAAATTGATTACAGCAGACAGTTATCAACTGCACGGGCAACATAAGAACCAGTGTATCAGGATGCAAAGGGAAATCTATGACCTGTACATGAGGCAACTCCAACAATTGAATGCATCGAGAGTCCTTCAAGATGTCAACTTAACTGTCCTGAATTTCACTATTTTTGGAATAATCAATTGGTTTTACAGATGGTATAAAAGCGGAAAATCTCTTAATGAGGAAAACGTAGCGAATCAAATGGTTAAAATCCTCAATTTCGGCATTTTAAGGGCAAATCGTTTGCTGGATGGCTATCGTGATGCATGAAATGGATGTTGGAGGGCCCGTGGCCGAGAATTGGGTTGTCAAAGTGCAAGAATGTTTTTGAGAACCCCACCTTACCTTCCGATTAGGCGCAACTGCCGGATACCGGATAAGAATTATTTAAATATGAAGGCCCGAATAAGTTCCCAGATGATGACCCGGCGCCGCATCAATGATATCATCAAAGAATACAGGAGGGACACCTTTGTTAATGTCCTGGGACAAATTATAAACCACACCAATTTCTCCTTGAAATCCAGGCTAAGACAAATCCCTGAGGGTGTCTGGTTGGAGCGAGGTAGAGCTTTTAAAGCTAACCATTATTTGACAATTTAACGAGGTTTGAAATATCATAGGTCATAAAGATGAATACCGTTTAGTGTCCCCTTCGGAGATGGTTGAAACCCCTCGCCTTGAGGTGAAGGAGAATTTCGTGTAATATGGTCGTGTGAAACGGTACCAAATAGGCGCGCACACGAAACACGATCTTAAGGTTCACTTGGTATGGATACCTAAGATACCTAAGTATCGCAAAAAAAAATACTAACGGGGCCAGTACTCATCTTCTTTCCTTTAATTGTAAGCCTTGGGTTTGACCCTGTCTGGTTTGGGATAGTGTTCACAGTAAAGACGCAACTGGGACTCATTACGCCGCCGCTGGGAATTGATTTATTTGCCGTGACGAATGTTCTTAAAATCGCCGACCGGCGATCTGCTGCGCGGCGTGTTTCCCTTCTTTGTTATCCTGCTGATCTTTCTGGTTATAATAATAGCCTTTCCCCAGATCAGTCTCTGGCTTCCTGGCCTGATGATAGGGAGATAGATTACTATGCTTCTGGTAGAACATAATGGCGGCTTAATCTCTGAGGTTGTGCGTAGAGTATTTTTAGGATAAAAATCATAAGGAGACCATAAAATGTTAGAAGATTATCGGGAGTATATGATTCGATGTGCCAGATGTTCAAACTGTAAATTTGTCCCGCATGCCGTATTGAAGGGGTATCGTTATGCTAACATCTGTCCCAGTATAAGC
>JBEKDJ010000113.1:0-13628 GCA_050014415.1 Thermodesulfobacteriota bacterium | reverse complement strand
AATTAGAGAATGAACCCTTTTCTGAAAGGAGGTTAGCCATATGCCCAGGGGAATTAAAAACAAAAAGTCTTTTTCAACTGATAGAAAGAAGCAAATCATGGAAAAGGCAATTAAGCTTTTTTCAAAGAATGGCTTTGAAAATACAAGGCTCAGCGATATCACCGATAGTCTCGGTTTGGGAAAAGGAACCTTCTACCTTTATTTCAAAAACAAAAGGGCGCTGCTTATCGAGTGTATTAGCGATCTGAGCTCTGCCGTTATCGAGAGAGAAAGTTGGGAGCAACTCCGCAAAGAACCTGACTTCATCCGCAGGCAGAGGATAAGCCTCGTTCAATTCCTGAAAGCTTTTCCAACCTTCAATGGCATCCACAGCCTTCTCGGTGCCTCTCTTCAGAGCGATGATCCGGAAATAGTGGAGAAGGCTAAAGGTTACTTCAAAATCCTTTCCGGCTGGCTAAGAAAAGATCTGCGGAAAGCAATCGATGACAAAGCAGTCCGGGAGGTCAACACAGATATTGTGAGCGCTCTGATGCTGGGGATGGCCCATGGCTTGGGTGTCCTGCTGATGGTCAGTCCTAAGTACGATATAGAGCAGGGCATGGATGCCTTCTTAGACGTTCTGCTCAAAGGGATTGTTGTGACGGAGGCGGAACGACCCAAGGATGCGCACTGGCATGTCACCGACTCGGAGGGCTTCAACGTGCTGCTGGGGAATGCGCTTTTTGATGAAAACCCATATCTCTCTGCCAAATTGGGGCAGGGCGAAGTACAAGTTCCGATAAAACGAATTCTCTCGTTGGAGATACAAAAAAGCGACGATGGCTATATAGCCGAAGCGACTATGGATAATGGAGAAAAAAGAGTCTTTGCGGTGGATGGAAAAAGCGTTTTGTCCGGTGAATTCGATTACGGAGTGTACAAGGCACGGCTGGAAAAGCTGTCTAGAATTGGCGGGATTCCCGAAACTGAGAAAATATCGACGGAATTGGAGCCAAAGAAATGAGGTCCAAGCGATGTGTGGAGTGCGTGCCGGCCCCAGATTCCTATTACGAGCCACGCCACTAAGTACGGCTCGTACCGATTGCGATGACCGTGACAGTTGCAGATCAAAGACATTGAAATACAAGGGGTACGAATATGAGCACTATGAGGTTTGTGCCTAGACCGAAGCTCGAAGAATACAAAGAGAAGTATGCGGACTTTATCAGCATGGAGCGAAGAAACGGCGTAATTCTTTTGCGAATGCATCATGATGGGGGACCTGTTCTGTGGAACGAGGCCATGCACAATGCGCTGCCCCAGGCTTTTCATGACGTCGGCAATGATCCGGAAAACCAGGTTATGATCCTCACTTCTACTGATCCCTATTGGATAGGGGTGAGCGATCCCAAGGCGGAGTTTCGATTTGACTACGACACCTACTACGTAGACGCAACCAAGCTGCTTGAGAATTTGATCTTCGATGTAAACATCCCTACCATTGCAGCCGTCAACGGCCCCGGTTTTCACACCGAGATTGCCTTGTTGTGCGACATCACGATCTGCACGGAGGATAGCGTCTTTCAGGACGCCCATTTCTTGGTGGGGTTTGTCCCTGGGGATGGGCAGCTTCTCACGTTCCAGGAATTGCTTGGCGTGAAGCGTTCGGCATATGCCCTGTATACAGGCAAACAGATCGACGCCAAAACCGCTTACGAGTGGGGAATGGTTAACGAAGTAGTTCCTAAAGACAGACTTGTCGCTCGTGCGTGGGAGATTGCCGAAATGATCATGAAGCAGCCACGTGCAACCCGATGTATGACCCACGACCTGCTAACTCGTCCCTGGAAACGTCGTCTCGTCAATGATTTCCAGGGTCATATAGCTCAAGAAGGATTTGGCGCCCGTGTCGACGTACCCGATCACGATCTGAACCGGATAAAAGATACATGGGATAAGTAGGCGATATTCACATGGAGCGGATGAGGAGAGCGCGCGGCAGGATGAGAGAGAGCAACAAGTACATGACAAAAACGAGAGAAAGATGAAAGAGAAGGACGCGAGCGCGGTAGATGCGAAGGCCCTATTTATCCCTATCAAGTTAGGGCCATTCGAGCTCCCGAATAGAGCAGACGCGCTTCTTCGACAAGCAGCTGAATGTACCTGTCCTTATCCCTTTAATGCACGATCTCAAACTCACCGCTTAGCTATCGAATGAAACGAAGAAAATCATTTTCTGACACGGACGACAATCACTCGCCGATCCAAAACGGCCGAACAAAGTAAGAGATGGAAAGATCGGGGCGCTGAAGAGATGTCTCAGATGCAATACCGGATGCATGCGCTAGTACGGCATCCACCATTCATATTGTATCATCGATGAAGAAATGGGATAGGAAATGTACGATACTGCCAACTGGCCGAAGGACATGAAGCCGGGGAAGTATCTCCGGTAAACATTGATAAGGAGGGGATGGTGTGGTGTACATCATGCTATGGACGGACATCCTGACCCCTATGTGGAGGAATTTATGAACGAAGAAGCGGGTATCGATAAAGCACGACTAAATATCGGAACAAACAGAAGGCTCGTGAAACGCTTCCAGACAATGGAGGAGATTATCACCAATGCCAAGCGGAACTTCGGGCCCGAGCGGGTTGTCTTGGAAAGGGCAGGCGGCGGGCGGCTTTGCATGGGTGAATGTTTGACGAATCTCGACAAAATATCGAACATGTTTTTGGAATTGGGGGTCCGGAAAGGCCGTAATGTTGCGGTGTTCCTGCCCAATTGTCTGGAGTACTCATACTTTTACTTGGCCTTGGGGCGGCTCGGAGTAACTGTCCTCCCCGTCAATCAGTTTCTCAAGGGAGATGCCCTCAGCTACGTGCTGAACCATTGCAATATCGAGTTTCTGATAACGAACAAAGAACTCTTCCTTAATGCCGTCAGTCCCATCGCTGGGACTTTGGAGCGCATAAGCTGCGTCATATTCCTCGACGAAAAGGTCCCGACAGAGGGATTTGGAACAACTGCGCTGTTCTCAGAGTTCGAGAAGTTTCCTGATGACTACAAGCAGCCATGGGCTGTGGAAGGCACAGACGTGGCGGTAATATGGCTCACCAGTGGAACGACCGGATTGCCCAAAGGAGTTGTATGTACGCAAGAATATCTACTTCAAAGGATGTCTTACAGCGTGGAGTTCTTTGAGCTCAACCCTCGCGACGTCATCTATTTCGTTCTCCCCATGTACCATATCCCTTTCTATACTTGGGGCGTCCCGATGGCTATGGCCGGGGGATGCAAAGTCGTGTTCGTGGACTGGTTCAGCGCGAGCAAGTTCTGGGAGTATGCCGCCAAATACGGTGCCACCATGGTTTATTCGACTGGAACGATCATCCCAATACTACTTAAGAAGGACATGGGACAGTTTGAAAGAGAAGCTCGAGAACGGATCAGGATCTGGGGCGCTTGGCCTGTCGACCAACCGGATGTGGTATTCAAACGCTGGCCAAAAACCGAGTTTGTGTCCGGATACGGGTTGAGCGAATACGCCCTTGCCACAAATACCATTTACGATTCGGAGGACAAGTCGGAAGGCCCGGCCACTCCGTTCACGGAGCTTAAGATCTGCGATCCCCGGACGGGCGAGACACTTCCCGCCGACACCCCGGGGGAAATAGTCCTCCGGAGCAAATTGGGCCCGGGCTTCATGATGCAGGGCTATTATAAATCAGAGGAAGCAACTGCGGAGACCATCAGGGATGGGTGGCTTTATACGGGCGACGGCGGCTATCTCGATGAGAGAAATAGGCTGCATTTCGTCGATCGACTGAAGGATTCCGTAAGGGTGGGAGGAGAGAATGTGCCGTCGGTACAAGTCGAAGGCATCATCGCGAGCCACCCGAAGATTGCGGAAGTGGCGGTGGCGGCGGCAAAAGGCGAATTAGGCAGCGACGAGTTGGCCGCGCACGTTGTGCTTAAGAAGGGAGAGCAGCTTTCACCGGAAGAATTCTTCCAGTTTTGCGAAGAAAAGATGGCATATTTCATGGTCCCCAGATATCTCCGGATCAGGGAAGAGTTGCCAAAGACGACCAACCTCAAGGTACAGAAATATAGGCTCCGCGAGGAGGAAATAACGAAAGACTATTTTCGTAGAACGGGATCGCGGCAAAAATGAACCGGGTGGATATGATTTGCTGCACCGAATCAACGCGGACCGTTATCGGAGTGCCTGTCGAGGATAATTCCGGGAGGGGGAGCAGGCGTCTGTACCGTTGCAATTACATCACATCTTACTCCTGCCGAGTTTCGTTTGAAAACCAGAAGGGCGAGGTATGGTCATGCAATCAAAAAGCGTAATCTTCCATGCGTTGCTATTCGGCTTGTATCAGATATTAAAACGCACGGCGAGGAAGTATCCAGCGTTCAGAGAGCGTCTCGGGGAACACAACTGTGTCGTGCAATTGCGGACCAAGGATAAGTCCGCTGGAAGGTATTTCTTATTCGAGAACGGCCGGGTGAAGTCGAAAAAGGGACTCCACCCTCGGCCCGATGCGGAGATAACCTTTGAGACGGCGGATACAGCAGTGCAGATGTTCACTGCTCCGAGAGATTTTCAGGGGCGGATCGACCTCATGAAGAACTTCCGGTTGGAGCAGGCAGGGCCTGAATCCTTGATCACCTGGTTTATGGAGCTCCTCAGCCTTATGCAGAGCGCGGACGTTCTCCTGAACGGAAATTACGGGACCGATGTGGGCAACGGGGTGAAACGGTATACAAACATCACGACCGGCGGACCTGTATTTGTCTACGTGAAAGACGGGAAGATACTCAGGATCACGCCGATCGAATTCGATGAGACGGACGCCCCCCCGTGGACGATAGAGGCGAGAGGGAAGAGATTCACGCCGCCAAGGAAGGCAACGGTCAGTCAATATACCCTCGCAATGAAGTCTTTAGTCTACTCTCCGGACCGGCTGCTCTACCCCATGAGGCGGGTTGATTTCAATCCTGAAGGAGAGCGCAATTGCGAGAATCGCGGCATCTCGGGATACGAGCGGATTACGTGGGACGAGGCTCTCGACATCGTGGTCAACGAGATCAGGAGGGTGAAGAAACAACACGGGCCGGGGGCAATCTTTTGCAGTCACGGGTCACACCATCTGTTTGGGTACATCGGCTACTGGAACAGCGCGTTGCGAAGGCTGACGAACGCCATAGGGACGAGCATGTGTATGAACAATCCCGATAGCTGGGAGGGTTGGCATTGGGGAGCGATGCACCATTGGGGCAATGCAATGCGCGTTGGCTGTCCCGAGCCTTACAGCACGGTCGAAGACTGTCTCAAGGAATGCCAGATGGTGGTCTTCTGGTCGAGCGATCCCGAATCGACGGGGGGTGTCTACCACGCGATGGAAGGTACCATTCGGCGATTCTGGTTGAAAGAATTGGGGATCAAAGTTGTGCACATCGATCCCTATCTCAATCATACGGCCGGATTGCTGGGGGGAAAGTGGCTCGCGACAAGACCGGCGGCTGGCAACGCCATGGCCCTCGCTATCGCGTACGTCTGGATGACCGAGGGGTTGTACGACAAGAAGTATGTGGCCGAAAGAACGACGGGTTTCGAGAAGTGGCGCGACTATGTCGTTGGCAAGGAAGACGGGATAGCCAAAACACCGGAGTGGCAGGAGAGCGAGACAGGCGTTGCTGCAAAGGACGTGAGGGCCCTTGCAAGGGAATGGGGCGCCAAGAAGACCTATCTCGGAGTAGGCGGGCCGGGGAACATGGTGGGTGGCGCATGCCGGGACGCTACGGGCACGGAGTGGGCTAGATCCATGGTATGTCTGATGGCGATGCAGGGCATTGGCAAGCCCGGGATAAATATGGGCAATCTTCAGTTCGCGACCCCCCTGGATACGAAGTTCTTCTTTCCCGGATATGCCGAAGGCAGTATGTCCGGGGATGTGTTTGGGAGCGAAATGCTCGTCAACATGTACCAGAGAATGCCGCAGCTGTTCACCATGAACACGGTCAAGCAATTAGTGCCGCGCCTGCGCATACCCGAGGCCCTCATGGGTGAACCATGTGAGGCATACATGACCGCTCATTCTACCACGAACGACCAATTCATGAAGTTCGGATATCCGGCGCCTGGCCATTCCACCATAAAGATGTACTATAAGTACGGCGGATCTTATATCGGTACGATGAACGACACCAATAGGTTCGTCAAAGCCTATCGGAACGACAAACTGGAGTTTGTGGTCAACCAGTCGATCTGGAACGAGGGCGAAGCCAAGTTTGCGGATATCATCCTTCCCGCGTGCACGAACTTCGAACGATGGGATATCGGCGAGTCGGGGAACTGTGGAGGATATAACCAGAACAGCTTCCTCGGACTCAACCATCGGCTAATGGCCATCCAGCACAAATGCATCGAGCCGCTCGGCGAATCCAAATCCGACTATGACATCTGTTACGAGATCGCGAAAAGGCTCGACCTGGGTATGTACTACTCCGAAGGTATGAGCCAGTATGACTGGTGCAGAAGATTATTCGACGGAACGGACCTGCCCAAGGTGATCAGTTGGAAAAAGTTTCTTCGGAAGGGCTACTATGTTGTTCCCGCCCCGCCGGAAGATCGCCGGGACCCCGTGGCTTTGCGGTGGTACGCAGAGGGCGGAAAGAAGAATACACCCGAGGCTCCTCCGGCCCCTTGCGACTACGTCGGGAATTGGCTGGAGGGCATGGCAACCCAGACGGGAAAGATCGAGTTCGAGTGCTCGAGCCTTAAGCGGTTCGACCCGAATGACCCGGAAAGACCCACCATAACGAAGTATATCCCGTCGTGGGAAGGGATACACACCAAGGAGCTGTATCAGAAGTACCCACTTCAGTTGATCACACCCCACTCCAGATATTCCTTTCACACCCACAGCGACGGGAAAGATAGCTTTATCAATGACATTAAAGACCATCGCAGCCTCATTGAGGGGTACTACTACTGGATTATCAGGCTAAACCCTGAAGATGCAGCGGTGAGGGGGATCAGGGATGGCGACCTCGTGAAGGTGTTCAATGACCGCGGTGCGGTAATTTGCGCGGCCCAGGCGACAAGGAGGGTACGGCCGGGCGTCGCTCACTCCTATGCATCGAGTGCGAAATACGAACCCATCGGCGAGCCGGGTTACTCACCGGATCGAGCGGGATGTATGAATCTTCTTACTTCCAGCCGGAATATCATCGCGCGATCTCATTCACACGCGGCGAATTCCTGTCTTATACAGATCGAAAAGTGGAAGGAGGAGAGAAACTGACATGAAGAAATGGCACATGATCATCGACGTGGAAAGATGCGAAGACTGTAATTGCTGCTTCATGGCCTGCAAGGATGAGCACTGCGACAATGATTTTGCCGGGTATAGCCAGAGACAATCCAAGCATGGACACCGATGGATCAACATATCTCGCAAGGAGAGAGGAAGCGGCTCCCTGACGGACGTCTTCTATATGCCGGTTCCGTGCATGCATTGCAACGACCCCCGGTGTGCTGCAAAGGCGAAAAACAGTGCGATCACGAAGAGGGGCGACGGGATCGTGCTGATCGATCCGGAAAAGGCCAGGGGGCAAAGAGAGTTGGTGGGCGCCTGTCCCTATGGGGCCATCTTTTGGAACGAGGAGATGAATGTACCACAGAAGTGCACCTTTTGCGCCCATCTCATCGACGAAAAGTGGAAGGCCCCGAGGTGTGTCCAGGCCTGCCCGACTGGTGCGTTACGGGCGGTATGGGTCGAGGAAGAAGAGTTTCGGATAATGATCGACAAGGAAGGTTTGCAGGTCTACAAACCAGACCTGCGGACCGATCCGAATGTTTTCTATAAGAATCTCGACCTTTTCACCAAGGCCTTTATAGCTGGCAGCGTTGCAAAAAGGGTCGATGGCATCTCGGACTGCGTGGAAGGCGCGCTTGTGACATTAAGCAAGGACGCAAAGACAATTAGGGATCTGGTCACGGACAACTATGGCGATTTCAAGTTTGACGGTCTTGGAGAGAACAGCGGGACGTATGTCATCGCGATAAAAGCCGAAAAATTCGAGGAAAAGACCATAGAGGTCCGCCTGACGGAGAGCATCTACCTGGGCGACATCTACTTGTAACGCGATGATCGGTAAGGTCGTAGGTCCTAACCTTGACTTAGCCGTTGAAGAGAAGGCCAGGATGCGGAGGAAGAACAAGGCTGGTCGGTATCACATCATCGAGCGCCAGCAAAAGACCACCTTCGATCAAGTCCTTGAACTCTACAAAAAAGAAGGAGGCGCTAAGGATTACGTCCTCCAGTTTGAATCGACTTATCTGAGCTATTTTGGAGGGCAGAAGTTGGCCTCAATCACACAAGCTGATCTTTTTGCTTTTAAGGAAAAGGTAAAGGGAACTCCCAGGCAGTTTGGAGGGACACAGGTAACAGACGCCACGGTAAATCGAGCCCTTGCAGGATTGAGGCGGGTTTTCAACTACGCAGTTTTGAGGCAATACATGGAAGAGAGCCCGTTCCCAAAAGTCCCAAAGAGCGGCCTTCTTTACCCGGAGAAGAAAGGTCTGAGGCTCTTTTTCAAAGAAGAGCAAATGATAGGAATTCTCCAATCTTCTCCTGATTGGCTCATGCCGATGATACTGGCGAATTATCTAACGGGTCTCCGGCAGGGTGAATTGCTGGGTCTTCGGAGGGAGTGGGTCGATCTGAAGGAGGGGATAATCTACCTTCCGTCAACAAAAACACTAAAAGACCCTACCGGAATGGGGCAGAAGATTGCGATGCAGAAAGAATTGATTGACCTCTTCAAGAGTCTACCAAAGAGGTCGGAATACGTATTCTCCCAACCTGACGGCAAGCCCTACCGACAATGGCACGTTTACAAGGCGTTCAAGAGGGTTCTGGAAGCTGTGGGGATCGATCCAAAGCAATACAGTTGGAAGGAACTGCGGCACACTACGGGAAGCTTGATGCATCTTAAAGGAGCGCCGGTATTAGCGATCAAAGATCAACTGAGACACACGACGACCCTGAGTGGAGGCGAACAGCAGATGTTAGCTATTGGTCGGGCCCTAATGGCCAAGCCTAAGTTATTTTTAATGGACGAACCCTCGCTAGGATTGGCTCCCTCCATCGTGCAAGAACTATCCTCAATAACAAAGAGTATTAATGAAAGTGGAATTAGTATTCTTTTGGTAGAGCAAAACATTTCCTTAGCTTTCAGGGTGGCCAGTAAGGGGTACGTTATGGAGCTTGGTAACATTATCCTTCAAGGTGAAATGGAGAAATTACGGACCAACGAGATGATTCAACGGGCATACTTCGGAGATGGATTTTCCTCTTCTTCAAGTATAACAGAGACAAACGGAGGCTAATGATGGTTAAGATCATGATCGCACCCAACCGGTACATCCAAGGTCCCGGCATTATAAAGGAGGCCGCTCAATATATCATCCATTTAGGCTCGAGTTTTTTCTTCATCGGCGGATCTACAGGTCTCTCGATCATCAAAGAGAAGATCTCGGAGAGTCTGCTTGAAAGATCCCTTAGATATCACTTTGAGGAATTTACCGGGGAGTGTACCAGATCGTGTGCGCTAGGACTCTCGAACAAGGCAAAGGAATTTGGTGCACAAGTAATCGTTGGAGTCGGTGGTGGCAGGGCAATTGACACGGCAAAGGCAGTATCTCATGAGTTGGATTTGGGACTCGTTATCATTCCTACGGTGGCATCGAACGATGCCCCTTGCAGTGCATTGTCCGTTCAATACAATGAGAAACATATGCTTGACCGCTTTTTAATATTAAAGCGAAACCCTGATGTGGTTTTGGTAGACTCGAAGATCATCGCCGAATCGCCGGGGAGGTATTTTGTAGCAGGGATGGGGGATGCCCTTGCCACGTGGTTTGAAGCGTTCACATGCACCAAGTCGAGTGCGAAAAATCTCCCTGGAGGGATGTCCACTTCGGCGGCATTGAATTTGGCAAGACTCTGCTACGACACGCTCATGGAATATGGAGTTTCGGCCAGACTGGCGCTAAGTAAGAAAGCAGTGACGCCAGCTCTCGAAATGGTCATCGAAGCGAATATCCTATTAAGCGGATTAGGTTTTGAGAGCGCCGGTTTGGCTGCGGCACACGGAATCCATGAAGGTCTTCATGCTTTGGACGGAACGGAGAAAACCTTACATGGGGAGCTTGTCGCGTTTGGAACGATCGCTCAACTTGTGATGGAGAATTATCCAAAAGAAGAAATTGACAGAGTCATTGGCTTTTGCAATGCTGTCGGGCTACCCGTCATTTTAAAGCAGTTGGGTGTGTCAGATACCTCCCCGGAGAATCTCATCAAGGCAGCTAAAGTTGCTTGTATGGAAGGGCTGACAACTCACAATTCCTATTTTCCAGTTAATCCTGAGCTGGTGCTGGGTGCTATCATTGGAGCGAACGCCTTAGGTGAGGCGAGCTTGAAAGCACCTGGCCATTGATGCTCACCATACAAATGATTTGTGTGGAAATCTAGCCTTTTTCGAAATGATGAATGCAAAAACGAGATTGGGATGGCTAGCATAAGAGTTACGATTGACAGGAAAGAAATAACTGGCCATGACGGCATGACGATCCTGGAAGCTGCTGAGAAGGTGGCGATTCATATTCCGACGCTGTGTTACAAAAGGGAACTAAGTCCAACCGGCGTATGCAGGATCTGTGTTGTCGAAGTGGAAGGATCAGATAGACTGATGGGTGCGTGCCATACACCGATCATGAATGGCATGGTTGTTCACACCCAATCCCGTAGAGTGGTCATGTCACGCAAGGCTACGTTAGAGCTTATGCTTGCTGCTCATCGAGGGCCGTGCATTCTTGATTCAAGAATCGAACAGTGTGAACTCCATAAGATCGCCGCTGAGCTGGAAGTAACTCCTCCACGATTTCGTATCAGACACCCGCGATCCTATCCTGTGGAAGAGGTAAGTCGCTTTGTCCGCAGGGACCTTTCCAAATGCATCCTATGCCATCGATGTGTAAAGGTCTGTGAAGAAATTGCCAAGAAAAACCTTTACAGCATCGGTTACCGAGGTTTCGATTCTAAAGTTGTGGTGGACTGTGATGAACCCCTAAACAAAGAAGTGTGTGGAGATTGCGGTATTTGCATCGATTATTGTCCAACGAGTGCGTTGGAAAGACCGAGCGGTTGGGTTGGAAAGGGCGTGGAAAAGGGGGATCAAGAAAGAGGTATAGAGCAAAAAACTCTTGAAAGCTATCATCGCCAGAAGCTTCTTGAAATGCTAAAAGCAGAGCAAAGAAAGTCCGGGGTTGTTTCTGCAAAGAGCATTTCGAAAATCGCTCAGAATTTGGATATAGGCAACTATTATAACATCTCTGTGAGTGAGAAAATCAAAGTCAAAGGAGGTGAACTCGGGCGGCCTTTCGATAATGCCTTAAGGTCAAAAAAAGGGGAGGGTGAAAGGGGATGAAACGGCTTTCATCCAATTCGCAGTAGTGATCTTTAACCATACTGAAGAAAGGAGATTCGTATGAAACCAAGAAATGTGGTGAAGATGTGGTTGGCGGCTGTAAGCATCGTCGTAATAGCGACGTCAGCAATGGCGGCTGCCTCATCGACGGTGACAGTAGAGCAGGGCACACTGCAGGGGCTGATCTCAGATCATCATCGTGAGTTCCGTGGCGTGCCGTTTGCGGCCCCGCCCGTCGGGGATTTGCGCTTTAGTCCTCCGCAAGCCGCAGCTGCCTGGAACGGTGTGCGAGACGCAACTCAGTTCGCCAGCGCCTGCCCGCAAGCGGGTCCGGGGACCGTCCCGGGCTCGAGTGAAGATTGCCTTTATCTTAACGTCTACACGCCGCTGGAAGGGAAGAAACTGCCCGTCATGGTATGGATCCACGGTGGTGGTTTCGTCAATGGCGCAGGCAGCATATATGACGGGGCAACGATGGCAAGGAAGGGTAACGTGGTTGTAGTGACGATCAACTATCGTCTGGGCGCGTTCGGTTTTCTCGCTACGCCCGGTCTCGCGGCCGAGAATGCGAGTGGCGCCTCTGGCAATTACGGAATCATGGATCAACAACAAGCCCTGCAATGGGTAAAAACGAACATCGCCAAGTTCGGTGGCAATCCGGATAACGTCACCATCTTCGGCGGGTCCGCCGGCGCCATAAGCGTGTGTACGCATATGGTGTCGCCGATGTCTGCCAGTTTGTTTCACAAGGCGGTCCTTCAGAGCATTCCTTACGATTTAATAGCGGCTACGACAGAGGACAACTATGTGGTGGGGGAAAGTATCATCGCCTTTGCAGGTTGTACCAACGCCGATAAAGCGGCGGAGATCGCCTGCATGCGCGCGTTGCCCGTTGGCGCCATAATTGCCACTCAGGCGGTGTACATGGCGGGCGGTACTTCTACATTACCGCGAGTCAATATAGATGGCACGACGCTGCAAACTTACCCGAGCTGGGCGGTCATCTCGGGAGAATTCAATCGTGTGCCGGTGCTGCAGGGCTCGAACGGCAACGAAGGGCGATTCCTCTGGTACGCCGGTGGTGGTGGTCCTGTTCCACTCACGGATGCTGGCTACATCCAGAATATCCAGTCAATGTTCGGTAAAGCGGCGGACAGGGTGCTAAAGGAATACCCGGCGGCGAACTATCCGTCGGCAGACGAGGCGATTTCAACTGTGATAGGGGATTCACTGATCAGTTGCCCAAGCCGCACACTCATTCGCCAACTGACCACAGAAAGTATACCTGTGTACGCCTATGAGTTCGTGGATCCGGAACCGCCTACACCGCTTCCGCTCCCTTTTCTACCATCAACCCTAGGTCCCACACACGGCGCCGAGGTCGTCTATGTATTCCAGGATTCCGTCCCTAATGTCGACGCGACGCAGTTGACTAAGGATCAATTGAAACTCTCAAATAGAATGCTCTCAGATTGGGTGGATTTTGCGGGCTCCGGAAAGCCGACGTGGACGAAGTATACGAACGAGGCGGATTCCTTTTTCGCCCTAACGTCCGTGCATCCTGGACCTAAAAAAATCAATACGTTCAATAACGATCACCACTGCAGCTTCTGGGCGTTCACACTGGGACTGTAGCTGCAACGACGACTCACTGAGATCGCTGCAGAGAGTGGAGGCGTTTACGCCTCCACTCTTCGGATTCGAGGGGGATGGGGAAGGGATAGGGGTCACCCATTAGTAGCGGCCTGGCGAGGCCGCGTAGTCTTGTAGGTGGAAAGCCCACCCAGGTTGCCGTTAGCCACGACCAGGCTCGCTCGCGGGCGTACCGGTGGGGTTGGGCAGCCTTTTTAACTGGTTCTTTTGATTGTTCGCATGATTTAGAAAGGGCTAACCCAAAGAAGATCAAGTGGTAAATGGGGAAGCCAGTGCCCTGTGACGAGTGGCCATTCGATCCCTTGAAACGCTTGGAATAAAATAGGGACAACGACAATACTGTTCGGCATGATTGTTGCTTTGTCTAAGCGACAGTAAGTCTGGAACTGCAATAGACACGATGTAATTTATCTCTTTCCAAGGGAAGGTTGAGAATTATTCATTTTTTGCTGGCGTCTTCCGAAATTTTCTGTTATACACTCATGCA
>JBEKDJ010000112.1:0-13699 GCA_050014415.1 Thermodesulfobacteriota bacterium | reverse complement strand
AAAAATGATATCCCAACGC
Source organism: Thermodesulfobacteriota bacterium (assembly GCA_050014415.1). Lineage (GTDB taxonomy): Bacteria > Desulfobacterota > BSN033 > BSN033 > UBA1163 > JBEKDJ01. The sequence goes on along the minus strand of JBEKDJ010000112.1, from coordinate 13,680 downwards.
CTTCGTTCTGTCCACGAAATTCGTACCATTCAATTCAGACACTGGCCTTCAGTCCTGTCAAGGCGGGATGACACTTCGCATTAAGAAATTCCCGGTCCAATGTCTGATGTCGATAATGTGATCTCTGAATCACAGATGATTTCAAGTAAGGCTTGTGAAAAGAGATTATTCTTGATAGAAAGAATATCTGAGGATGGGTGAATGCAAACATCAGAGAGCATAAGCTAGGATGGGTGCTGCTAGTGGTGTAGCACAAAAATACGACTATATTTCAAAGAAGATTTTCCGCAGATTGAACGGCCATGTTCGAGGTTACAAGGTTGCCAAAATATATTTGCAGCACCACTAGGAGCAAAGAATGAAATTTGTCATCCATGAACATCATTCGACACGGCTCCATTATGATTTTCGATTAGAGATCGCCGGAGTACTCAAATCTTGGGCAATCCCTAAAGGGCCCTCCATGAACCCTGCTGAAAAGCGGCTCGCTGTTATGGTCGAGGATCACCCCCTCGAATATGGGGACTTCGAAGGGATCATTCCCGAGGGCCACTATGGCGCCGGACCCGTCCTCATTTGGGACTCAGGCGAGTTCCAGGCAGAAGATGATCCTGAAACCGCTTTAAGAAAGGGGAGACTCAATTTCTCATTAGAAGGGAGGAAGCTGAGAGGCGGTTTTACCCTCATGCTGATGGCGGGAAGGGGAATGGGCAAGGATTGGCTTCTGATCAAGCGAAGAGACTCCTTTGCCAAACCGGACTGGAAGGTGAAAGAGGACCTCACGCCGACAAAGAAGAAAGAACTCTTGGAAAAGGTTCCACCCTGTGAGACGAGCTGAGGAAGGATCCTTTCAGGTGCGGACTCTCTGCTGACTGGGCTTCCTTCAATTCTCACCAAGCCTCATTTCTTTCAAGTTGAGAAACTTGGTCATAGGGCAAAGTAGCTTTTGTGACGGCAGGTTGATTGAATATGTAGGATCGGAAAATAGAACAGGAATACAGGAGTTGGAAATCCTCAGGGTCTTTCAGAATACGGCATGCCTATGGAAGAGGAAGGAGGGATGGATCACTTAAATATCTCTCCGAAAAAAGCCTTCATCGCCTGCCAAGATCGCTGATCAGCCTTTTCATTATATGCCACGGGTTTCGTGGGATCCATACCGGTTTCGGGCATGGTGAAACCGTGAACCGCACCACCATAGAAGACCATCTGCCAGTCAATCTTGGCCTTGCGCATCTCGTCCTGGAAAGCAAGAACTTGGTCAGTGGGCACAAGGGGATCGTCAGCGCCGTGAAGGACCAGCACCTTGCCCTTGATATTCCTGGCATCGTCTCGGTTTGGCGTATCGAGATTGGCGTGAAAGCCGACGACACCAGGAATCTCAGCCCCACTGCGTGCTAACTCCAGCACGACACCACCACCAAAGCAATAACCCATGGCACCGCAGCGCTTAACATCCGTGAGCTCGTGCCTCCTGAGAATCTCCAGGCCGGCGTTGGCGCGGCTGCGCATCAATGGACGGTTCCCACCATAGATTCTGGCCTGGGTGAACGCCTCTCCGTCATCCTTGGGTCTGACACCGTACATATCGAGGGCAAAAGCAATGTAGCCAAGGGCTGCCAGCTGCTCGGTACGCTCCTTCACGAAGTCCCTCAACCCCCTGAAGCAGTGGACAACAAGAACACCTGGACGTTTTCCTTGAATGGCATTGTCGTATGCCAGATAACCTTCCAAAGAGGCGCCGCCGTGGCTATAAGCAATCGTCTCCGTATGCAAAGCAGCCTGAGCGGTCTCCTTGTTTTGAAGATCTGAATGTCTGCGATTGTTGCCCTCCATCTTTGTTCCTCTCCCTGATATCCAGTTCTCACAATTGATTTGGTAATCTTGTAAGGACGCTAACAACCCCATTTGTTCTTGTCAAGATAAAGAAGAGACCCTCCACTAAATCAAGTGACCTGGGATCAGACCTATTATAGAGTGCTCAGTGAAAAGGTTACTCATGCTGCTAGAAACAGGCTGGCTGCAAATGTCTTCAGCGATAGAAGTGAGGCTTTCTGCATGGGCTGCCAGATCTACAGGAGCCTTGGATCAATGATCAAGTGGTTTTAAACCACCTCCCTGTTGGGAGAGGCGATGGACAATGATGAGAGACACCCTATGTCCATGGGGCGCGGCATTTAGCCAGGCATGCACCACAAGTGCGTACATGGGTAAACAGCTGAAATGCCCTATCTGAAGGATTCATCTTCGCCATGACCTTCTCTCTTCCTCCAGCGGTCTTCATGATCTCATCGATTTCCTTCCTCTTCGGATAACGGGGAAAGTCATTCGTTCCTCTTAGATATTTCCCGCCTATGATATGCCACGAACACACTTCAGAGTCCAAGACGACATATTCGTAAACCTTGTTACCAATTTAACTGATATTAATTCATTCTTAAATGCCTTTAAAGGACATATTTTGATACAAGTGTCTTTACATTTCTTCCGGTTGCATAGCTTCGGCCCATTGTACATGGGGTCCGGGTCCAGCGAAGCATTCGTAATGATGGAAACGATCCTCTGATGAGCACCAAACTGTGGCGTTAGGAGAAGTCTATTGAAACCAAACTCGTCCAACCCGGCAGCCACGGCCGCATGCCTATGCAGAAAATCGGGGAGGCCTTTCTCCGCCTACTGATAATGAAAACCCGCGGGAGCAAAAGGAAGGGATCTGTAACCATTATCTTCCAGAAGTCTCCCTACCTGGAAAGCTACCCATGATAATGACCAGTTTAACACTGGATAACCAAACCAGGCATAGGGACCGATCGTCTTGCCTTGCTGATCGTATGACCCATGGACATCGCATATCCCTTCTAGGATGCGAGTTGCGAGGACTACCACATTCCTGGCATCTCGCATATAGTATTGCGGCTTGAATTTCTCAGGAGCATACTCAAAACGGTCAATGGGTGCAACACCTACCAGATCAACTCCCATATGGATTGCCCGAGCTTTCAGATCATTTGTTAACTTCATGACAACTCTACTCCTTTCTTGATACGTGGGGTTAAACTTGTGTCTGTTGTATGTCGACGGAAGTGAGGCGACTGGCTTGGGTGAACAATGATCCATCCACTTGGAGGGGGAGTACAATAATCAGCATGGGATGTTAGCTAAGGGAAGTGATAGCCCAGTCATCATAAGGATAAATATCACAGGCGTTCCCAAAAGTCAAATAGAGATTTGTTTATTGATTCCTGAGAAAGGCCTCATTCCATTGGTGCCAACTGCCTACACGGCTTCGCAAAGGTGCAAGGGAGTTTCTGTTAATGTGGTCGGTGCATGATGCGAGAAAAACCGTGAAGGAACTCTTCCAGATCACAGTCGGCTTTGCCTGGCAGGGATGGCGAACGAATCGAAGAGGCCGTGCAGGGAAACAGAAAGCAACTGTTGACATTAGTTGGAGGGATGTGTAAAATCAGTCGCAGAAGTGAACAGGAGTAGCCGAAGAGGGGTAGTCTCATTGGATATACAGTTGCATGTTACTAACATTCATATCGGCTCGGAATGATTGTTCATGGTTTTCATCGGCTAATTCGGATACCGATGATACTCTCAGTGGAGCTTTTAGAGTCTTCACCTCGCTACTCTGTAAACTATTTCATGTTCCCGCTATTAAGTGAAGAGCCAAAGAACTTCTTAGATAAAGGAGGTAAAAATGGCCATCGAATATCGTTACCTCAAAGACATTGACAAGAAGCAACTGAAGGATCTGTTTTTATCAGTTATAGAGAACCGCAAAAGTAATGCAACGGCCCCCCGTTTTAGTCTGTGTTTGTGGGCTTTTTGTGGCGGCTGGTTGTTGCATTGCTTATGTTGCTTTCTATAAATGGGATTCCGGAAACTATCCTGATAAACTTCAATTGGCTTTGAAGGGTTCACATCAGGTCATTACCGCCTGGGATGGGAACAAGCTCATTGGTCTTATGAAGTCATTGGCGGATGGTGTGATGAATGTCTTTTTTCTCTATCTGATCGTCCATCCTGATTATCAAGAAAAGGGTGTCGGACAGAAGTTAGTCGAATCGATGCTCTGTGAATACAGAGACTACGCGAGGAAAATGGTCATAGCGTATGATGAAGCTTTGGAGTTCTTTCAAAAATGGGGTTTTGAAGTCGGGGAAAATAACGTACCGATGTTCGTGACCTATTTGACAAACTACTGAACTTTGCAATGAGGAGCTTCAGCCTATGCGATGGTTCCGTCTTCGTCTGCTTTCTTAGGGATATGACTTTTTGAAACTTCGGAGGAATGGTGGCAGTCTTCATGAGTGTCTCATCGCTGACTTTGTAAAATCAACGGCAGGGCAATAATCCAAAAATGGGATGGGTCCCTATGATTACATCAAAAGATGGCGTACCCATTGCATATGAACGGAGTGGCGCAGGGCTGCCACTGGTCTTGATCCACGGCGCAGCGGCTGATCATACCCGGTGGACGCCGATCCTCCCGGAACTAGAAAAACATTTCACCGTTTACGCCGTAGATCGTAGAGGTCGCGGTCAGAGCGGGGATGTCGAGCCTTATACCATCGAGCGTGAATACGAAGACGTGGTTGCGGTCGTTGATTCAATTCCCGGCCCAGTCAACCTACTCGGGCATTCTTATGGCGCCATATGCTCTTTGGAAGCTTCTCTTAAGACGTCCAATCTTCGAAAGCTCATTCTGTACGAACCTCCAATACATACGGATCTTAAAGAAGATCACCCTTCCGATGCTTTTAACAGGATGGACTCGTATCTGTATGTTGGAGAACGTGACAAAGCCTTAATAGTCTTTCTGGAAGAGATCGTCGGAATCCCGCAGAATGAAATCAATCTACTAAGATCCCTTCCCAGTTGGTCTTCCAGGGTAGCTGCAGCTCACACTCTTCCCCGCGAGGAAGCAAGTGTAAGCTCTTATATCCTTGAACCTCAACGGTTTTCCCATATGGAAACACCGACGCTACTTCTTCTTGGAGGTGACAGCCCTCCATTTTTTGGAGCCGCGATCGAGGCCCTAAGAAAATCCATTCTTAATAGTAGAATCGAAATCATGCCAGGACAGCGGCACGCGGCTATGGACACTGCTCCAGGACTATTCTTAAGTGAGGTTATAGGATTCCTGACTGAGAGAAAATGAGTCGCCTGGTGCTGAAGCGCTTCGGCGCGCAAGCATCGTTGCAGCGTACCTCTAAGGATGCCTCACCCCTCAGGATTTCGGGAGCCCCGGCAAGCGGGATTTCGCAAAACTCAACTTGCATCGGAGCCTTTTTGAGCAGCCTGGTAAAAATCACTTTTCTGCGCCGCAGCCTCGAGGACCCGAGCGAATCAAATTTTCCATAGAAAAAAAAGAGGCGTTATGATAAAAAGGGAGAAAGTCCAGTTTGAGGAGCGCGATATGGAAAAAAGGAAGGCAGTCGGGTTTATCGGAACAGGAAACATGGGGGAAGCCCTCATCGCTGGGCTATTGAAGGCGAAATTCATCCTCCCTGATCAGGTGATGATTTTCGATTCTGACGGAGAGAGGCTTCGCTTCATCCAGAGGAAGTATGGAGTCAAAAAGGCTTCGGACAATCGTCACCTCTGCTCGCAGTGTGATCCTATCCTCCTCTGCGTTAAACCACAATCGATGAAGGAGGTGATCCAAGAGATTTCTGAATCCTTAGATGCCTCGAAGCTTCTCATCTCGATTGCTGCTGGAATCCCGCTCTATGGGATCGAGGCCTATGCCCAAAAGCGACTCCGGCTCATTCGGGTGATGCCCAATATCGCCGTCCTTGTCCAGGAAGGTGCCTCTGCCATCGCCCCTGGAAATCTGGCCACTGACGCGGATCTCAAATTGGCCAAGGATATCTTTGACTGTGTCGGGAAATCGATTACGATCAATGAATCCCTGATGGACGCGGTCACGGGCTTGAGCGGAAGTGGTCCAGCCTATGTCTTCTTGGTCATTGAAGCCTTGAGCGAAGCTGGCGTCCATTTGGGAATGACACGGAATGATGCCCTTATGCTGGCTACTCAGACGGTGATGGGCTCTGTGAAACTTCTTTTGGAGACGGGAGAACATCCTGCGCTGCTTCGTGAGAAGGTCACTTCACCCGGCGGAACCACCGCGGCAGGTCTCTACAAACTCGAAGAAGGCGGCTTACGTAAGATCCTGATCGACGCGGTAAAGGCTGCGGCCCAAAGGGCCAAAGAGTTGGGAGAAAAGGTGAAGCAACAAGGTTCACCTTGATGTGAAATCGGTACTGGGGTGTGCCTCCAGACCTTTGCCTCGTTAGAAGACCCGGTATTTATGGCGGAGAGGTGAAAAAAGTGTTCACTCCTTATCAAGGCCAGACCCGAAGCCTTCTCTCTTCTATTGGGGTTTACCAGGCAGGTCTTTTTTGAGAGAGGACCAAAGAAGGAGGTCTCACAAGGAGCAATGTTTCGATATGCTGTGATAGAGGGGCCAATCGGCGTTGGCAAGACGAGTCTTACGAAGCTCTTGGCAAAGGAGCTCAATGCCCGATCCGTCTTAGAAAAGCCCGAGGAGAACCCCTTTCTCTCCCATTTCTACCAGGATCGGAAGAAATACGCCTTTCAAACCCAAATCTTTTTTCTGCTGAATCGTTTCCAAAAGCAGAAGGATATTGCTCAACTCGATCTTTTCAACCAGATCACCCTCTGTGATTACCTCTTTGCTAAAGACCGGATATTCGCCTCCTTGAATTTAGACAGCCATGAGCTGGCCCTCTATGAACAGATCTTTGGCCTCCTTAACGGCCAGATTCCCTCTCCAGACCTGGTCATCTTCCTTCAGGCCAAACCCGAGGTTTTGTTGAATCGGATCAGATCGAGAAATATCCCTTATGAAAAGGATATCGACTTAGAGTACCTTAAGGCGTTGACCGAAGCATACAATTACTACTTTTTCCACTATCAGCTTACCCCCCTTCTCGTGGTCGATACAACCGAGATCGATTTCGTTAATCGAAAAGAAGATCTCACTCAATTGATTCGGGAGATCAGACAGATGAAAAAGGGGACGTGGTATTTCATCCCGATGAGATCCAAATAAGCGTTGCAAATTGCAGATTCCGGATTGCAGATTAAAATCCCGCCTTTGGCGGGACTGAAATCTAAAATCAGCAATTTTGGAAAACCATTAGCCTTCTGAGGTTAATGGCCCCGGAGCTTCCTTGGGTGCCTCTGGAGGAACTTCCTTCGGTGCTCCCTTTCCGGATTTCTTTTTTCCAGTCTCTTTCACCGGTGCGACGGGCGGCCTAAGAAGACCTTTGGCACGAAGTTTTCTCCTCTCTTTGCTCCGCTTTCTTCTCCTTGCTAGTTCCCTCTCTCTTTCGCGTCTTGGCATCAAAACCTCCTTTCTATCAAATGGGGATTGTAGATTTCGAAATTCCGAACTAAAACTCGAAAACTCTTAATCATTCCGAAATCGGAATGATTAGTCTGGACATGGGCGTAAGCCACTGAGATGACCAATTTCTTCCATCACTCGCTGAGTCAGAAGAATATCTTCGGATGCTCTCTCCGCAAAAAGGGGATGGCCAATTCGTATCACCACCCGCCTTCTCCATCCCGCTCGTTCTCCATATCGAATCCCTACAGGGATGAATGGGATACGATCTTCCAATTCGGATTGGAATTTTAGGATCATTCGAAGCAGTCGGCTCTTGCCGGAACCCACTCTATCTCGGAAATAGGTCCCTTCTGGAAAGATGACGACCTTCTCGCCGGCTCTCAATAAAGATAATACGGTCCTGAAAGACCTTAAGGTTCGGATCGATTCTTCTCGATCCACGGGAATGCCACCCAAGAGAAATAGGTAGTGCCGAATCAGAGGATATTCGAAGAGCTCTTTTTTGGCCACAAAGTGAAGCAAGGACTCGAAAGCGAGGCTGACAATGGGAATATCCGTCCAGTATTGGTGCTTGGGAAGAATGATAGCAGGTCCCTGACCGGAAAAAGCCTCTTTCCTATCGGTTTCAATTTGATAAAAAACAGAGAAAACCAATCGAGCCATCTTCCTGGTCAGAGAATAAATAATAGAACTCCTTCTCATAATCCATCTGTTATATGTTCATGAGTATATTTTAACTACAATGCCGCAAATCCAAATAACAAAATTCCAATATCCAATGTATTAATACAAACGCATTAAATTCTGTTAGGATCTTGTAGGGTGTGATCCCCGATCACGCCGATCAGACTTATTCCCTTTGTATTAATACGAATCCAATAGGTCCTCTTTAGGAATCTCCGGTGGCATTTCCGCTTTCATCCATTTCTTCCTGGCCGCTTTGGCAGCGGAGATTCCTGCTTTCAAGGCGTCTCGATTCGATTTTTCCGTGCCTTTGGGCACCCGTCCTAAGACTGCTGATCCCATGGCCTTTGGAGAAACAATTGGGCTGAGTTGGGTCAGGGCACCCAGGGCAATGATGTTGGCCACCACTTCCCTTTTGAACTTCTCTCTTGCAATTCGAGTGAAAGGTATCTGGAAGGATTTCGAGGTTGGAATCTGGGTGACGAACGTGGAATCGACTATGAGCAAACCCTCCGGCTTGAGGTCTGGATAGTTATCGTCGCACGATCTTTGATTCATTGCCAACAGGAGATCGAGTTTCACGGCCTTGGGATAGTCGATCTCCTCATCGCTGACGACCACCTCTGATTTGCTCGAACCTCCTCTGGCCTCTGGCCCATAACTTTGAGTCTGTGCCACATATCTCCCATCATAGATTCCAGCCGCCTCCGCCAGAATAATCCCCATCAGGATCAACCCCTGACCTCCCGACCCGCTGAGACGTATTTCATATCTGAAACTCATTTCAACTCCTAGTGCGCCGATACGGCAATAGGGAAATGGGGAAAGTGCCTTGTCTCCCCAACTCCCGATCTCCCCATCACCTCATCATGACTCATCACCCTATCTCCCCATCCCTCCCTTTGCCCTTTCACGAGTCTTTTCATACTCATCTTGATAAACAGGAAGTCCCTTGTCGACCAACACGCCGATGATAATCTTGTCCTGCATCTCCTCCGGCTTCATCTGAAGGACCTTCTCTACAGGCACAGCGTGGTCTCGCTGCCACTCCATCATCTCCACTGCCGAACCCAGGCGGTTTAGCCTCCCATATTGAGTATGGCAGTGAGCAATCACCTCCACGACAGAAAAGCCCGGCTTCAGAAAGGCCTTCTCCATCAGACTATCTAGAAGTTTGGCATGATAAACCGTCCCTCTTCCAACAAAGACGGCTCCGGCAGTCACCGCCAACTCCGAAATCTTGAAGGCCTGTTCAATATTCGAATAGACAGTGGTCGTCGATCTCATCCCGTAAGGCGTTGTAGGGGAGAATTGTCCACCCGTCATCCCATAGATGCTGTTATTGACGATGATGGCAGTCACATCGATGTTCCTTCGGGCCGCATGGATGAAATGGTTACCTCCGATCGCCACAGCATCTCCATCGCCCATAACGACAATCACCTTGAGGCTGGGTTTCGCCAACTTCACTCCTGTGGCGAACGCGAGGGCCCGACCATGGGTGGTATGAAGGGTATTGAAATCCACATAGACGGGTAGTCTGCCGGAACATCCGATCCCTGAGATCAGGACGATCTCATCCTTCTCATAACCACTCCGATCGATCGCCCGGATCAGGGAACCCAGCATGATCCCAATGCCACACCCGGGGCACCAGACGTGCGGGAATTTCTTTTCGTGCCGGAGGTATTTATGGATGAGTTTGGTGACCTCTGACATCAGGACACCTCCGTGATGCGGTTCAATATCTCCGAGGGTGTGATGATCGTGCCGTCGACCTTGTTGAGAGTGAGCACTTTTGAGCGACCCGGGTTCACCCGTTTCACCTCCCGGGAGATTTGGCCCATATTCATTTCTGGCACGATCAGGACCCTTGAGGTTTGGATCACTTTCTCCACCGCCGTCCTCATGAAGGGCCATAACGTGATCAGTTTCAGAAGACCTACCTTGATCCCTTTCTCCCTGGCCTCTTTCACTGCCCTTTTTGCAGAGCGGGCAACACAGCCATAGGCAATGATGGTGATCTCGGCATCTTCCGTCTGAAAATACTCGGCCATCTGAATCTCTGAAAAATGCTGACTGATCTTCCGATGAAGCCTGGCGACGAAAGGCCCGATCTCATCCGGCCTCGAAGTGGGAAATCCTCGAACGTCATGAGTCAAGCCGGTGACGTGGTATCGATACCCCTCACCAAAATTGGCCATCGCTGGAACACCTCGAGGCGTGTCCTCATAGGGGATATACCATTCCGGCGGCACCGCCGGTTTAACCCGGTCGAAGATCTCAACCTCTTCCTGATCGGAGAGGACCGTCTTTTCCCTCATATGGGCGACGACCTCGTCAATCAGAACGATCACCGGATTACGAAACTTCTCGGAGAAGTTGAAGGCTTGAATGGTGATGTCATAGCACTCCCGAACAGTCGATGCAGTGAGAACGATGGTGGGATGGTCGCCATGAGTTCCCCAACGTGCCTGCATGACATCACCTTGAGAGGGAGAGGTAGGAAGACCCGTGCTTGGCCCTCCCCTCATCACATTGACAATGACACAAGGAACCTCGGCAATGATCGCAAACCCCAAATTCTCCTGCATAAGAGAGAACCCGGGACCGCTGGTTGCCGTCATCGACTTCACCCCTGCTAGTGAAGCCCCGATCACCGCACCTAAGCTGGCGATCTCATCTTCCATCTGGATGAAGGTGCCCTCTACCTGGGGAAGCTTCACCGATAAGATTTCAGAAATCTCTGTCGCTGGAGTGATAGGATAACCTGCAAAAAAACGACAACCTGCCCGGAGGGCTCCTTCTACGATAGCCTCATTGCCCTGCAGCAATACCTCTTTCTGAATCCGTTTCTTCAGGTTTTGCCTCCACTTTCCTGCCCTTGGTCTTCTTCACTACCGTGATGGCAAAGTCCGGACATCGAATCTCACACCATCCACAATTAATGCACTTCTCGATATCCTCAACGTATGGATAACCGGCTTCATCTTTGGCTAAAGCACCGGTTGGACAGAAAGCCACGCAGATTCCACACCCTTTGCACCAGGCCTTATAGATATCGATCTTTGGCTCTTCCTTTTTCTTCTTGGTTTCAGCCACTTTCAACTCCAATATGCCCTTCCTCCCTCTCAAAGGGAGAAGTCTGCGTAAGAAGGCCTGATTTGTTAAATTTCCTCATAATTTAATGATAAATTAAAAGCGGAAAGGATGTCAAAGGTTTTCCACGATGGAACCTAGGCAAACTTCCTTGATATGGATCGGTAGCAATCTGATATGAGCTCGCAATCGGGTCACTTCCGTCTGTGGTCTACCGACTTCGAGGTTATGGGAGCCCTTCCGAGATGATACCTTTTTCTACATAGATCGGATGAACCATTCCTCGCAATGTAGGGAGTCTTTTCGCAAACAATCCTGAACCCAAAATACAGGCGATTCCGCCTATCATCACTGTATTGGGAGCCCCTATCTGATTCGCCAAACTACCTGCTAAAAGGCTCCCAAAAGGTACCATACCCATAAACGCCATCGTATAAAAACTCATCACCCGCCCCCGCTTGTCCTCCTCGACAATGGTTTGCAACACCGTGTTAGTCGATGCCATCTGCACCATCATTCCAAAACCCGTCAGTAACATCATTGACAAAGAAAGCCAAAAGAGGCGAGATAGAGAAAAAGCAATCAGTCCGATCCCAAAAAGACTCGCAGAGATCACAGTGATTCTACCTAATCCCAAGACACTTTTTCGAGAAGCAAGATAAATGCTGCCGGCGATTGCGCCTACCCCAGTAGCCCCCAGGAGAAAACCAAGCGTCTGAGGTCCACCATGCAGAATCTTCTCAGCAAAAATAGGCATCAGGACCATATACGGCATTCCCATCAAACTGACCAGTCCGAGAAGTAGCAACAATGCCCGGATAGGTTCGAAACCAAAGGCGTAAGAAAACCCTTCTTTTAGCCCCTGGAAAATTCGAGATCGTTGGATTTCTCTCTTCTTAGGTATCATCTTCATGGCTAACAAAGACACAATAACTGCGATAAAACTCAGACCGTTGAGAAGAAAACACATCCCTTCACCCAAAGTAGCAATCAGCAAACCCGCGGCAGAAGGGCCAATGAGACGGGCACCATTCACCATCGAGGAGTTGAGCGCAATGGCATTTCCTAAATCCTCCCTTTTCTCAATCATGTCCACAACAAATGACTGCCGCGTGGGGATGTCTAAGGCATTTACAAGACCTAGAAACAGACTCAAAAGGATAATGTGCCAGATAACAACCGTTCCAGTGAGAACAAGAATTGCCAGCATCATGGCTTGGATCATTGACAGGATTTGGGTCATCACGATAATGCGATGACGGTTCCATCTGTCAGCCAACACGCCAGCCAAAGAGGCCAAAAGGAAGGTTGGAATTCTGCCTGTAAAGCCAACGACGCCTAATAACAAAGCGGAATGGGTCAACCGGTACACCAGCCAACTCATGGCAATTTGTTGCATCCAAGTACCAATCAAAGAAATGCCTTGTCCACCGAAAAAGAGGCGATAATTTCTGTGGCTCAATGCGCGAAAGATCGACTTCAAGCCATTGATCTCGCCAGGACGAGGTTGATCAGATTTCATTTCGGTGCTCTTTTTCCCCGAATTAGATTCATTTTATGAAATGACATATTGTAAAATCAAAGTGAAATTAGAATGAAGATTCTCCTTTTTCCGGGCGTCCCATACGCCAATCATTTCTCACGATTGATCATCCATATAGGTAACTTTATCTTATCGATTACTACCTGAAACATCTGACTTTTCCTGGAGGTTCCCTAAGTTTTTGAAAAACGATACACCTATTGGATCACCAAATCTCCACGGCTCATATTCTTTGGCCCAGCAGAATAATATGTACTTCCATCCGGTTTCTTAAATGCCAGATATCGACACTCCTGTGATCCCTGTACTTACAAAATTCATTTGAGTTCTGGTGAAGGTTTACCCTTTTTATCCATTATTCATCCCCCTCCCCATATTGAGAAGGGGTGCCCCCAATAGACTCCGCAATGAATGGATACTTTTCTCTTTCCTTAGACAATTTTATTCCTTTGAGTTCAACGATAAAATGCCATTCATCGCCATAATCAAAGAGAAACAGCATTTTCTTCTCGATCTGATCGAAAGCTTTACTTATTTTCGTTCTCTTGACACCCTTATATTCACTCTCTTCTCCTATATCAGCGAACAACTCATAACCCTCATTTGAATTAGGCCATTTCTTTATGTTGTCATAAAATCCAAAAGCATGGTCGAAAGAAAAACCAAAACTATCCACGATGGCTTCTGCTAGGCTATACAATGTAAAATCTGCAGGGATTTCTAAAACTCTGAAAGGCTGCCCTCTAACCTTTCCGTACCAATCGCTTAAGGTCACCTTAACCAAATATATCTTCTCACCTTGTTTTGCATTACGTTTTCTCATATAACCACCTCAAATAATCGAATTTATAAGAAATACCTGTTGAATACCGCCCAGCTCTGCTGGGCGGATGAAAACAGGTTCGCGAAGCGACAAAACGTGGTATAAGCACCGCATGAGCTCGATAAAAAGAACAAGCCATGCAGT
>JBEKDJ010000111.1:0-14257 GCA_050014415.1 Thermodesulfobacteriota bacterium | reverse complement strand
CCGGAGCCCTTGCGACTACAAAATTGGGCGCTCAGCCTTCCCTTCCCTTACGAAAAGATCTTGAAGTTTTTCTCTCTAAAATGAGGCAGTAATTGGAATGTTAGAAACACGGATCACGGGCACGGTCACGATTTGAGGCAATCTTCAGGATTGACTTCTCCTGACGACTTCACTATGCTACTTATTAATCCCTCCACAGAAAGGAATGAGCTATGAATGAGGTCTTGAAAGCAATAAAAAACCGAAGGACGGTTCGTAGATTCAAGCCCAACCCGATAGATGAGGAGATGCTCCAGATGATTCTCGAGGCTGGAAGGTGGGCCCCTTCCTTTAGTAATCTTCAACCCTGGAGGTTTATCGTGATTAAAGACCAAGGTTTAAAAAATGCATTGGATAAAGCAGCCAGGGAGAGTGTGCTTCATCTGGGTATCAATGAAGCGCCTGTGGTCATCCTGGTCTGTGTGGATCGCCGGTTTGGGGAACAGAGGCTGAAGCTTCTATCCAAAAAATTTTTAAACTCCCTGAGACAACTCGAGCGGTTTCTTTGCTTCCCATCGGCATTCCGGATGAGTCTCCAGAAGGCCACCGGAAGCCCATCGAAGAGCTAACCCAATTTAAATAAAGGATTCTTTGAACAAATACCTGGATAGCTCCATCAGGAGATTAAACTCACCTTAGATCTCGACAAGAGGTATCTCTTCGAGAACCCCCCCTAATCTTGGAATTAAAACATAATAATGGACATTTAACCCAGTCAGAACAAGGGGACAGGATAAAAACTCCCTTGTCCTTCTTTCAAGGAAAAACCTCCTTTACTTGGATACGTATAGATGGAATGAGCCTGCCTTGTCTCATCTGAAAAAAAGCTTGACGGAATTTTTGGAAACAATATAATAAGAAACACTATTTCGCATTGTGGAACAATAAAATGTCCGCATATCAAACCTCCAAACCAAACAACCTTGTCCAGACAATCGAAAGGGCTTCTTCTATCCTCGATATCTTAGGGCAGAGCCCTCAAGGTATCAGCATCAGGGAGTTATCCATCAAAATCAAGCTTCCCAAAGGAACGATTCATCGTCTTCTCTCTTCCCTCTCCTATTTCGGTTATGTCCGTCAAGACCCAAAGACAAGAAACTACCTTTTAGGTCTCAAATTAGTGGAACTCGGTCAGCTTCTTCTCGGTCAACTCGATCTCAGAAAGGAGGCTGAACCATTTTTAAGAGATCTCGCTGAGAGAACAAAGGAGACAGTCCATCTCGTCTTCCTCGACCGAAATGAGATCGTCTATATTGATAAGGTTGAAACCGAACAAAATTCAAGTGGCCTGAAGATGGCATCCAGGGTAGGCCTGAGAAACCCTGCTCACAGTTCTGCCGTAGGAAAAGTTTTGTTAGCTCATTTTCCCGAGGAAGAATTAAAAAACTTCATTAAAGAAAAGGGCCTAGCGAAAAGAACCGAGAACACCATCATCGATCCAACACAATTGAAAGACCACCTGAAATCAGTACGTGCCCAGGGATACGCCATCGATGATGAAGAGAATGAGAAGGGAATTCGATGTGTGGCTGCTCCCATTTATAACGAGGTGGGTAAAACGGTGGCTGCCATCAGTATCTCTGGCCCCGCTTTCCGGATTACTAAGAAGGTAATTCAAGAATCTCTAAAGAAGGAAGTAATGGAGACGGCTCTTAAGGTTTCACAGAGATTGGGTTTTCGTGACAAAAGATGAGATTAAGAATTATGAGTTATGAATTATGAATTAAATGCCACAGGGCGGGGTATTCGGCAGCATTTTCGTAAAAAGGGAGGAAGCAGGATGAAAAGGGATGAGATGGTCGTTGGGATTGTAATTTTCCTTTTCGGAGCGATAACCTCTCTGCTCTCTTTGAGAATGCCCATTGGAACCTTTCGAATGGGAGGAACTGGGTTGTTCCCTCTCTGCCTCGGAATAATCCTCATGCTCTTATCAGGCGCCTTCGTTTTAAAAATTTTATTTCAGGGTAAGGAAGAACAGGTAAAAAAAGAAGCCTCCATTGAATCTTCAGGGTCTCCAATACAATTAATCCTCTTTCTGGGAACAATGGCTTTAGCTACCCTGTTTTTCAATCAATTGGGATATCCGCTCATCTCTTTTCTTTTAATGGTGACTCTCTTAAGAATCCTGGGGATAAAACGGTGGGGGTTAAACATTCTGATATCTGTGGTGACGGCTGTGGGCTCCTATTTTCTATTTGTTAAATGGCTTGACATTCCTATGCCAAAGGGATGGATCGGAATTTAAAGGAGACCAACTATGTTTGAATCACTCCAACATCTAATCAATGGTTTTGTAATCGCCGGAACGTTCCAAAACCTTCTTTATTGTCTGATCGGTTGCATCGTAGGAACCATCATCGGTGTGCTCCCTGGAATTGGACCGATCGCTGGGATCGCCCTTCTTATCCCTGCCACATTTGGTCTTAATGCCACTTCTGCCATCATTATGCTTGCGGGTATCTACTATGGTGCGATGTATGGAGGCTCTACTACCTCCATCCTTCTTAATGTCCCTGGAGAGACTGCCTCTGTCATCACCTGTATTGATGGTTATAGAATGGCACAAAAAGGGAGGGCAGGCCCTGCTCTGGCCATCTGTGCCATTGGCTCTTTCGTTGCAGGGACTCTTGCAATTTTTGGAATGGTCTTTCTGGCCCCGCCATTGGCAGAGGCAGCATTAGCCTTTGGCCCTCCTGAATATTTTTCCTTAATGGTCTTTGGCTTTATTGTCTTGAGCAATGTGACAGGCAAATCATTCCTCAAATCTCTCATGATGGCACTCGTTGGTCTGATCATCGGAACGATCGGACTCGATCCTGTTTCTGGAGATGCCCGTTTTACCTTTGGCTCAGTCCCACTGCTCAGTGGAATTGAATTTGTTGCTGTCGCTATCGGGGTCTTCGGAATTGGAGAAGTCTTGGTCAATGTCAATCAACCTTCGGAGCTGCTGGACCAAGGAGTTATCATGCCAGGCCTGAGGGAACTTTATCCCTCTCTTCAAGATTTGAAGCAATCGGTTGGGGCAATTCTGAGGGGGACGGTAGCTGGATTTGGCATAGGTTTGGTCCCCGGACCAGCACCGGTCATTGCAACCTATGCCTCTTATATGATCGAGAGGAAGGTCTCTAAACATCCTGAGGAGTTTGGTAAGGGAGCAATTGAAGGAGTGGCTGGCCCTGAGTCCGCTAATAACTCCGCCTGTCAAGCAGCCTTCATTCCCCTGTTTGTTCTTGGAATTCCTTTTGCTCCTCCCACAGCCATTCTTCTTGGTGCTCTTCTCATCCATGGGGTCAATCCAGGACCATTAATGATCAGTCAGCACCCAGGACTCTTTTGGGGGGTGATTGCCAGCATGTATATCGGTAACTTTATGCTTCTCATCCTCAACCTTCCCCTCGTCCCTCTCTTCGCCAACATACTCAGAATTCCCAAGAGAATCCTTTTACCCCTCATCATCATTTTTTGCATCACAGGGCAGTACACCGTGAATAATTCGGTTTTCGATATCTGGATGATGCTTCTCTTCGGAGCCATGGGATTTCTGATGAGAAAGTGGGCTTACGAAGGTGCACCGCTTCTCTTGGCATTGGTCCTCGGGCCGAAATTGGAGGTGGCCTTCCGTCAAGCGTTGATGATCTCTCATGGCGATTTTGGAGTCTTTATCAATCGGCCCATCTCAATGGTCTTTTTGCTTGCAACCGTTCTCTTCTTGATAGGTCCGTTGATTTGGCTGATGTTTAAAAAAATAAGGAAAGGAGGGGAAATCAAAAGTTAAGAGTTTAGAGTTAAGAGTTTAGAGTTAAGAAAGGAGGTTGATATGTTTAAAAGAATTATTAGTATTTTATTTGTCCTGTCATTAATTTTAACGATACCTATTCATGCGGCGGAATTTCCAACGAAGGAGGTCCAGATCATCATTCCCTGGGCAGCCGGAGGGGCAACAGACCTCATCTTTAGAGCCTTGGCTGCCACAACAGGGAAATACCTTGGAAGAGCTGTGGTCGTTGTGAACCGACCGGGTGGAGGAAGTGCAGTGGGGTATACAGAAGGTGCCCAAGCCAAACCAGATGGTTATACCCTCACCTCAGCCGTCACCCCTCTCACCATCCTGCCCCATCAGGTGAAGACTGCTTACACTTACAAAAATTTTGAACCCGTCATCAATGTGGTGAGTGACCCATCCATGTTTTTGATAAGGTCGGATGCACCCTGGAAGAGTTTAAAAGAATTCTTAGACTTCGCCAAGAAGAACCCTGACATGATCACTGTAGGAAATTCCGGAGCAGGAGGAGGAGTTCATCTCGTAGCCCTTGCCTTTGAAAGGGCAGCCGGTGTCAAATTCAATCATATCCCATTTTCTGGTGGAGGTCCATCCGTAACAGCCATTCTTGGAGGCCATATCAATGCTGTATCAGTCTCTCCCCCGGAGGGGATCGAACATGTGAAGGCAGGAAAATTGAAGATCATCGCCCTCTTTGCGGAAAAGAGGCCTGAGATGTTTCCCGATGTTCCGACGGTTAAAGAACAGGGCATCGATTTCGTCATGGGGATGTGGCGTGGATTGGCTGCTCCAAAAGGAACTCCACCCGATGCGATTAAGAAACTTCATGATGCCTTCAAAAAGGGGATGGACGATCCGGTTTTCCAAAAGAATGCAAAGGATATGGCAGTCAATCTTCGCTACCTCGGTCCGGAGGCTTTCGGAAAATTGATGGCTAATGATCATGAGTTTTATGGCAAATTAGTCAAGGAGATTAAAAAATAAGTAAATACGTTTCCAGTTTGTCATTCTGAGGAGCAAAGTGACGAAGAATCTCAATTTTAATATAGTGTTCCTCTTAACCCCTAAAAGAGATTCTTCTCTCCCTGCGGTCGCTCAGAATGATACAATGCGTAACCTACTCATGTAACAAATCAGAAAGGAGAGTAAAATAATGAGAACTGCAAGGTTAGGATTCATTCTGTTCATGATTGCTCTTTCCTGTTTCCTCTTCGCATGTGCGGAGACGGCTCCAACGGTCAAACCCACTGCCCAAGAGGGGAAGAAGATGACCATCCGTATTGGTAGTCCTTTCAAAACCGGACATATCCTGGTGGATGCGGCTGAGAAGTTCAAGGAGTTGATTAACCAGGGCAGCGGCGGCCGGATCGAGGTGCAGATAGATGCCGGCACCAAGTCAGAAGAGGAAATTAATAAGCTGAACAGCACCGGCGCTCTCGAAATGCAGTCTAACGGAACGATGTACATACAGGTCTTCGCGCCCCCGTACTATTTCGTGTCCGCTCCCTACATCATGAAGGACTGGGATCACTATATGCGCGTCTGGGACGGCAAGCTTGGCCAACAGGCCCGGGCCGAAATGGAAAAGAACGGCAACATGAAGTTCCTGGGATCGATCTACCGCGGGCTGCGTCAGACGACGGCAAAGAAACCGATCTACACACCGGCCGATGTGTACAACCTGAAACTCCGGCTGCCAGTCCTTCCCACCTGGATCGCCATCTGGAAGGCTATCGGTGCAGACCCAATCCCGCTGACGCTTCCGGAGCTCTACCCTGGATTGAAGTCGGGTAAAGCCGAAGCGTCCGAGGGTGATGTGTCACAGATCACTTCCTTCAAGCTCAACGAGGTGCAGACGCACCTAATCATGACCAACCACATGGTAACGATTGGGGGGATTCTCATCTACAAGCCTTTCTTCGACGGCCTGTCCAAGGCCGACCAAGCCCTGGTCACCCTAGCGGCGAGGGATGCCTGCGACTTTGCCAATGCTAAGATGAATGCCGCTGAGAACTCGTACCTTCTCGAACTCCAGCGCAAGGGCATGCAGGTCGTGATTCCGGATGCCGAGTCCTTCCGCGCGAAGGCCAAGCCGGCTGTCGATGAGCTGTTCAAGACCCAATGGTCGGTCACAACCTGGGCTGAAGTGTTGTCTCAATAGGTGATTTGGAAAAATAAAAGTCTTTGGTTTAAGGGTTAGGGTAAAGATGCCCGTATCGGTAAAGGGGTTCGTTATCGGGTCTTAGAGTTTTGACCTGAACCTCCCGACACTAAACTAAACGGGCTTCGTAACCTTAACCCAAAAACTATTATCATTGTTTGCGAATCATGTAACTGTTATGAAAAATTAAGGAGAAAGAATGGCATCTATGAATGAGATCAAAGAGAAGGAAAGAAGGGTCAGAGAATTTCTCCGATTGAAAGGACTCAAGGCCCTCCTTCTTAAGCGACAGGCAAACTTTTCATGGATGACATGTGGTGGCCTCAATCTCGTAGGAATTGCCACGGAGATGGGGGCCACTTCACTCCTCATCACTGACAACTCAAAATTTGTCATCTCGAGCAATATTGAAGCCCCTCGCATGATTGAAGAGGAAGGTTTGGAGAAACAGGGATTCATCGTCAAATCATTTCCCTGGTTTGAGGATCAGGAAGTATCCATCGTAAAAGAACTTATTGGAGAGGGACCTACGGGATGTGATGTCCCATTCTCCAATACCGTGATGTTGGCAGAAGAAATTGCAAGGCTTCGTTATTCCTTGACGCCAGAGGAACAGAGGCGTTATCGATGGCTGGGAGAAAGAGTCTCCATCGCATTGGAAAAGACGATAATGAAGACGAAGAAGGGAGAAAAAGAGTCAGCGGTTGTGGGTAGACTCTGTAAGGAATTATGGAAAGATAGAATCGATCCTGTCACCTTGATGTCCGCAGCCGATGATCGGATTTCTAACTTTCGCCATCCCATCCCCACTGAGAAAAGGATTGAAAAATACCTAATGGTTTCTGTCAACGCCAGGAAATGGGGCCTGATTGTTTCGCTCACCCGCTTTGTATACTTCGGAAAATTGCCCAAAGAATTGAGAGAGAAGTACGAGGCCAATGTCTTTATTGACTGCGCCCTCATGGCTCATTCGAGACCAAGAGTTCCAGCAAGGGATGTCCTTCAGAAGGGGATAGAAGCCTATAAAGAAAAAGGATATCCAGAGGAATGGAAGTTTCACCACCAGGGTGGCTCAATCGGTTACACAGGTAGAGATTATAGAGTCAATTTTAAAACACCTGATATCATTCAGGAGAACCAAGCCTTCACATGGAATCCATCGATCACCGGGACCAAATCAGAGGATACGATCCTCGTTACCTCAAGGGGGCCGGAAATGATCACCCGCCCTCTTCTCTACCCTACCCTTTCTTTGAGTGTTGCTGGAATTTCTTTTACCCGACCGGCCATCTTGGAGAGGTAAAGTGAACATGAAAAATTTGAGGTGATCGCCCAGAAATAGAAAGGAGTCAAATAGATATGGATAGAGTGAAAATCGGGATGGTAGGCTCCCAGTTTGCAGCAGACCTTCATCTCCGTAACCTTTCAAAATTGAGAGGGGCTAAGGTCGATGTCGTTGCCGTTGCTTCCAAGAATAAAGAACATGCAGCCGCCTTCGCAAAAAAGTTTGAGATACCAGATTTTTACGATGATTACAGGTTACTCCTAAAACGAAAAGATATCGATGTGGTGGATCTATGTATTCCAACGGACTTGCATGAGGAGTTCTCCATCGAGGCAGCTGAGGCCGGAAAACATATCCTATGCGAAAAACCTCTGACAGGATACTTTGGGAAAGATAGAAAAGAAAAAAAGGTCGGTTTTGCTGTGAGTAAAAAGCTGATGTTGAAAGAGGCATTGAGAGGGTGCGACCGAGTCCTCAAAGCGGTGAAAAAGAATAAAGTAAAATTCATGTACGCCGAAAACTGGATCTACGCCCCTCCTTTCACGAAGCTCAAAAGTTTGATCAAAGTCAGTGGAGGAACGATCCTTGACATCCGGGCAGAGGAGAGCCACTCCGGCTCCCATGCCAAGTACTCAAGGAAATGGAAAACTTCGGGTGGAGGAGCGCTGATGCGGTTGGGAGCCCATCCTGTGGGTGGCGTTCTCCATCTTAAACACTACGAAGGAATGTTGAAATATGGAAAGCCCATCCGCGCTAAATCAATCATGGCCGAAGTCGGGCAGCACACAAAAATAGCCTCCTTCCTCAAAGAAAAGAAGAAATATATCGTCTCTGAATGGGACGATGTAGAGGATTGGGGAGTCATGGTCATCAATTTCGAAGATCATTCGAAGGCCACGGTCTTCTCCTCTGATGCGGTCTTAGGTGGTGTGAGGAACACGATGAATGTATATCTTTCGAATGCGGTGGTGAATGTGAACATCAATCCTCACAATACCCTGGAGGTTTATGCTCCAGAACCCCGCATCTTCGGGGATGAGTATATTGCAGAAAAATTGGAGACGAAAGCGGGATGGAACTTTCCAAGTCCTGATGAGGATTGGGTGAGAGGATATCCTCAAGAATTGGAAGATTTTGTAGAGGCCGTTTTATTCGACCGAGAACCGATCTCTGGAATTGATTTGGCAAGAGATGTGGTTGAGGCAATTTACGCTGCCTACGCCTCGGCAGAAAAGGGGATGCGGATAGAACTCAAAAGATAATCTATTTAGATAGGAGAAAACGATTATGTGCGATCTCGTCACTTTTGGGGAGGCGATGGTGAGACTCTCCCCTCCTCATTTTCAGAGGTTGGAACAGACCAAAAGTTTGGACTTAAATGTTGGCGGGGCCGAATTGAATGTTGCCGTGGGTATAACCCGTTTTGGAATGAGAAGCGCGTGGATCTCAAAATTACCGAAGAATCCTCTCGGTTATCTTATTCGTGACCGTGCCCAGGAGTTTGGCGTGGATTGTTCCAATATTGTCTGGTCTGATCAGGGAAGGGCCGGACTTTATTTTTTAGAGTTGGGGGCATCACCAAGAGCTTCGAGCGTCCTCTATGATCGGGCAGGTTCAGCGATCAGCATGATCAAGCCGGGTGAGGTGGATTGGGCAAAGGTCTTTACAGGATCGAGACATTTTCATGTGAGTGGCATCACTCCTGCACTGAGCGCCTCTTCTTCAGAAGTAACAGTCGAAGCCTTGAAAGCAGCGAAGAAGGCAGGCTGTACTGTTTCTTACGATCTTAATTATCGGAAGAAGCTCTGGACTCCGGCGGATGCAAAAAGAATTCAAGAACCCATGATGGTAAATGTGGATATCCTTATTACCACCGAGGAGGACACGAATGTCGTCTTTGGTATTAGGGAGAAGGATTATGAGTCCGTCGCAGAAAAACTTGCACAGACCTTTAAATTTAAACTCGTTGCGATCACTCTGAGAGAAGATCTCTCCGTTTGGAAAAATAATTGGACGGCCATTGCCTATCAGAATGGAAAGATCTTCAGGGATAGAACGTATGAGGTAGAGATTGTAGATAGGGTGGGAGCAGGAGATTCTTTTACTGCCGGCTTTCTCTATGGTTGGCTGAAAGAAGGGGATGTCCAAAAAGGGCTCCGTTATGGAAATGCCTTCGCCGCTCTCAAACATACATTACCAGGAGACTTCAACTGGAGTACCATGGAAGAAGTGGAGGCTTTATTAAAAGGTGCGGGATTAAGGATATCGAGATGATAGCAAGCAATCATTATCGCCATAAATTCCAAATACCAAGCACCAATAACCAAATAATACCCAATTTCCAAATTTCAAACCTTAACTTTACCCATTCCATTTGGTTATTGGAATTTGGTAATTGGTGATTATTTGGAATTTGGGATTTGGTTATTGGAATTTCACCGTAGGAGATAAATATGGAAAAGAGAGAGGTGTTCAACCGGATGATATCCGAGGGATTGATCCCAGTGATCCGGGTCTCTACTGCCAAAGAAGCGATGGATGTGGCCGACGCCATCAAAGAGGGCGGAGTGAGTTTCATTGAAATCACGATGAGCGTCCAAGGGGCAATTGACGTGATCAAAGAGCTGACCCAAAAATATAAAGATAAGATTATCATGGGTGCAGGAACCATCCTGGATCCTGAAACCGGAAGAGCGGCTTTGCTGGCTGGAGCTCAATTCATTGTCAGCCCTACCCTCAACCTCGATCTCATTCAGCTTGCACATCGTTACAGCGCTGTGGTCATCCCAGGGGCAATGACCCCGACAGAGATCCTGACTGCCTGGAATGCAGGTGCGGATATGGTGAAGGTTTTCCCCGCTGCTCAACTTGGAGGGGCAGAATATATCAAGGCTTTGAGAGGACCGCTTCCACAAATCCTTCTTGTCCCTACCGGTGGTGTCACCCTTCAGAATGCAGGAGCTCTCATCAAAGCCGGTGCCGCTGCCCTTGGCGTTGGTGGCGAACTGGTAGATAAGAAGGCCATTAAAGAAAAGAAATTTCATGTCATCACAGAAAATACCCGTGCTTTTCTCAAGACCATCCAAGAAGCACGAAGTGGGTAATCTTTTTAAAGATTAAGGTTGAGGTTAAGGTTGAGATTGAATAGAATCTTATCCTTAACTTTAGCCTTAACCTGTACCTACTGAGGTTAAGTATGCGTATCTCCTTTCCCTACCCTAGAGTCAATGCATTGGATGTTCCGGATCGAAACCTCCTCGGAATTTTTTCCCCTTCCACGGTAAAAGCTGATAAGCGTGAGGAGGAGATCATTGACGAGGCTTTCTCTCATCCCATCGGGTCTGATCCTCTACCACAAATGCTAAAAGGGCAAAAGAATGTGTTGATCGTTGTGGATGATTACACCCGGACCACTCCAGTCCAAAAGATTCTGCCTCGATTGGTCAGCGAATTGGGGGAGGCTGGGATTAAACCTAGTGGTATCAAAATTTTGGTTGCCCTTGGAACTCATCGACCGATGACCGAAGAGGAGATAGTAAAAAAGTTTGGAAAGGACATTCCAAAACGATATCCCATCTTCAACCACCAATGGTGGGATTCATCTCAGCTTACTTATTTTGGTGAAACAGAAAAAAGAACTCCTATCTTCGTCAATCGAATGATCAAAGAAGTCGATCTTATTATTGGCATCGGTCAGATCGTTCCCCATCGGGTGTCCGGATTCAGCGGAGGTGGGAATATTATTCAACCCGGGATCTGTGGAGAGGAGACGACAGGAAAAACCCATTGGCTCAGTGCCCAATTCAAAGGCCGAGAGATCTTAGGAAAAATCGAAAATCCTATCAAAGAAGAGATTGAAAGAGTTGCTCAAAAAGCAGGGCTCAAGTGGATCATCAACACCATCCAAGACGGTTCTGGCAGATTGATTAAAGTGGTCGCAGGCGACCCGGTTCAGGCTTATCGTACAGGGGCTAAGCGATCTTTTGAGATTTATCAATCTAAACTCCCGCAGGAAGCTGACATCATCATTGCTGATTCTCACCCTTATGATTCAGATCTTTGGCTTGCTGCCAAAGGAATTTATGCGTCAGAATTAGCGGTCAAACAAGGAGGCGTAGTTATCCTCGTTACCCTTTGCCCCGAAGGAGTATCTCCAAGTCATCCAGAAGTTCTCGAATGGGGCTATCAAACGTTTGAAGAAGTTGACCGAAAAGTCCGTCAGGGAAAGATCCAAAAATTGACAGCTGCTGCCCATCTTGTCCATGTGGGGAGGGTAATCAAAGAGAGGGTCAAAGGAATCTTGGTATGTCCTGGAATCTCGAAGATGGAAACAGAAAAACTTGGATTTCTCTATGCCCAGGAACCACAGGAGGCATTGGAAATTGCATTTTCTTTATTGGGACGTGATGCAAAGGTTGCTGTCCTTCAAAGAGGCGGTGAAATTCTACCGATCATTGAAGGAAAGTAGAACAGGAAACAAATTTGAATAAGGAGATCAAATGAAAGCGGTTGTAAAGTATGGGAAGGGCAAGGGTCTCGTTGAAATGAGGGAAGTCCCTGAACCAAAGATCAAAGATGACGAGGTCTTGATTGAGGTGAAAGCAGTTTCAGTCTGCGGGAGTGATCTTCACATCTACCATGACAGTCATCCTTACTGGCCTCCAATGATCCTGGGACATGAATTCTCTGGAGTGATTGCGGATGTAGGGAAAGAAGTAAAAGGCTGGAGGGTGGGCGACCGGATTGTCACCGAAACACGCACTGGTTCTTGTGGGGTCTGTTATATCTGTCAAAGTGGGTTCCCACAGGCCTGTGAACAGAAGAGACCTTATGGTATTGGGATTAATGGTGCCTATACAAAATATGTGGCAGGTCCTGCCCATCTCCTTCATCGTCTCCCGGATAGCATTTCCTTTGAGGTAGGAGCATTAATTGAACCCATAGCGGTCTGTATCACATCCATCCTCGAACGATCTCAGCTTCAGGCAGGGGAATCAGTGGTTATCACTGGCCCAGGACCCATTGGTCTCATCTCCCTCGCAATTGCCAAGGCTGCCGGGGCGAAGATAGTTGGGGTGACTGGAAGAAGTGCGGATGAAGGAGTGAGATTTGAAAAGGCAAGAGAAATAGGAGCGGATTTTATTGTCAATGGAGATAAAGAGGATCCTGTCCAGAAGGTATCGAAGTTGACCGACGGTCTGGGTGTGGATATTCTCATTGAGACCTCTGGAGGTGGAAAGGCCATCTATCAAGCTTTCGAGATGGTAAGGAGATTTGGAAGAATTTGTGCTATTGGGATTTCTGGTAAAGATGAGGTTTCAATTCCCTATGACCGGGGGATTTTTAAAGCCCTTCGCTACGATTTCTGTTTCTCCAGTAGCTGGACTGCCTGGGAGAAAGCAATTGGCCTGATCGCGAAGGGCCTTCTCCCTGCTGAGAAATTTATTACCCATAAACTTCCCCTCGAAAAATGGGAGGAGGCGTTTCATCTCCTGGAAAGCCTTCAGGCTGCTAAGGTGATTTTGATTCCATGAATAAAATGAGGTTGAAATGGAACCGTCTGAGTATCAAGTAGTCATTACAGATTGTGACCATGGCTCCATTGAAGAGGAACAGGAAGAGTTTGGTCCCATGGACGCAGAATTGATTCTGGCTCAAGTCAGAGAAGAGGAAGACTTGATTCGTGTGTGCAAGGAGGCCGATGGGCTCATTAACCAATATGCGCTCCTGACCCGAAAGGTCCTCGAAAAACTTCCAAAATGCAAGGTCGTTGCACGATATGGAGTTGGAGTCGATTCCATCGACCTCAGGGCAGCCACGGATTTAGGAATCATCGTTGCTAATGTCCCGGACTATTGTATCGATGAGGTTTCGGATCATACGATCGCGATGATTCTGTCGTTGATTCGAAAAACAGTTTTTTTCAATCAGAAGGTTAAATCAGATCAATGGGATTTTCGTCTGGGGATCCCTATCCATCGAACCAGGGGAAAAACTTTAGGTCTCATAGGAGGCGGAAAAATCGGCTTGGAAGTGGCAAAAAAAATGGCCATTTTCGGCGTTCGAGTAATCGCCTTTGATCCTTATATCGAAAGGGCCTTGGAGGGGATTGAATTAACCACCCTAGATAACGTTTTAAAGGAATCGGATTTCATCTCTATCCACTGTCCATTGAACGAGTCCACACACCATTTGATCGGAAAGCAAGAATTCAAAAAAATGGATAGGAAACCTCTTCTCATCAATACCTCAAGGGGACCGATCGTCAACGAAAAGGCCCTGATTCAGGCATTAGAGGAAGGACGTATCTCTGGTGCAGGGTTGGATGTGCTGGAGACAGAGCCACCCGATTCCAGAAATCCCATGCTCAAAATGGAAAACGTCATCCTCTCCCCCCATGTCGGTTTCTATTCTAAAGAGTCGATCAGTGAATTGAAGCGAAGGACTGCAAAAAATGTTTCAGATGTTTTAAGGGGAAGGCGGCCAAGTTCTGTGGCCAATCGGGAGGTAATGGGCAATACCCGAGCAACCATCTCCATTGATTAAATATTAATGGAAGTTATTTCAAAAATTTTGTAATGCTCTTGACTTTATCGGCAGTCTCTTTAATCTCCTTGGCTTCCTTCAGTCCTGGAATTTGTTCAACTCCTTTCTTTATATCTGAAATCAAGTTCCCTTTTTGATCCTCTTTGTCTTTTTCCTTTCCTGGCTTTCTCTCACTTCGAATTTTCCTGATCTCCTTCATCGTCTCCCCAAGCCCCTTCCCGATCTCTGGTAGTTTTTTCACCCCAAAGAGCAAAAAGAGAATGACAAGGATCAACAGAATTTCCTGGAACCCTAGACCAAACACTACAACACCTCATTTAGAATTATGAGTTAAGAGTAATGAGTTATGAATTAAAAAATCTAAACTCTTAATTCTCAATTCTTAACTCTTAACTTTCAGTTTCATCAGTACTCCCAACGGCCATCGATCCAGACCCAACCTCCC
>JBEKDJ010000110.1:0-13796 GCA_050014415.1 Thermodesulfobacteriota bacterium | reverse complement strand
CAATAACAAAGGAGGGAAAGTAAAATGAGGAATTGGACGAGGTTGATT
The DNA here is from genome assembly GCA_050014415.1 of Thermodesulfobacteriota bacterium. Classification (GTDB taxonomy): domain Bacteria; phylum Desulfobacterota; class BSN033; order BSN033; family UBA1163; genus JBEKDJ01. The sequence goes on along the minus strand of JBEKDJ010000110.1, from coordinate 13,748 downwards.
TTAACAACGATTTTAGCTGTACTGATCGGAGCAGGCGTTGGCTTGTTTCTCACCGGGTATCTACCACAGCATCTAGCCTTCGGGACGACATGGCCCCAAGGGATAGGTTTGGTAAAGCCTCACATGACCGGTCAGGATGCCCACGGTTTGGTTGAATGGCTCAAGGCGAACTCTGCGGAGATCGGGAGACATGCACGTTTTAGCGCGGGTGACCCAAACGTGCCGCCTATGTAAATTGACGGAGGAGTGCGGCGCTGTCGAGGCCGCATTCCATACCCACAGAATGGCCCCGCTATGACCCGCTATAGCCCCAAAAACGAGACTTTTTCCAGTGCCTGGTAAATCCCCCTTGATGTTTCTCTGGAGTGTGGATATAATGACCTTATTCCCGGTGAAAATGGGAGGGGCTGATGGGGATCTACCTGCGGGGGAAAAGCTGGTATCTTGACTTCTATGAGGGCGGTAAGCGCTATACGGAAAGAATCGGGCCGGTCACTCGGAGCATTGCAGAGGAGAAATTGGCCATTCGCCGAGCAGAGGTCATCCGTGCAGAGTGGCGGCAAAGGGTTGTCCGAGTACCTTTTGAGAGGTTTACGGGGCAATATCTTGAATACTCCGTGGTGAACAAAAGGCCGGGATCATCTCTCCGGGATCAGGTATCGATCAAGGCCCTTTGTTCCTTTTTCGGAAGTAGAGCGCTTTCTGAAATCAATCCTCTCATGATCGAACGCTACAAACAGGATCGAATGAAAAAGGTTAAACCAGCTACCATCAACCGGGAACTCGCTTGTCTGCGCCACATGTTCACGATGGCCATCAAATGGGGCAAGATACAAAAGAACCCGGTCAAGGAAGTGAAGCTGTTCAGGGAACCAAGAGGACGAGAGAGGATACTTTCCGATGACGAGGAAGCAAGGCTCATGGAGACTGTCATATCCACGGTGAGATTAAAACATCTTGAACCGATCATCGTGATGGCGCTCAATACCGGTATGAGAAAAGGTGAGATCCTCAATCTGAAATGGGTGAATGTGGATTTCAAGGCCGGGGTGATCACCGTTGAGGGAACGAAAACCGGCGAGATCCGGAAGATCCCCATGAACCGGAAATTGACCGAGACCCTTGAAGATGTCAGAAAGGTAAGTAGTGGTGAGTATGTCTTTTCAGATAGTGGAAAGCCATACGGCGATGTTAAGACCGCATGGCATAGCGCTCTGAAAAGGGCAGGGATCGAGGAGTTGACCTTTCATTCCCTTCGACATACGTTCGGGACTAGGCTCGGTATGAAGGGGTACGACATCAAAACGATTGCCGAGCTGTTGGGTCACAAGGACATCAAAATGACCATGAGATACTCCCATCCAACACCGGAACACAAGAGAAGGGCAGTCGAAAGTCTGGATCCGGTCACAACGATTTCCACAACGATGCAGGTTGACAAAGATCGGAATGAAGTGATAGATATCCGAAATCATTTGAAAGCGCCCATAGCTCAGTTGGATAGAGCGTCGGACTACGAATCCGCAGGTCGCCCGTTCAAGTCGGGCTGGGCGCGCCAATGAAATCAGGGGGTTACTGATTTGCTGTAACCCCTTTTCCCTTGGATTGTGCTAAATTTGTGCTAATCTTCTTTCTCACCTTGTCTAATACTTCTACTCCTGCCCGAAGACTTTCAGATGAGTGATGAGCGTATCTCTTCACCATTGAGATATCCTTCCACCTTCCAAGTCTTTGAATAGTGTAGATATCAACCCTTTCTTGGACCAGTCTGGTCGCAAAAGTGTGGCGGAGATCATGCCATCGAAAGCCTTCAATCCCTGCCTTCTTGGTAGCTGTATAAAAAGCTCTCAGCAGGTTTCTGGCGCTGATCCTTGTTCCTTTGGATGTGAAAAAGACAAGGTTGGTATTGATATGCCTAATCTTTGCCCTCAATTTCAAAACTTCCAAGGCCTTCTTATTTAAGGGTAGAATATCCTTGCCCTCGTTCTTCTGCTCAAGGATGGTCAAGGTTTTTCTAAAGAGATCAATCTGCGGCCATTGGAGACTGAGCATTTCGCTCTGACGTAGCCCTGTGTTTAGTGCAAAGATAATTAGCTCCTGTAACCATTTGCGAGCCAATCCCAATAATCTTTCCTCCTCTTCGTCAGTTAACCAGCGCTCGATAGAATTGTTGACTTTCTCTCTGGAGACTTTACTTGCCGGATTATCTTTGCACCATTCCCATTCTTTGATAGCAAGATTGAAGGCGTGGCCCATAAGGGCGAGTTCGTAATTCACGGTTCGGGGAGAAGCACCTTGTTCTATTCTTTTTGTTTTATATTCTGAAATAAGTTTGGGGTTGATTTCCGCGAGGGTGAGATCCCCAAAATGTTGAACCAGATGCTTTCTTAGGCTTTTATCTCGGATGTGAGAACTTGAAGCCTTATTCCTTGCTGAATGTTCAACCAAGTACTTTTCCATCATCTCCGTAAAGGTTTTTTCTTCCCCGGGTAATTTCTCAAACCACTTGCCTTCTGCCACTTCTCCCATGACCTTTTGGTAAATCCTCACTGCCAGTTTCTTGTCATCTGTTTCCGTAGATTTTCGTATCTGCTTCCCCTTGTAGGTAAACCTCATCCACCAGGTTTGACCTCTCTTGAAAAGTCCCATGGGTCCCCTCCTTTCTGAGGCCCTTGACTCAACCTGGTTTCTCTTGGGGAAGAGTATATCCATTTTATTTGGTCTCAGCAATAGCTTTTTTGACGATGGAGTGGACATCTACAATTTCACCTGATACTTTTCCAAGCACCCTTGACGCCAACTTTGGCAAGTCGATTTTTTCGCGCTTATTCTCTACCATCCATTGGTCAATATCATGCTTTTTGAACTTTATAAGGCGTCCGATCCTGTAATGAGGAATATCACCATTCTCCACATAGAAATATAGTGTGGATTTCTTCATCCCGAGATATTCACTAACTTCCTTGATATTCAGAAATTCTTTGTCCATGGTTACCGGTCGCCTACTCTGGTTCGATTACTTCTTGCTCCAATTCTTTATCAGCTTGAGGACCCCTACGATAAAAATCAACAATGCGCATAACCGCGCAAGGGAGTAGGTTCGAGAACTTACTCCATGACCAAAGCTTCCCGGAGAGGGCAAAGCCGCCTTAATCGTTTCAATGCCACCTGTAATGATTTCTGCAAAGGTATTAACGATTGAGCTCAAATAAATGAGTAATAAAAGGATTCCGAAAAACAAAAAAACGTTTTTCCACTGGATTTCCATCGTTGTGCCCTCCTGATTATTTAATGTCTTCCTTCTGGAGAAAAAGTTGAAACAAAAATCCTAATCTTTTTGTGTGAACTCAAAGATGGTCTTGAATTCCAGCCTGCTCAACCCCCCAAACTCATTTTTGGCAATGGTTTTGGCTTTTTCCAGATCATCTTTGCCCTTGCAGACTACCACAACCTTTTTGACAGTCGTTTCAAGGTCATCTCGCAGATTCTTAGTCAGGTTCTGGAAATGAAGCGTCACTTCGTAACCAAACATTCCTTCCCCTTTCTTCCAAGCCAGGACATCAAATGCCTTTGGGCTCGCCCCGACCATGGCTTCGAGCTGTGAATCAAATCCCTGTTCTTCCATTGAATTCTTTATGGCATGACAAAAGCACTTGTGTCTGAACCCTCCCTTGCCAGCAGGAGGTTTTCCGTGAAAAAGGTTGTAGGCATATTCAGTCAACTCATAATACTCTCCGGGCTTGCCTCTCCGGAGCATGATGCTGTGGACTTCCACGAGGAATCCAGAATTTACCATCCATGCTCTAGCCTTGTCCCCTCTCGCGGGGGTTAGGTTCAATGCGGTTATTAAGTTTCCGTAGCTTAGAAACGGATTCTGCGCGAGGTGCCTGAGCATGACGGTCCCATCAATCTCCGCGTCGGAGAAATTAAATCGGGGAATGGCTTTCTGGGAGACAATTTCTGCGGCATCCTCTTTGGGCAGGATTTCTTGATAAAAGCCGGCCATGGCTTCTTCCACTTCCTTGTCGGTTGGAACCTGCTCTAATCCGTGGAGTTCAGGCACGATGATTATGAACGGGCGTTCAAACTTTGCAAAACGACACACAGCCATCCTTCTTTCAGCAAGCTTGTAGAGGTAGTCTCCCTGCTCTTCAGTCAAACCGAATGATCGTTTGATTTCAGAGACATCATCCCCTTCAGTTAAAGGAAAGCAAATTTTTGTGAAACAATTGGCTTTATAGCTGTACGAGAAACTTTTCATTTCCTGGCTTCCCAGCCAAAGACCTATTTCGAACTCTCTTCCTTTGGCAAAAATTTCATTTATTCCAGGCTCTATATTTTCAAATCCGCTGTGTTCACGGTTCGCGTTCAAAAGGGTTCTTGATTCGTCTATCAAGTTGAAATGGTGGAGCCGGTCTCCCCTTATTCCCAGCGTAATGTTCTTTGAGTAAGTGAGATTGAGGATCCAGGAGACCAGGAAATTGTGAACAGCATCTGGGACTTTATTGAGGGGTAATTCCAATACGACATTTTCGGTGCAAAAGACTTCGTGACTGATTCCTTTGCTCCGGACGAGGTTCTTAATGTGAAGGTAGGGTTTAAATCTATTGAGCGAAGCCTCAAAAATGTCCCTATACCTTGGACCATAAGTTTTATCGTTTCGGAGGTTGTTAATGGTCTCGTATAATTCCAATAGGTTAGGATAGTTTTTACTTCTGTCAAAGATCCCCTTTTTTCTGAAGAGAATCTCTAGGGCATCGCTGATAAGGTTTTCGCTTGGAATCCAGAGCAGGTTATCAGCCGCAAACTTCTTGGCAAAGAGATAAACAAAATCGAGCGGGTGCATCCAATCCGGCACCTCCAAGGGGTTAAAGATGAAATTGTCGAAGGTGATTATGTTCAACCCCGGAACTTTCCCAAGGAGCCTGCGGTAGAAGCATTTGTTATCGGGGACGAAGACATTAAAACCGCGGAGCGCCGAAAGAAGGACCATTTGGATGAGGATGAAAGCAAAATACCAGCTTTTTCCCGATCCGGTTCTTCCTGCAACCATGGTGTGCATGGCTAGGATGTCGGGATCCAGCCCAAAGAATATGAGCGCTTGGTTGATTGAGTTGATGAGTCCCATCTTAATCGGTCCACTTAGCTTCTCCAATTCCTCACCGCTAGGCAATGGGTAAAAAGGGTATTTTTCTGCTAAGTACTCTCTTACGATGTTCTGCCTGTTTACCGATTCAATCTGCTCCGGGTTTCTTTCAAGGTGGTGGAGGAGTTCGGAGAAATCTCCCGTTGTGAGGGCGTCTTGCAAAAGTTTGCTAATAAAAGGATCCCCAGATAAACCGCAGTCGTAGAGGTACTTAATCGTTTCAAGGATTTTTTCGTCCGGTTTTCTCTCCTGGTTCGTTGATGATCTCCTTCAGGGATTGATTAGGTCGATTTGTCCGTTTTTTGGCGGAATTCACTTCTTTTCATCAGATTTAATGAAAAAACCCCATACAGGCTTCGAAAGGTTCTTGATTTTTCCCCTGAATGAACACTTTCCACAAAGTATTTTCTTATCATTGGTGAATTTATCTACTCCGGGGACTACCCAGACGGAGTTGCACCCCTGGCAAAGATACCGTATCTCTTCGATTATATTGAGGATCCCATCTGAATCTGGCTTTTGAAACCGGATAATTTCAATGATTCGTTCGATTCCGGCAACAATTTCGACTTTCCTTTCCCGTCTCACGTAAATTCCGGATTGGTTATTTTGATTGGATTGCTCAATTTTGTTGATTTCTTCGAATAAATCGTTTAAGTTTTTGTCCATATTCTCCTCCACTATTTTTGATGTTCAATCCAAGTTGCTTTTGGTCATCCAATAGAGATCGTCTGTGAACGAAAGCAAAATTTCTCATTGAGAGAAGGAAATGACAAATCAGGAAGAAAAACTGAAAAAATTAATTGATGACACAAGACTTGGTCAACGTGAAGCTGAGAATGAGCTTTTTAAGTTGTTATTTATGATATGCGGGTACTATCTTAAAAAGTGGGGGGCACCGAGAAGCGAAATTCAGGACATAATTCAAGAAACCTTGTTGTCTTTGATGAGTGTGATACGTTCCGGAAAGCAGATTAATAACTGGTCAGCCTATGTGAGAGGAATTCTTCACTACAAGTTTGTTGACGGTATAAGGAGACCCATTCATAATCCAGACCTCGATAGATTATACCGTGTTCGGTCCAGAATCGACCGTCATATTGAAGCGCTAAAGGGAAGAATTGAAACCTTGGAAACCGGGCCCTTGGACCAAAAGGACCTAGACCAGGTACAAAGTAGAATTAATATGTTTTATGAAATAAGATCTCATGTTTTGGAAATGATAGATGAGTTGATACGTAAGACAAGAAAAGCTTCTTCGGATGACGATCCTCAGATAGACACCTCACCGACCCAAGAACAAATACTACAAAATAAGCAACAAAAGGAAATTCTTCAAAAAGCTATAAAAGAAACGCTCGCTCAGATTTCGGAGGATTGGCAAAAAGAACTTATTAAAGATAGGTTGTATGAAGGGATGACATATCCTGACCTGGCTGAAAAATACCGCCACACCACGCCAGGGAAAGCACGAGATATATATGAAGCATTTGTCGAACGTTGTGGGGAAAAACTCCCCGATTGGGAGGACCTATTATGAAATGCACTAACGAAGAAATTGGTAGCAGGGTAGCGGATTATGCTTCCCGAAAGTATATTGAAGACGAGCAAGTGGAGATCCACCTCCTGGAATGCGAATACTGTTGGGAGAAAGCTCAACAAATTGAGAAGCAGAAAAAGCTGAAACGAGTTGAAAATCTAATCCAGACCCACTTCACCGAAGAAGCTTTCCAAGACATTTTGGAAGAAATCAAAAAGGAGCAACATCAGGTACTAAGAGAACTGGGAGGACCATCCGTGGCTGAGCCTGAGTCATCCCAACTCCCTCTTTTGCATGATGGTGAACCAGCAGATGAATTGATTGCCATTGACAAAAAAATAAGTGCCAAACGCTTGGCTCATGATTTTATACAGAAATCTTACCCTTCGGAACTTAAACTATTCGACTTGGCCTGGGGCATATTCAAGGACATAACGCCAAAAGACTTGACACAACAAGCGGTTTCCGGAGCCCTTGGAATTGTTGGCGAAGAAGCCTCCCAACTCAAGACCCCTAAGGTCATAATACTCTTTAACCAAATCAAAAATGAAAATATAGAGGCGCTCCCTGATGAGAAGTTCAAGGAAGCAGTCACCGAAATTGGTCGTGCTACTGGATGCTCGCCCGAATTGATTGACAAAGCCATCGAGTTCATTCTTGGAGCCTAGTGCGTTTCGAGGAATGTCACTCCTTACTCCAAATCACTACTTTCTCCTATGGCCCTTATCTTTTCTATTCTCTCCTCAAGGGACGGATGGATGTAGCTTAGGATTGTTTCTCCAAAATAGAGTTCAAATACCGTGCCCATGTTTCCTTTCAGCCTTCTCAGAACAGATTCCTGTTTCTTCTCTCCTTCATCCGCATTTCCATGATGGCTGCCCGTCAGACTCAATCCTGTCCCGTCCCTGTTAACTGAACCTCCAACGTACATAATCTGCAGCCCATTAATATAGTCCGAAACTGCCCCTCTTTCCTTAACCCACTCAGTTGCATAACGGTCCGCATCGAGTTCAAGCTGGTGCGAATTAATTGTCGCTGCCAAGAACCCACTCCCAAAAACCGTATAGTCTGAAAGTAGGTTCAGAGCATACCATTTAAAGTTATGCCGCTTGATGTGATAAATCTCATGGGCCAGCAATCCTATAAGCTCCTCCTTTTTACGGTTCAAGCATCCTTCACTGAGGAGCACGTAGGAATGAAAGTGAGGAAACCCAATGTACTCGGCGCGCATTATAGGTATCTTTGATGGCGTTACGACAATGTCCGGTGTTGCCACACCGCAATCTTCTGCGATTTCCCTGGCAATCTTATAAAGGTTAAGATGGTCATCCATCTCGTGTAATATGAATTGCTTTCTCTCCTTAAGGTTTCTAAAGTAACCCTTTATTCTCTTATTTAGTACCCTATATAACAACCAAAGTAAAGGCACGCAATACGCGAAAAGGATCACCCGGGCCAAGAAATCAGCAACAGGCCGACTCGTTAGTGGTGTCAAGACAACACCGACAACTGCCTTCGTTTCATTGAAGTACCTTTCGCTTATATTCATATGGAACAAGAAGCTCTTATTGAGAATACAAAACTCAGAGATGGATAAGACCGTATATATCATCACATAGAGAGTGGCGGATGTAACTATCCAAAAGAAGAATACAATATGAGAGAATCGTTTCTTGAAACCTTTTAAACCAACTATTCCTCTCTGCAGTGAGGTCCACTTTCGCCTATAGAAGAAATCCTCTTTCCACCTTTTGACTTCCGTCGCTGCTCGTGCCGTTAAACCTAAGCCAACAGCCGCAGGAAGAATCATCATCCAGGTACCAGTAGATAAAAAAAAGAGAAAGCCTCGAATCGCATTCTTAACATTATTAACATTAACGTTACTTTTCAGATTACCCTCGGAGTTATCTTTAGGCTGTATCTCTGCAAACTCCACATACCGATTATATGATCTTCCTAATGGGCTGATATATGGAAGACTGTAGAACAGCATTAGTGATATGGTTAGCCCGAGACTGATAAGAATAAATATAAGTCGGTTACTAAAATCACTATTTCTTAGAGCAAAGTATGCTAATAGAAGAAAGGTCAAGATGGTCAAAAACAATACTGCCGCACTTATTGTGAAACGTGATATAGACATTTTCATGTGCCCATATTTAGCCAGAAAAGCCACAAGTCCCGCCAAAACAAAAATAAGGATTTCGATCGGCTGCGGGGAGCTGTAATTATTCTGCACTATCATTTCTGAATCGGGCGTACCAGCGTGAAGACTCTTCCAGAGTTGTCTTGAAAAGAGGTCAGTACTAGTCGTGCCATATCTAACCAAGAGTACTAACATTGCAACTAAAAGCAGGATTATAATAAAATTGTTTGACACTCCTTGAGACATAGTTCTTAGCAATTGTTCTGAAGTGTTAACCGTAAGCAGGCGAGTATATATTTCATATCGAATAGAGAATAAGGTTGCTAGGGCAACGCAAATACTCCAAAACCACAATCGGTATTTCGCATGAGCCCCGAAACGAGTCTCGATTCTTGTCCTTTGGTCCTCCAACTCGAGAATCGTCCAATCTATGACCTGAGGAGTCCCTTTCCACCAGAGCTTGAAATACGAATCGGTTCGATTAAAAACCCTAATGTGGGTTATATTTGCATTAATTTCGTCTTCCTCTATTATACGCAGCTGGTTCGAACCTATGAATTCTTTAACCAGCTTCACCACTGTTTCTTTAGGGATATCAGTAATCCTAATATCAGCACCCATGAACTTCATTTCCCTACTCCAGAGCTAAAAGAGAACCTTCTACCAATTTTGTTGAGACTGGAAGGCATGCCGTTGATCAGACATTCTGGTCTGGAACCTAGTTAAATAAATAGAAGACCAGGTATGGAGTTCCGTTGTGCTTCTCTCCGTAAAAGGGTTGCCAGCAGGATTTTTCCCATCGAACAACAGGAATTATTAGACAGAAAAGGTTGTTGAGTCAAGTCAAAACAGGAGAGGAAAGAACCATGGGATAACAACTCCCATCAATTTTGTCTTTGGTCTTGTGTTTCACCTCTCCCAATATCCAGATGTGTCTTCTTCAGGTTGAGTCGAACTCACAAGACCTTCTTTACAAGAATATCGACCGATTTAGAAAAACTGTAAAACTCTAACATAGGGCTCATGTTAAAATCACCCTTGCACCTATAATGGTTTCAATAAGTTGCACGGTTATCACCCCCGATTTGTTCATATGATTGAGGCGGGTTTATCCTTTGTTTAAGATCGCCCAAGACTTTAACACCTGCTGAGAGCTTTCCGGATGCTAATGGAGAACTGGAAGGGTTTTGAAATCAAAACCTTTTTAAACTCAGGCCCCTGATTTAAGGGGTATGACTTCGGAAACTCGGTTTTTGTTCTCTGCTGCAGTTATGTTGGTTCTTCTCATGATCCCAGCTTCTGCTTATGGTTCAAGTGGTTCCTTAAATGATTTGTTCCATCCTCTTCAGGATTTAGACATCAGCAGTTTTTACAACGCGTACCATTATTGGGTCGACTTTTTCATCTTTCTCAATCTTTTCGTTTCTGTTGGCAAGATTACCCTTGGACGGAGATTTGGAGGTAGGGAAGGGAAAGTCTTGTCGGTGGTCATTGGCTTGGTATTGGCTTTATCGCTGTCTTTGTTGGAATACAGGGTGGGTTTCAGTATAAAGTCTTTTGGACCGATTGCCGCCGGGATGTTAATCCTCGTGGTAGGAATGGTTATTTTCTATCTCGTTAAGGCTATCGGAGCGGGCAATACAGGGGCGGGATCCTTTGCTTTTGCTATTACTTATTTTCTGATCCGAGCCACTCTCCCCGAATTCTTTCAATCGTTGGAGGCGAATTCTTGGTTTGCTTGGCTCGATCTTGGTTTAATGGTGGCTGTCCTGATTTCCATTTGGAAAATCATCAGTTCCCTTTGGTCAGGCAGGAACATGAAGTCTTTGGGACTGACATTAGAACACTCCAGAAATTCTCACGACACGAATATTCAAAAGAACGTCAGTGGCGAAAAGCGGGAGATCTCTTCCATTAAGAGGGACCTTAAACGGGTTACCAAGGAAGGGATAAAAGAGAGCGGGGATATCGTGGGCCGCCTGCGACAGATCATCAGGATCATCGATGAATATGGCAGCACGGACAAAGGCAGAAATCTTATTGCTGAAAGATTGAATCAGATAGCTCCGAAGGAAAATCTAATTCTCAAACAATTTGCTTATCTCAAGGACTTGGGCCAGAAAATTGAAGATTTCGACTTGCGGTCTTTTAGAGATCTTCGTGCCAGGTGGGATAAGGTTCCAGAAAAAGAGAGGGACATCATCAAGCAAGAAATCCTGATCGAGAAAAACAAGATAATTTCTGAGGAAAAGCTTCGACGATTAGAGTCTGTGCTCTCCAGATACGATAATGATTTCCGTTACTCTGTTTCTTCGGCAGTTGAATGCCTTAAGTCCAACCAGCCTGCTCAAGCGAGAGATTGGCTTTTGAAGGCGATACAGTGTGAAGAAGGAGCAATGAATATCTTCAAAGAAATGAATGATATGGAAAATAGGTTAATAAAATTGACCAAAAGAGAATTAAAGGCCTTCAAGCAAGAGATGAAGGACGAAAAGGGATGAATGAAGATACTGCTTTGGGGTGCCCAAAGATCAAAGAAAATAATGAGTAGGGGGGGAAGCCCTATTCAGAGCCTCCCCGCCTGTTAGAACATCGACAATTGTGCGACCACGTTTTTCCCAGGGTTTTTCAGTAAATCCTTAAGTTCTGCTTGGGTTACTTCGATGTGAGTCACTTTCTTCTTTCTCTTACCAACGAATTCAATAAACTGGACTTTAACGACCTTGCTTCCGATCTGTTCTGCCTCCGTTGTCACCTTTTCAATATTTTCTTCCGGAGCTAATACCTCTTCCTGTTTCACTTCCAGAGGTTTCACCTCTGTTATCTGACACTCTAACTGAACCTCTTTCTTGCGATAGGAGGCCCAAAGGTCTTTGAGGCTCCGGTTATCCTGAGACTTTTCTACAAGCATCTTCGCTAATTCTTTGGTAATAGAGTCTGAAGTTTCTGAAAGGGCAGCAAGCCCCTTGTCCGTCAATTCTCCTTCCAGTGCCAGGGAGCAGGTCAGTTTGTCTGCGATGAGCTTCATGGCCCGGGTCTGCATGGTATCGGCGTAGGTGAGGAAATACACCTTTACCGGCTGGGTTTGAGAAATTCTCCAGGACCTCCTCGATGCCTGTCTCAGCGTGTAGGTGCTATACCCAGACTGATAAAAAATTACGGTCACTGCAAAGAGGAGGTCGAGCCCCACTTCAACGAGTTTAGGATTACAGATAAGGATGTCAAGCCCTTCCTTAACCCATTTCTTGATCTTTTCATCCCGTCCTTCGCTATCTCCGGCTCTTAAGACCTTTATTCTGTAACCTTTCTGTTCCATCAGTTCTGTTAGTCTTGGGCTGATGTCAGTGGTGTTGGAGTTCTGGATATAAACAAGTACCTTCCTCCTCTGGCTGAGTTCTTTTTCGATAATGTCCAAAAGTTCTTGTTCTTTTGGCATGACGCCTTGAACTGGTGGTCCTATAGCTACAAGCTCCTTGGTGTGAGGGTGAAGGACCTTAATGCCTCTGTAGATCCTCTCGGGGTAGCTCAGAAGGGCATTTAGGTAGGCTCCGAGCAGGGATTGGTCTCTTTGGGCAAGGGCCTCCTTTAATGCTTTTCTCATTTTGTCTTCGAATTCCTGGTAGTGTTCTGCCTGTTCCGGCCTCATCTCGATTTCATAGACTTCCTCTTCATAGGGGACAAGATTTTCAACACAGTCTGACAGTCTAAGGAACACGGAGTTTGGCAGTAGGGTCTTTCCCAAGAGGAGGGGACTGATCCCGGGTTTTGCTTTGACGACGGTTCTCTTCTTGGCCTTTGTTGTGAGGCCATCTTCCTCGGAAACGGTTGTGATTCTTTCAAGGATCCCGTATTTTTCCATGAACCGCATGGGATTTCCCCATGGATTCCCATCCTCGACCATGAGTTTTGGATGGGTCCGATAAAGCAAATAATAGAGATCTTGGGCATATCCTCCTGCAAAGGTCCCTGTCAAACAGAGGGTGTACTTGCAGGTGTTTGTTAGGGCTGCGAAAGCCCATCCCTGGCCGGTTTGGTTCTTGTACTGGTGACATTCGTCAGCAATGAGGAGGTCAAAAACATTCTTGAGCTTGCTCTTGATGTATTGCGCGGGCATAGGTTTCAGGTAGCCCTGTTTTGTGAGATCAGGCTGCCAGAGTTGCTCCCCGCATATCTCCTTTTTGAGTCTCCATTCTTCATAGTCTTTTGACCATTTCCATTTGGCAATGGGATTTTGACAGCTGTATTTCTTTTTGAGCTTTCCCTGGGTGTTGGTCTCGAATACTGGCAGGGGTGTCCCATCCTGGTCAAGAAGGAGTTGTCCGCATTTTGGGCAAAAGTTTCCCGTCTTTCTCTTAATGACCGCGGGCCTCCATTGATAACTGAGTTTGGCCTTTTCCTTGCCAATCACATAGAATTCTGGGCAGGTGGGCTTTAACCTGTTTCTCAGAGTCTGGAGGGTCTGGAAACAGGTCTCACCATTAAGGTTTATGCTTCTTGCCCAGGGCATAGCTTCCTTAATTTCCTGGATCCATTTTCTTACAAGGTGGGGTGGGCAGATGACGAGCACTTTGGGGTTTGCTTTGAGCAGGGATGCTGCAGCTATTGCTTGGAGCGTCTTCCCTGTGCCCATTTCGCAGGCCATATAGACTGCCTTGTTGCCGGATCTAAAGGATTTGACGACGGCCTTAATGATCTCCCGTTGAGCAGGAAAGGGATTCTTCTTCAGCTTGTCCATCTGTTGATCCATCTGCTCTTCCGTGTCTCTTGCGGGATCGTGAATCACTCTTAATTCCTGGGTGACTTTTTCCGCCAATGACTCACCGTAATCTTCAAGAAATGTTTTTAGGCTGATTTGTGTTTGCATGGTTATCTCCTTTTCATACAGTCCGTGACTGCCGGGACTTTTTTCTTGATCG
>JBEKDJ010000109.1:0-13796 GCA_050014415.1 Thermodesulfobacteriota bacterium | reverse complement strand
GCCTCATCAGCGTATTTGGCAAATAGTGCCTCCTTGTCCGCCTCCGAATAAACGGCGACTGAAGGAATCCCCATCTCCCGGCAAGCACGCATGACACGGATGGCAATCTCACCGCGATTGGCAATGAGAATCTTATTAATCATTCTTCCACCACCATCAGGACATCCTCAGGATCGACCATCTCACCTTCATGGGCCCAGATTTCTCTAACTACTCCGGTGTGCGGTGAATGGACATGCCTTCTCATTTTCATTGCCTCGATCATTGCTACCAAATCGCCCCCATTGACACGATCGCCTACTTTCACTTCGAACGAAAGGATCATCCCCGCCATCCTGCATAGTATAGCCCCCGGAGGCAACGCTTTCCGTTTCTTCGCGGTTTTTGGAGACTGTGGCATCTTTGCCTGCTCGATCGTCTCGGTCTTTCCACCCCCATCCCACACGGGCGAGATCTTAACGTTGAACACTTCCCCATCCACATCCACAGTGAATTCCGCCGGGAATTCAGTGGATGAGGTGGCCAGCGTCGTAGCTTTTGCGGCAGCCGACTTGACCTCCTTCTTGGGCTCACCACGCTTGAGAGGTTTTCCCGGGATCAGGATTCTCAGCAAGAGATCATCATCGGAAAGCTCGGGGCCGATTTCCCGCCGGAGCTCTTCAACCGATTTGAGGTACCCTTCAGGTTCCCAGTTGAGAAACTCCTTCGCTCTCGGCAAGCTCCTTATCCTATCCACGACGTTTTGGTCTATTGGGACAACCGGCTCCCCATAATATCCCAAAACGTACTTGATGACTTCATCGGGTATCTGCTTATATCGCTCGCCTAGAAGGACGTTTTCCACGGCCTGGGCTCCCACGATCTGGGAATAAGGTGTCGCCATCACAGGATAACCGAACTCCTTGCGGACCAGAACGATTTCCTCAAGGATCTCGTCCAATCGGTCTTCCATCCCGACCTCCCTGAGCTGGCGAGTCAAGTTTGTCATCATGCCGCCGGGCACCTGGTGCTCAAAATGGAAGAGATCGTATTCCAACGGCGCTCCGACGGGCAGCCCCTCTTTTTTGGCAATGCTTCTGAAATGGGCTGACACCACTGCGAGCGCGTCCTCATTCAGATCTGAGGAAAAGCCCAGACGGCGGGCATTTCTTAAGATGGTTTCCACAGCGGGCAGGGAGGTGCCATTGGCGAGAGGGGCAACCGCAGTATGCACGGTGGTAACCCCTGATTGAATCGCTTCCAGGTAACACAGAGGAGCCAGCCCTGAATTACAGTGGGAGTGGAACTCGAGAGGCAGTCCGTCGCAGTTCTTTTGAACAATGGATACCAGTTCCCTGGTGCCTTCCGGCGTTATCACTCCTGACGCATCTTCTATCATGATCCGATCGACATAATCCTTCGCCTCTAATATCAGTCGGGTCTTTCGTGCCCAATGCTCATTCGTATGCACAGGGCTGGACGTGTACATCAGCGCCGGCACGACCTCGGCCCCCTCAGCCTTCGCGATGCGGGCGAAGTAGAAGAATTTCTCCATTTCATACTGATAATCGCAAATCCAGAAACTTTTTATCCCATTGGCGACAGATCGCTTTATCCAAAGGGTGATGATGTCACGTGGGGTGCTCAGATCGAAGGAGGAAAGACTTCCGATTTGGTAAGACCCACGCAGAGGAGTTCTTGTGATCAGCTTGGAAAGAAGCCGTATCCTCTCCCAGGGATCCTCATTGAGATTGCGGACCTGTACCGTAAACGCCTGGGAACCTACCGTCGCGATCGCTCTGTATCCGACCCGATCCATCATTTCCGCTATCGGGGTCATGTGATCGGTCCTCATCATATAACCCCAGAGACTCTGCTGCGCATCTCGTAAGGTTTGATCGACAAAATCGAACTTGTTCATCTTATTGCGATCCTCTTTTCTAAGTAATTATCGACGGTACAGGTGGTGATGAGCCTAAGGGCATACTCCAGTACGGTGACATTTACACGAAGAGATTGGACTCTCTGGTGGAGCACCGACCTATTCCTTGTGGGTGGCCATGAACACGTTGATGGAAAAGTTGAGCAGAAATATCGCGGGCGGCCCTCTTCAGAGTTCCGACCATGGCAGATTCCGGATAACATTTAGTTCTAGTTCTTGAAGCAAGACCCGCAATCATAACCGCTGAAACGTTTTGTTCTCATGATTAAAGATACGGACACCCATCGTATTGACACCGATGACCATCTCCTCCCGGCAAAAAGCAACTTTCAGTCGTCTTATTTCCTTCAGTTGAAGGTTTAAGGTCTCTCTATCGGTTACGGTGTACGGCGTCAACCGTTCCATCTTTTTACCCGGAAGCCTGCTCACCATCTTCGGGTCAGAAAAAGCAAGGATGGCCTTCGCCCTAGGCGAAACTTGAATCGGGACTCTATCCCTGATATTCGGTTTACCCTCAACGAGCGCTTACCTTGGGCAATGTGGGTCACGACTGGGTGGTCGCCGGGCATCGTTTCAAGCATGACGGTTTCTCCAACTTCCTCGCAAAGGTCCACAATATAAGGTATGGCCATGGTCAGGCAGTCGCCATTGAAGGAGCGAAAGAGCGTATTTCCAATTCGAATGTTGACGGTCCAAGTGCAAATTCTCGGGTCCTTGGATTGAGCTGCAGAAAACCTTTTCGGCTGAGGATTTAAAGGATACGGCCTACCGTTGCAGGATGGAAATTCGGTTTTTCAATCAACTCCACGGCTCCCATCTCGTGGTTGTAGTGGCACGTTCAATGCCATCAGGATCGCCAGGGCTTTTTCGACGGTGCTAATTTTTGGAGTCTTATGTCTCATATAATTCTCTTAAGTTACCATCCTACCGAAAGGAACTTTTTTCCTCAAGCACTATCGCATAGTTCTTTCTACTCTCTCCAGCATAGCTCGAGGTTCAACCAAGGAGTTACCTGACCCCATATTTCGATACACCAATATGCTCGGCCTGTATCCTCCTATCTGCAACGAGCTCATCTTTAGTACATTGATGCACAATTCTCCCTTTGTTTAGGACATAGGCATAATCGCTCACCCTCAAAGCAAGAGGCACATTCTGTTCTACCAGTAAGAAAGAGAGACCGCCTTCCTTCAGTCTTAGTAAGACATCGCCAATCATCTTGATAATTAGAGGGGCTAGTCCTTCGGAGGGTTCATCCATTAGAAGCATGCGCGGATTGGCCAGAAGCGCCCTTGCGATGGCCAGCATCTGCTGTTCACCGCCGCTCAACTGATTACCCATGTTATTAACCCGATCCTTCAACACAGGGAACAATAAGTAGATTGAATCCAATGTGTACCCCTTCCCGCGCATCCCAAGAATCAGATTTTCCCTGACACTGAGCGACGGAAAAATACGCCGCCCCTGGGGCACCAAAGACAGGCCTAACAAAGAAATTCTATGTGGGGCTAGGTCGGTGATCTCTTTTCCCTCAAACGTGATTGTTCCGCTTCGTGCGGCAATAAGCCCCACGATCGTATGGACACACGTAGTTTTACCCATTCCATTACGACCCAGGAGTACGACAACCGCCCCCTTATCTACTTTTAATGAAACCCCGTGCAGTACTTGGGTGTCGCCATATGAGCTGTGGACATCTATAAGATCAAGCATCTCTGACCTCTGTGCCCAAATAGATACTACACACCCGTTGGTCGGTCTGTATCTCCTCACAGGACGCGTCCGCGATAATCTCTCCGTAGTAGAGTACCATCACGCGGTCACAAAGCCGATAGATGAAATCGAGATCGTGGGCAACGACCAATGTGGTCGTCCCCGCAGCGAGATTTTCAACCATGTGAATTAAGCTTGCCGTTTCCTCGCTACTGAGACCCGCATTGGGTTCATCTAACAAAAGAACCTTGGGTTGGGAGGAGATTGATAAAACCATTTCAAGCCGCCGTTTCTCACCGTGCGAGAGATCTCGGACGAGTGTCTCATTCTTATCCCATAGGCCAATGCTTTCCAATAACTCCCGGGCTCTCTGGTTATTGTCTTGATAGCCTGTAAACGAACGAAACATCTGATATCGAGTCTTTTGAATACCATATAGCGCCATCAAAACATTCGAGAACAGGCTAAGTGCCGGGAACAGGCTGCTTACCTGGAAAGAGCGTCCGAGTCCTAGCGCAACTCGATCGAAGGGTGGCAATTTAGTCACGTCGCGTCCCAGGAGGGTGATGCTACCAGAAGTTGGATTTAGCAGTCCGCTCAGAACATTCACCAGCGTTGTTTTGCCAGCGCCATTGGGGCCAATCAGCGCTACCCTTTCTCCCGCTTTGAGGATAAAAGAAACGTCTTGCAATACCTTGAGGCCGCCGAAGTTTTTAGCAACGTTCCTAATCTTCAAGACTTCCATCATTCATCCATCTCGCTTCCGAGGCTTAACAGCTTGTTTTCCGGAGTAACAATTTTATCCCATAGTTTACACAACTGAGGGAAAAGACCACCCCGGGCAAACATAACCGCCGTTACAAAACATGCTCCCAGAATCAACGGCCAGCGCTCAGGTGTGAGCAAGCTCACGAAGTAGCTAAGAGCGTAGATGACACCACTTCCGATCATCGCTCCCCAGAGCGTGCCACTTCCTCCGATAATCACCATGATAACGACCAGGCCTGAAGAAGCCATATCCACGTCTGTGGGTACGACAATTCCATTATAGTGGACATATAATATTCCCGCGATACCTGCAAATGCCCCGCTGATCACAAAGGCCAGAAATTTGTGCTTCCACGTGTTGAAACCCAAAGCAATCATGCGTGTTTCGTTCTCACGAATCCCCTGCAAACTATATCCAAACGGTGATTTGAGTAAATAATGCAGCACACAACCACAGATAAGAATAATGATCAAGGTGAAGTAGTAAAAGATTGCAGGAGAAAAATCGATACCGATATCCGGATAAGGAATATTGATGAGCCCCTGGGAGCCGCCTGTCACTTTTCTCCATACAAAGACAGTGCTGAAAATCAGCTGACCTAAAGCAAGCGTAATTAGGAGAAAATAGATGCCTGACATCCGGAGTGCTATCCAGGCAAGCAATGCCGAGACGACAGCCGTCACTAGGATACTCATGGGAGCCGCAATCCAGAAGCTGGTGATGTTAAATAGCTGAATCATGATACCATTGGTATAGGCTGCCACCCCGAAGAGAGCAGCGTGACAAAAAGACCAGAGTCCAACGTACCCGAATACGACATCCAAACTCATTGCCAGTAAGCCAAAAATCATTATCTTGGTAAGCAGGCTCATGATACTTATATCGATCCACGCAGGTGCCGTCGTTAATAAAACGACTAACGCCATTGCAGGGGTAAAATGAATAAGTTGATCTTTAATCCTTTCCATTGCGTTTTAAACCCCAGTTCTACCAAACAGGCCCTGCCGACGGAAAATAAGAATCATTATCATCAGAAAATAAGGCACGAACATGGCCGCTGCCGGCAGGTACGTCCCCGCTAAAGATGAAAAAACGCCAATGATCAAAGCGCCCGCAAAGGTCCCCTGTATGGAGCCGACACCTCCCACCACAACAACCGCTATTGCCAAGAACACCATCTGCTGCCCCAGCTCGAGACTGACGCCTCCAAGAGGAAAGGCCCCAAGCACCCCGGCAAAGCCTGATAAACAGGCGGCTGCAAAGAATACGGCGATGTTAATGGGGCGCAGGTTTATCCCCAGGACGGCGACCAGATCAGGATCATCCATTCCGGCCCGGATGATGGCACCTATCTTCGTCCGATCTTGAATCCACCATAGTACGGGGCATAGAACGGCGCCTATGCACATAATGACGATGCGAAAGGCGCTCAGAGAAAATCGGCCTATAACAAACGATCCGGTCAAGGCCGGGGGAATGAAAGCTTCTAGGGGCCATGCCCCATAGACCCAAAGATGAACGTTGGCAATAATGTAGACAAAGCCGAAGGTGATAAGTATCTGGTCAAGCTGAAACCTGTAAAGTTTTTTCAAAAAGCCGCGTTCAAGAAACAGGCCCACAAGGCCGGCTAGGAGGGCTCCTGCGAGCCCTCCTAGTACCAAACTTCCGGTTGCCTTTGCCACGTTCAAACCTGCATAAGCTCCGGTCATCACCAGTGCTCCGTGGGCTAAATTCACTATTCCCATAAGACCTAGGACAAAAGAGAGTCCAGCGGCCACAAGAAAAAGGACCACGCCATATGAAAGCCCACTCAGGATACAAACAAGAACTACATCCATGAAGCCATTCTCAGGGTCAAAAACCGGCTTTAGACCAACAAGTTACCATCCGGCTAACGTTCCAGGCTGTATACCAATTCGCCCTTAACTATATCCGTTTTGACTCGATATTCTGCAATGATCTGTGGAACGAAATCCTCGTCGATTCTTACTACCGGACAGGTATAGGTTCCTATACGCCATTTGTTGAAACTCTTGGGCCCATGAATCGTGTCCATCTTCAGATCCGTCAATGCATCTTTCAATTTCTTGCTCGAGCTATCGAGTCCAGCCTTTTTAAGCCCTTCAATCGCAACTCTGGCGCTGACGTAGGCGCATCCCGCAAGGGGAGCTGGAAGCGAACCGTATTTCTTCTGGAAGGCTGCCACAAATTCCTTGTTTCCAGGGGTATTGGCCAAATAACTGTACTCGAGGGTTGTGTACGTGCCGATAGCGCCGGGTCCCACAGCTTTAGCGGCTAACGGGTTGCCGAGGATGCCCCCATCTTCCGGTTGAAGCATGGGCATCTTGAGGTTGAGTTCCTTGTATTGCTTAAAACCTGCAAATTGATCAGTGCCGGGCCACCAGGTAACCAGGGCATCGGCGTTCTTGTCTACGGCAATAAGAAAAGGCATCATGTTGCTCGTATTCGGGGGAGACCACTGCTGCTGAATCACCTTGCCCCCCTTTGATTGAAACCCTAGGACAAAACCTCGTATGAATTCATGGCCGGCATCCAGGTCACAGCCTATGGTCGCAACCGTCTTGTAACCCAACTTCTCAGCCGCGTAAATGCCCATGGGGTAGCCATTGGTTTCTGCGGTTCCGACGATTCCAAATGCCCATTTGTTTTTCAATACGATGACATCATCGAGCGTTGCAATGGAGATGAATGGGATCTGTACTTTGTCCAGGTAACCCGCCATTGCGCTAGTGCATGGACCGAAGATGGGACCGACAATTATTTTAACCTTGTCGACCTCAACGAGCTTCCTCGCCTTATCCATAGTGGTCGGCACGTCTGTCGCCGTATCCTCGACTATGAATTCAAGGGGCCTACCCAGAAGCTTCCCGCCTTCCTGCTCTATTGCTAACAATGCGCCCTGATGCGCTTGTTGGCCATTCGGAGAAACAAATCCCGTCAATTCAAAAAGGCCCCCGATTTTGATTGGTCTTGCTGGTTGTGCTGTACTGGAACCAGAAATTGAAAGTCCAAGGACTAAAGCTATCAATAAAATTATCATGCATGCTATCGAGCGCTTCATTTTACACCTCCATTGTAGTCATTCTTAACTCTTTAGTAAAATTAAAACCTAACCAGTTGAATACTCCCCTAGCAGCCCGGCTTCCACCTCCTTTCTTTATGTATTTACAGGGATTTTGTTTCAGCTACTTAAGTCCATCTGCTTGAAGAGGAAAAGCTTTTTTAGTTCGTTTCCGTTTTACTACAAATTTAAAGACGACTGCCGGAATTATTAAAATGAAGAAGGGGAAAAAAGACTGGGGGGCGCTTTATGAGGATGTAGTCATTCACCGGGTCATTGGCCGGAAGTTGACTCTTTCAACAACCCACCGGGAAGGGTTGATCAGCGCCCGAGGCCCTGGTTCAAATGTGACAGGCTTTAGTATCACTCGTCGAGAAGCCGGTTCTTGAGCCCGGTCGGCATAAGTTATCGCAGAAGGTAATACTGGCGATGTTGAAATGAGACAAGTACCCCCGTTCATTGTAAACAAGTAAACTACCTGTGTCTTTTCATTATCCCTCCTCCTAAGATTTGATTTCTTCTCCGGTGAATACCACATTGTACCTTACTCATCTACCACCCCCCTATAACTAAATCTTACTAGGACTAGGATCCCCTGTAGACTTTGCACAAGAAGAATCTCAAGCGTGTGCCTCCACTCTGCACATCATAGGGCGGATTATTATCAGTTAATATGTTAATGTTTGACTCAGCCCAACCATATAGGTCCGATGCCCCCTTTTCTGGAAACCACCAGCCGTAATCGACCATTACTACTCTAGGATCAATGGCGTCCGTTAGACTAGCCTTCTGCCTTATCCTGCCTCGCTTAGTTTCAATATAGACCCAGTCTCCGTCTTTTATTCCCAGTTCGCTAGCTGTTTTAGGGTTAATCTCAGTGATGGGTTCCGGCCGAAGAAAACGCAAGCTGCCTATTTGCCTGCCTGTTGAATGCTGATAGTTATTTACCTTACGGCTGGTAAGAATAAGCGGATATTTTTTTGCCAAATCGGGATCACTATACGGGGTCTCTGGAGGCTCGCAATACTTAGGGAGCGGCTCAAAACCCCACTCTTTAAGTTGGTTCGAGTACAATTCGACCTTCTTCGAAGGAGTAGCAAAACCCTCCTTTTCATAAAACCTATATTTCTTAACTCCGTAAATCGCTTCTACTTTCCTGAACTCGTCAAATGTTAAGCCCATAGGTTTCACCAGGGCGTTCAAGAACTCGTTTTCATTCGGCCAGCAGTAATCCTCCATACCTTCCATCCTCTTTGCCAGCTCATTGAATATCTTCCAATCAGACCAACATTCGCCGACCTCGGTCACCTTCTGCATCACTTGACATCCCTGGTATAACGGCGCCAAATGTAGGATACCATCAAACTCAAGATAATTTGCAACTGGTAGCACGATATCAGCCAATGCGGCGGTGGGTGTCACAAAAAAATCGGCCACGACCAAAAAATCTAATTTCTCCTTAAGGGCCCGATAAATCTCTTGTGCGTTAGGATTAACTAAGAGAAGGTTTGTGGCTTGGCAATAGAGTACACGGATAGGATAAGGATCTCCCGTTAGGATTGACTTTATTATACTCTGTGGTACGACGCCTCCAAACAGTCGACAGATTCCATATTTCGCATCAACTCTTTTTTCCCGCATACCTCCCGGCAGTTTAGCATTTTTGAAAAACTCGGGGGATGAACTGGACATAGACTGTGGTCTCGTCCAGCTCATTTCTCCGCCAGGGATGCCGAGATTGCCCGTAATCGCTTGTAAAATCGCCGCAGCACGACACGTTTGGAAGCCATTTATGCCCTGCTCGCATCCATTTCCTAGAAGAAGGATAGCCGGCTTGGTTCCGGCATAAAGCCTTGAAACTTTTCTAATGGTCTCTGCTGGAACCCAAGTGATCTCCTCCACCTTCTTCGGCGTGTACTCTTGGACGTGGGCCTTTAGCTCATCAAAGCCAATCGTCCAATTTTTGACGAAAGCCTCATCATATAGATTCTCCTCTATGATTACATTTATCATCCCCAAAGCTAATGCCAGATCTGAACCTGGCCTCGGTTGCACCCATAAATTTGGCTCAATTTTGCCAAACCTTATTTTTCTAACATCTATTACGGCAAGTTTAGCACCCTTCTTTATTACTTCAAGTATTCGGTCCTGCTCCCATCCATAACTATCGGCTGAACTTCTAGCCCAAAGTAAAACGCAGGCAGGTTGGCCTTCCCAATCTGGAATAGGAAAGTAACCGGTGGTCACTATGTCCGCATTATACCTTGGCCGGAAACAAACGGATCCCTGGGACGCGATATTAGGAGTTCCAAACACATTGGCAAATCTTCCCGCATAAGCATCTTGCCATCCTCGAGCGCCTCCCCGTATAAATGCGAAAGATTCAGGTCCATATCTCTTCTTTGTCTGAGTAAGCTTATCGGCTATTGTATCCAATGCTTCATCCCATGAGATTGCCTCCCATTTGCCACTACCCCTCTCCCCCATCCTTTTTAAGGGGTGCTTCAGGCGATCCGCGTGATAAGAGAGCTCCAGGGAAGACACCCCTTTGGGACAGGTGAACCCCCTGTTAAAAAAACCGTCAGGGTCACCTTTTATAAAAACAGGCTTACCTTCCCGCAACCGTACTAGGACGCTACACGCCACGACACAGTTAGGGCAGCTCGTTCGTACCTCTTCATCGGCCCCTTGTCTTTCCACTGTAGTACCTCCTTTCCAAGCTACTTTAATGAATACTTTCCGGAAATACTTGTGGTCAAGGTATTGTATTTTTTTTGACGAGTTCCACTTCATGTACAGGAAGAATCAGATCTGCAACCTGCCTCACTTTTACTATGCTGTCGTATGCTTCGATAGGATTGGTGTGTACTCCTGGCAGCATAAAAGGAAGGTCTACCTTTTTCCTAATTTCCATGGGGGGGTCAAAATTCTCT
This sequence comes from Thermodesulfobacteriota bacterium, assembly GCA_050014415.1. GTDB lineage: Bacteria > Desulfobacterota > BSN033 > BSN033 > UBA1163 > JBEKDJ01. The sequence goes on along the minus strand of JBEKDJ010000109.1, from coordinate 3,378 downwards.
TGGATGCAGCACCAGCCTGTAATGACAGCTATACCTTTGGCAGTCTTGACGGCAACAGACTGCCCACCAGGGGTATGTCCTGGTGTAAAAAGAAGCTCTATACCGTTATCAATTTTGGTGTCTCCTTCGACTACTTCGAACTTTACACCTTCAAGCAGTTCCATATTATCCTTTGGTCGTATTGCCTTGAAAAATGGGGGTGGATTGCGCACGAACTCGAGTTCTGTCTTTTGAATGATTACCTTGGCTTTGGGAAACCTACGGACCGTCGCAATATGATCATGGTGCGAGTGGGTGGCAATAATAATGTCGATATCGCCTACTTCTAGTCCAAGTTTCTTCAGTCCTTCGTCCAAGGTCTGTATCAGATCCGGCTTGTAACCGCGGGCAGCAAGTCTTTCTGCTGTTATCCCGGCATCGACAAGGATTTTCTGGCTGGGGCCCTCGATATACCAAACAAAGTTGGCCGTGCGGGCTGTTTGTCCATAGTTTTGAAGGTAAGTCATGTGTGGTTTGGGAAAGTCTATCGTCTGCAGAGGGATTGGATGGATAACGTAATTAGGTTCCATGTCTTAAATTACCTCCTTTCGATTTTGGCCACTGGCTTGAATTATATTATTAACCCCTTTCAAATTACTCCTTATATTACAGTCTTCGAAATGATTAGTAAAGTATTTTCGAGTCTTTCTTTCTAATGATTTTATAAGCACAGCAGCATATAAATAATCTACTTCACCACATCTTAACACAAATTTTGCTTGTGATGTCAACTGTTTTGAGTTTCCATTAGGGATTCCCGGAATTGGAATGGATTAATAACAGGGGAGGAAGAAGAACGAAGAAGGAGTGGGAGTTGGAGCGGTTTAAGAGACCACAGGCCCTCTGCATCCCGACCAAGCTTTACAGAGAAAAGATCGATCATGCAGGAGCTTGGGTTGGATGGTTTTAAAATCTCCCAATTGAAGCGTTGTGAATAGATTGAAATTGGTCTTAACGCAGATAAGAGCTCCTTGATTTGACCAATTGAAAAAAGATAGATACCCTTCAATAAGTTGAAATAATTGAGTATCATTCATTTTTTTAACATATTGTAATTTTTTAAAAAAAATACTTGACAAATTTTTATTTAAGAGTAAAAATGAGCACAATTCATTTTGTCTGGTAATCTTTCATGTCAAAGATAGCTGCAAAAAGACAATCTATCCTTCAAGCCGCCATTGAGGTTTTCAGTAACGGCAGTTTCAAGAATTCCAGCATTTCTGACATAGCCAAGAGAGCCAATGTGGCTGAAGGGACGATTTATCAATATTTTAAGAACAAAGAGGATCTATTTTTTTCCATTCCCATTCAGAAAACCATAGAGTTTACTGAAGAACTTGATTTACACCTCCAGGGAATCACAGGTGCTTTCAATAAAATCAGAAAATTCATATGGTACTATCTCTACTTTTTCAAAACGAATCCGGCGTATGGAAGGATTCTGATGCTTGAGATGAGAGTGAGCGGGAGTTTTGTTAAAACGGAAACGTACAATTTTCTAAAAAAATCAACCAGCAGAATTTTGGAGGTCGTTAAAGAAGGACAAAAGGAAAATGTTGTTAGGAAGGATGTGAATGTTTATGTCCTTCGGCAATTAATCCTAGGGATTTTAGAGCATGTCGTCACCCGATGGTTACTTAAAGGGGGAAAATATGATTTGATGGAGTGTTATGAAGATATCAGTAAATTGGTCATTGATGGAATAGGCCTTTATGCAAGACCTTAAGAGCGAGAAAAGATAAGAGAGTTTTTGGGAAGACTTGGGTAGAAATGGTTAGGAGGTTGGAATGTCATATACCTTAACAACTTGGAACGACTTCAAGAATTACCAGAGCACCTGCTATAGGAACTATCTATATGCTTCTGAAGGCCTTCGCTGCATGGGCTCTACTTGGAGCGTGTTGGCTCCACTGAAAGGGCTGGGTGAGGATGTGCACATAATAGGCGGCGAGCCACACGCCGCGTCAAAGGCGGGGACATTCCCTGAAGAGGCCCGTGAGGATATTTCAGCTGCCGAAACCGCAGGTTTGGGCTTTCACTCGTGTAGTTACCTAAAACTGTTCGTAGGGGAAGTGGTCCGCGATAAAATAGCTATTACGGATCGAACCATCAAGGAGGGATATCCCAAACCGGATCTGATCTGGACGACACATTTGTGCAGTCAACACTCAAAATGGTACCAGGAAGTTTCACGGCGTCTAGGTGGCATACCTATGTACGCAATAGATATGATCGGTGGGGGGGATGCGGAGAAAGATCCTAAAATTGTAAAATATGTGTGCGACCAGATAGAGGAGGGAATACGTTGGCTCGAGAGAGTAACAGGTAGGGAGTATTCGGATGAGTTGTTCATCAAGGCAGCTAGAAACGAGATCAAGGTGCTGGTTTTATGGGGCAATATATGTGCACTAAACAGGCATGCGCCCGCGCCGTTGGATGAGCGTCGACTTATAGCTCTATTCCCACCAGCCATGGTGGACAGGACAACTGATGAAACCGTGCGGATATATGAGGCATTGTTTGAAGAAGTGAAACACATGGTTGAGACTGGACAAAGCGTGGCTCCGGATCAACGCTACAGAATAGTCTATTTTGGAATAGCACATACGTATGGCCATCCAGAAATGGCGAGAATCCTTAGAGACGCCGGAGCCGAGATTGTAGCCTCAGTCTATACGTTTGGCACGGCCGGCAATTTCAGGGGAATTGTAGATGGAAAGTGGTCATGGGATCCCCTCGACCCTGCATGGGTAGACGAACTGGATTTGTCCACCAGGAGAAAGGCCATAGCTGAGCTCGCTAAAATAGTTCTGGGTTGGCCTACTTGGCAAGGGGTAAGATCCTACTGGGCACTAGAACAAATGGCTAGGGCAATGGTAGCAGAATATAAAGCAGACGGGCTTTTGTTAGCACCTTCCCGTAGTTGTGAAACTGACTTTAGGAACGGTTACGTAGGGATGCAGCGCATTTTTAAAGACGAAATTCCGACCATAGAATACGATAGCGACCAGGTAGATGTCCGGAAAATGGATTTGCCGGGTGCCCAACGGAAAACAGAGTTGTTCGTGCATCTCATGGAAGCGTATAAGAGAAGGAGTGCATGATACATGATGAACAAGGGCTCTGACACAATAATCGGACGTTTTCGCTCCATAACTGAGAATCCACATGAATACGCCAAATCCCTCCAGAGGAAAGGGCAGCTGTTAGCCGGATATATGTGCACTCATGTTCCCGAGGAAATTCTCTATGCAGCTGGGATCATACCGGTGAGAATTCTTACCTCCCATGTTTCACAAGCAATGACAAGGAGCTATATGCATGAAACATACTGCTCCT
>JBEKDJ010000108.1:0-14857 GCA_050014415.1 Thermodesulfobacteriota bacterium | reverse complement strand
GCCTAAGATATGCACCTTGGATTGAGATCTTATCAGAAATGAGAAAAGGGTGTCAACATCACTGCATACGACTGCGTGAACCCTTGTTGACGCCCTCCTCAGACCCTCATCCCAGCCATGCGAGTCAGGTTGCTCAATCTCGGATACGGTATTAAGATTAGTTTAAGGAACAGACCAATTTGTGCCGTCATCAATAATGCCCCACTGCTCTGCAGTGGGGTTGGATTTTATATGATTTTGGCGGGGTTCAATGCCCATTGGAATTTCTAGCGGAGGTTACTCATCTTTGAGAAATACAAGAAGCGATTGTGAGGTTGCTGGTCCATCTTCTAGGCTAATAAAGCCTTAATGATGGAAGGAGCAAAGAGCTTTGAAGTATCGGAAATTTGGGAAGCTGGATTTTGAGGTTTCGATATTGGGTTTTGGTGCCATGAGGCTGCCATTTACCGATAACAATCCGGCCAATGTTGTGGAGCCGGAATCGATCGAGATGATTCGATATGCCATTGATCATGGTGTCAACTACTTGGACTCGGCATATCTCTATCACGATGGACGAAGTGAGATGATAGTCGGGCGAGCATTACAGGGCGGCTATCGGGAAAAAGTGAAGATTGCCACCAAATTACCCTGTAATTTTATCCAAAAGGCTGAAGACTTCGACCGCATTTTGAATGAGCAGCTTGAGCGCCTGCAAAGTGACAAGATTGATTTCTACCTCCTTCACGGATTGAATAAGATTTCATGGAACAGGATGCAAGAGCTGAAGGTGCTGACCTGGGCTGAGGAAAAGCTCGCTGCCGGATGTATCGGGAATCTGGGTTTCTCTTTTCACGATAGATTTGAGGTCTTCAAAGAAATAGTGGACGCGTACGATGGATGGACCTTCTGCCAAATCCAATACAATTATATGGATGTAGACTATCAGGCAGGCACGCGTGGGTTGAAATATGCTGCGGACAAGGGACTGGCTGTTGTCGTCATGGAACCTATGCGAGGCGGGCGACTGAGCAAAGAACCTCCTCAGGAGGTAGCTGAGCTGTGGGCCAGTGCAGCAGCAAAACGCACTCCGACCGAATGGGCCTTGCTCTGGGTATGGGAGCATCCGGAAGTCTCGGTGGCACTCAGTGGTATGTCTTCCATGGCGCAAGTTATCGAGAACCTTTCAGTGGCTGACCGTTCTGGCCCCGGAGTGTTGTCCTCCGACGAATTAGAACTGGTAAACAGAGTGTCCCAGGCTTACCGTAGGTTAAGCCCTGTGCCCTGCACAGGCTGTAGATACTGTATTCCCTGCCCTAATGGCGTAGAAATTCCGCGTATTTTTGAGTTGTACAATGATGCGATCATGTATGATGACCCGTTCATTGGGAGGTTGTTTTATTCCGGGCGGTTCGGACTGAAGCCGGAACAGCACGCCGATAAGTGTATTGCCTGTGAGGAATGTATCGAAAAATGTCCTCAGAAGACCCCTATCCCCGAATGGTTAAGAAAAGCTCATGAATTTCTGAGTCCTGGAAAATAGTCTGTCAAAATTGCAGTCTTAGCAATAGACTTATCTAGGAATGGGTTGTGACGGCTTCGTCACTCTCAAACCAGAAAGATGTTTCCCACCCAGTTCCTCCCTTTTGGTAAAGGAGGGAAGGAGGAATTTGGGATGTGTCCCCGTTCTTAGTCAAAAAGGGACGTTCATCATTTTGTGAATTGCGAATAAGGCCACCTCCTTAACCCACGAGATCCTTATACGCAGGAATCACTCCAAATCCGTCCGCTTTCGTGACCGCCCTTTTGACAGCTTCCATCAATGCCGCTTCTCCAAGAAGCCCAATTGTATTTACATCAGCCCTCTTCCTTCCATAGGAGATGGCAAAAAGGAGATCCCCATCAAAAGTGGTGTGAAGAGGGGAGATCGTTTTGGCTAAACCCAAATGGACGATCTGGGCCACTTGATGGACTTCCTTCTTGGAAAGATTGGCATTGGTGGCGATCACCCCAAGGGTTGTGTTGAAAACAGAGGCGTCAGGTAGAGTATTCGATCCGAACCCTTTTCGGGTCACTCCTTGCTTCATCCACTTTGATGAATTGGCCAATTGAAGACTTCTCTTAGATTTTCTCGCCCCTGATAGGATTCGGTTTGAATTGGGGTCGAGGACATCACCAAAGGCATTGACCACGACGAGCGCTCCTATAATGAGACCTTTGGGGCCACGAATACTCGAGGTGCCCAACCCACCCTTCATGGCTTGGTCGATTCCAAAGAGTTTACCCACCGTGGCTCCTACGCCGACCCCCACACTTCCTTCTTCAACCTTCTTTGAGGCATTGAGACAGGCTTCATATCCCATTTTGTAGTCCGGCCTCACACGAGAATCACCAATGCCGAGGTCGAAAATGATGGCCGCGGGAACAATAGGAACCTTTGTCTTGATGACATCAAAACCTTTTCCTTCTTCTTCTAAATAGGCCATCACCCCTCCTGCGGCATCGAGACCGAAAGCGCTTCCGCCAGCCAAGAGAATGGCATGGATCTTATCGACGAGGTGGAGATGGGAAAGGGCATCGATCTGTCTGGTTCCGGTTGCTGTTCCGCGGATATCAACACCTCCCACGGCCCCTTCTGCACAGAGGATGACCGTACAACCGGTTAGGGCCTTGAAGTCACTGGCATGGCCAACCTTAATCCCTGGAACATCGGTGATGGTATTGGGCCTTCTCATCCATCGGGATATTATCAAAAAGGGAGAACTAGTGTCAATGATCCCTTTCTTCTTGGCCTCCCTTTTTTCTATATCCTCTATGGGCTGGGTAGGATGGCCGAATTCCCCTCCCCTTGGCCAACCCCTCTTCGAGTCTTCATAAACCCGATCTCTTAGAAGATGTCTACAACTCGACCGAGGAATATGTGGGACTTCTTCATAGCACGAAGATCTATGTGCACAAGCGTGAAGCGGTGCGGCCTGTGCACCCTCTACGAGGGGCCCGCCAAGGGGTCTATTCCTGAAAGTGTCAGCGCCGCAAAAGCTGGGGGTGGGCAAGTCCCTTTCTTATGAGGTTTCCTTCTCGCTGTTTCTGGAATGTAAATTCCTTTGATAAAGGGGGGTTCTTTCAATTATAATGACTAATAGTGTCGTAGAATGTTTCGATTTCTAACCCTGATCAGAGACGTGGATTTATTGTGGATGAGTTACCAACAAGAGGAGAGGAGAAAGATAGATATGGATCTGATGGAAGCGATAAAAGGGAGACGAAGCATCAGGAAATACAAACCTGACCCTGTTTCTGAGGAGGTGCTCCAAAAAGTGGTGGAGACAGTAAGATGGGCTCCCTCTTGGGGCAACACCCAATGTTGGAGAGTGATCGTTGTTAAGGATGCGAAAATAAGATCTGACCTAGCAGGAACCCTTCCAAAGGGCAATCCAGCCCTTTCCTCAATCACGGAGGCACCCCTTCTTCTTGTTCTTTGTGGAATGAAAGGGATTTCTGGCTACTATCAGGGCCAACCAAGAACAGCGAAGGGAGATTGGCTGATGTTTGATGTCGGTCTTGCCATGCAGAATCTCTGTTTGGCTGCCCACACAATGGGTTTGGGCACGGTCATCGTTGGGATGTTTGATCATGAGAGAGTGGGAAAAATCTTGGACCTTCCTCAAGATATCGATGTGGTAGCCATGACTCCCCTTGGATATCCAGCTACTTCAGGAAGCATTCCAAAGAGAAGGGAGATTGCGGAATTTGTTTTCTATGAGAAATATCCTAAGAAAAAATAGATCCTAATTTAAAAATCCAAATGAGTGCCAAATGGCAAATCGAAGATTATTGAGAGTGTTTGGAATCTAGAATTAAATTGATCCCGCCTTGGCGGGATTGAAGTCTGACGTTTCAAGTCAGTGGGGTTTACGGTTCAGATTGTAGGATAATCAAAAAGAAGGAAAGGTAGCATAAGATGACTAAGGAAGAGGTTCTTCATTCCCTTGCCGTTCAAACGGAGTCGAAGCTGCTGATGGTTGTCATCGATGGGATGGGTGGACTGCCGGTTCGTGGCAAGACGGAACTGGAGGCAGCAAGAACTCCAAACCTTGATCGATTGGCCTCAAAATCGATCTGTGGATTAATTGATCCCATCTCCGCTGGCATCACACCAGGAAGTGGGCCGTCCCATTTAGCCCTTTTTGGGTATGATCCATTTCGACATGAAATTGGACGGGGTGTGATGGAGGCATTGGGGATCGGTCTAAGACTGACAAAGGACGACCTTGCAGCGAGAGGCAATTTTGCAACAATGAATGAACAGGGAATCATTGTGGACCGAAGGGCCGGCAGAATCTCGACGGAGAAGAGTAAGGAGATCTGTAGATTCCTCGAGAGCGAAATTAAAGAGGTTGAGGGGGTTCGTGTTTCGATCCATCCGGGGAAAGAACATCGATTCGTTGTCCTATTTCAAGGAAAGGAATTAAGGGATGGTCTCAGCGATGCTGACCCGCAGAAGGATGGACTGAAGGCCAAAGGGACAGAAGGCCTTTACCCAGAGGCTCGACGGACGGCCGAAATCGTGAACGATTATTTGAAGAGGGCAAACGAAGTTCTCAAACCCTTTCACCCTGCCAACGCGATTCTGCTCAGGGGGTTTTCGAAGATTCCGGAAATTCCGACGATGGCCGATCGATTTAGGCTCAGGCCCGCTGCCATTGCGACCTACCCGATGTATCGGGGATTGGCGATGTTGGTAGGAATGGAGGTTCTTGAGACAGGCGAGACGGTCCATGAGGAGGTCGGGACTTTGAAGAGATATTTTGACGGCTATGACTTTTTTTATCTCCATTTCAAGAAACCCGATGCGGCCGGCGAAGATGGAGATTTTGGAAATAAGGTGAAGGCTTTTGAAGAGATTGATCGGATCGTTCCCTCCATCCTTAAGTTGAAGCCTGACGTGCTGGTGGTCACAGGAGACCATTCGACTCCCGCCCTCTTGAAGTCTCACAGCTGGCATCCCAACCCAGTTCTCATTTATTCCCGATATATCCGACCGGATGGCATTCGCCGGTTCACGGAAAGGTCCTGCGGGAAAGGCCAATTGGGAAGGTTCTCGGCGGTCAACCTTCTTCCTTTGATGCTAGCCAACGGACTGAAACTGAAGAAATTCGGTGCCTGAGCCTGCGTGATATGATACTGCTCACAACAGAAATATGACGAGGAAATATAAGTACCTTTATGGTCCCGTCCCTTCGAGACGTTTGGGGAGATCCCTTGGGATCGATCTCGTTCCCCACAAGATCTGCACCTACGATTGTATCTACTGCCAGATCGGGAAGACGACAAAAAGAACTCTTCTCAGAAAAGAGTACGTTCTTGTGGAAGAAGTTCTTGAAGAGATAAAACTCTTTCTTAAAGAAGAGTCTTCTCCCATCGATCACTTTTCTCTCTCCGGCTCGGGAGAGCCGACCCTTCATTCAGGAATTGGTTCGATCATCAAAGAGATCAAGGCGATTTCCTCTGTCCCCGTTGCCGTCATCACAAACGGGTCCCTTCTCTGCGAAAAGGAGGTAAGGGAAGACTTGCTTCCTGCGGACATCGTCCTTCCTTCCCTGGATGCAGCCTCGTCAGAAACGTTTTTGAAGATCAACCGACCTCACCCCAAGCTTTCGCCCGAGAAGGTGATTGAAGGGATGGTCGAATTCAGAAAGATCTTCAAGGGCCAGGTTTGGTTGGAGATTCTTTTTTGCAAGGGTTTAAACGATACGCCGGGCGAATTGAAGAAGATGAAGGAAGCCGTCAAGGAGATCAAGCCTGATCTAATACACCTCAACACGGTCGTCCGACCACCGTCAGAGAATTGGGCAAAACCTTTAAGCCAGAGAGAAATGGAGAATATCAAAGCTTTTTTTGGGGAAAAGGCGTCGGTTATCTCAGAGTTCGATCGCCATCTCACCTATCACACCGAAGAAGATATTAAAGAGGGGATCTTAAGGATTCTAAAAAGAAGGCCCCTTTCTCTTTTGGACCTTTCAAAATGGATGGGAATACCCCAAGGGGAATTAGAAGAACAGATTACCTCTCTCTCTCAAGAAGGGAGAATCAAACCTCGTCTCCATAGGGACTCGATCTATTATGAGATTAAGTAAGCTTTTTTGGTCCCTCGATATCGTCTTACATTTGACTTCATTCTGAAGTCAGGGAGTAAAGGGAGGAAACGACAAGCCCAATTCAATACTAAATTGATGCAACGCCTTTAATCAGGAGGTGTGAAAAGTGAAAGCTGCGATTATCTATTGGTCAAAAACTGGAAACACCGAGAAAGTGGCACTTGCCATAAAAGAAGGCTTGGAAGAAGCTGGGATCGAAGTTTTATTCAAGAGAGTAGAGGAAGCCGGGGATATCGATTTCTTCGACTATGACCTGTTCTGCCTCGGGTTTCCATCTTATCAGTGGCGCCCTCCTAAGCCTGTGGATAGTTTTCTGATGAATAAGTTTGGCGATTATAGAGAAAGAGGGCGAATAAAGATAGGCGCTCCGAAGGTTCCTGGAAAAAACGCGCTGGTTTTTTGCACGTATTCCGGGCCTCATACAGGGATCAACGAGGCCATTCCCGCTGGTAAGTATGCTGGGCAGTTTTTTGAGCACCTCGGCTTCACAGTGCTGGATGAACTGTACGTTTTAGGTGAGTTTCATGGATCGGAAGAAGCAAGTACCATGGGCAGGATGGGGGATGTGAGGGGACGGCCAAGCGACGAGGACCTGAGAAAAGTGAAACAGGATGTGAAGCACCTTTTGCGGAGTGTCTAGGAGATGATGGGACTTGAATAGTTCCAGAAGACAAACCAGTCTCATCGTATTTCCATGGAGTGGAATGAATATCATTCCTCAAATCTCACATATCATCATGGCAGTCTTCTCATTCTTGATAGCATTCCAACAAAATCATCTGGCCTCTCACCCTCAAGATTCAAAAGAATAACGAAAATATCAAGAAAGCAGTGAACGGACGTTGCAGGCTCACACAATCCTACTGAGGGCGGATCAAGTTCGGGATGTCTTACCCTGCCCACAAAAGATAAGCCCCCGATGCGGTTAGAATCAGGGGCTTTTCCACAGCAGATTCTCTGGGTCAAGCCTTTGCAATCTCGAAGGAAAGCTGATTATCCTCGTACTTGAGGGGCCTGACTGTTACGTCCATGCCCACCTTTACATCTTCAGGCTTTAGGTCCTTTGCGATCCGGGCGAACAGCTTCAGCCCACCGCCAAAATCCACAACACCCATCGTGTATGGAGGATCCGCCTCGAAGCCAAATGGCGCATAATAGGCAGTGGTAAAGGTCTCAAGTTTGCCTCTCTTCGGCATCTCAAACCAGTCCATGTTCTTTGAGAAGCATTTTGCGCAGTCGGCTCTCGGAGGGAAGAACTTTGCACCGCAGTCTTTGCAAACGGTCCCTTCAACCTTTCCGTCTGCCAGAAGATCAACAAACTTTCCCGTCTTAGTTATGGTCGTAAAGCTTTTTCTTCCGAATTTTTCGAAACCCATTTTTACCTCCATTGTGAATCATCAGTGCAAATGATATGATAGAAATGATCAATGAGCAATGGTCAATGAGCAATTATCAATTAGCAGTGAATAGAACAGACTAAATGATCAGTGCAAAACGATCAATTAGCAATTATTAATTAGCAATGAATAAAACAGAATTCTTTCTTAGAAATTGCTAATTGACCATTGCTCATTTTGCATTGATCTCTTCTCAGTCTCTCCCGAATATCGTGACGTTTCCGTATAATCCAACGCCGCCAATGTTGTGTACAAGGCCGATGTCCGGCTCACCGGCCACCTGCATGGGGCCTGCCTCGCCGCGAAGCTGCAGAACGATGGTACGGATCTGAGACCCACCCGTCGCACCAATGGGATGACCTTTTGAAAGGAGCCCGCCATCGACATTTACGGGGATCCTTCCCTCTTTGTAGGTTGCCTTTTCGCGAATGAGCTGCTTACCCTCGCCCGTCGCCGCAAATCCAAGACCCTCATATGCCATGATCTCCGCGATGGTAAAGCAGTCGTGCACTTCGGCCACTTTGATTTCTTTCGGAGTGATTCCAGCCATCTTGTATGCCTGGGCGGCTGCTCCAAAGCCAACGCTCAGCCCATTCGCAAAATCGGGTCTCGCTGCCATGTTGACTGCCTCTGACGCCGCTCCGATACCTAGAATCCAGATGGGCTTCTTGGAAAGCACCTTTGCCCTTTTGGCATTTGCCAGGATGATGCAAGAACTTCCGTCCGCATTTGCACAACAGTCACCTACCCGAAGCGGCCATGCGACTGGGCCTGCCATTTTTGCTTCCGGATCGCCCTGTTTAAAGTCATCCGGCTTTAACAGTTTCCTGTAGACAGCCCTCTCGTTGATCGTCCCATAGGTAGATGCTTTGAGCCGAACATTCATCATGTCATCGTGGGTCAAACCATGCTTCGCCATGTAGGCCTGTGCATAGAGGGCGTAATACGCAGGCATCATGGTTCCGAAGGGGGCCTCCCACTGGATGTCAGCGCCCCGGCCCATTCTCTCCTGGGATTCAGCAGACGTGATCTCGGACATCTTCTGGAACCCGAGGACAACGACCACGTCGTGGAGGCCAGACTTGATCATGCCATACGCCACTTTTACACCGGTGCTACTCGAAGAGCAAACAGACTCCACGTAAAAGGTCGGCTGCGGAATCAGACCCAGGTATTCTGCGAGAACGCCCGCAGGGGAGCGTTGTTTGTCATATTCTGGGGCTGAACAGAAAATGGAGGCATCAGCCTCTTTCTGGGTAATCCCCGCATCTTTCATGGCTTCCCTGAAGGCCTCGAAGGCCAGTTCCCGAATAGACCCCTCGTAACCTCTGACGAAGCTACTCTGGCCCACACCAATGACTGCCACCTCTTTTTTCATCAAAACCCCCTTTTCCCCTTCACCTCACCTGCTTCCCTTTGAGAATAGGGAGAGTGAAAGAAATATCGCAATGATAAACAATATTAAAAGATAAATGGGAGATCATCTTCTTGTCAAGCTATTCTTTCTTGTTACTTTTTTGGGGGGGGAGATTTTTGATATCTCCACACCGCCTGATTATGTTCTTCGATGTCAGAGGAGAAATAGTGGGACCCGTTGTTTTTGGAGACGAAGTAGAGGTAGGGGACAGGAGCTGGGTAGAGGGCAGCAAGGAGGGAGTCTTTTCCGGGGTTACAGATGGGGGTAGGGGGAAGGCCATTCACGAGATAGGTATTATAGGGCGTGGGCCTCAGCAAATCCTCCTTGGTCAGATTTCCATTGAAATTCTTGATTCCATAGATCACCGTGGGATCGCTTTGGAGGGGCATCCTTTTTCTTAGACGATTGCGGAAAACGGCTGAGATGAGAGGCTTCTCTTCGGAGAGAGGGGTTTCCTTTTCGATGATGGAAGCTAAGGTCACAACCTCTCGTTGTGAGATCCCCATTTGAGAAACCCTGCTCGCCAGCTCTGGATCAAAGACCTTCTTGAACTGACGGACCATTATCCGAATCACTTCCTCAGGGTCCACCCCTTTGAATAAGTGATATGTTTCGGGGAAGAGGTAGCCCTCCAATGTCGATCCTGGCTCGAGGGAGAGACCAAGAGAAGAGATGAAAGCGGGAGAAGATGCCTTTTGGAGGAATGCATTTCTATCCACGATTTCTGACTCTTCCAAGAGTTGGGCGATCTGGCTGAGGGTATAGCCTTCCGCAATAGTGACCAGATGGAGCTTCACCTGCCCCTTCGCGAGGATGCCCAATACCTCCAATGGAAGCATCCGTGTATGGAATTCATACTCTCCGGCTTTGATCCCAGCCTTTTTACCCAGAACAGTGGCCATTGCGATGAAGAAGTGCCTATTTCTGATGATTCCTTCCTGTTCGAGCAAGGCCGAGATCTTCTTGAGAGGCATTCCCTTTCTTATGTAAATGACCTTGATGAATGAAGCATGGGAAGGAGGTCTGAAAAGAAACCAATAAAATGACAAAGTGGAGAAGAGAAGGAAAAGGCCAAGGACGAGGAGGGCGCTACGTCGGGAGAAGAGATTCATCGTTTCGTTTCCTGCTGTAATCAAGGTATCCTTGAAGAATGAGGGCAGCAGCCAGCTTGTCGATCACCCTCTTTCTCTTCTTCCTGGAGAGATCCGCCTCCAACAAGATCCTGGAGGCCTCAACTGTGGTGAGACGTTCATCCCATGTTATCACGGGCAGATCAATCCTTTTCTTGAAAGCTTCGATCCATTGAAGAACTTTCTGCGCTCCCTCCCCCAATGTTCCATCCATCTTCTTAGGCAGACCGGCCACGATTTTCTCAATCTCAAATACGGAGATGATGGTCTTGATTTCCGTTAAATCCTTTTCCATGGACTTGCGCCTGATCGTTTTGAGACCCTGAGCTGTTATCCCCAGCTCATCGCTAATCGCGATTCCAACGGTATGTGAACCTATATCTAAGCCCATAATTCTCATTCCTTTTTTATTGCCCATTCATCCACCTTTGTCAAGGTCTCTGAGAATAACTCTGAAAAGCTACTGCCCGCTCTCTTGATCACATAGATCGTTCAATACATTTCACATCAGTTTGATTGGGGCCTAATCGATGCAATCAAATTTCTCTGGACTCTTCCAGATATCTCTTGAGGTTTTCGGCAGAGCAGCGGATGGGCTGGATTTCTCAAAGAAGTATCATCTGAAATCAAGTGATAAGTATATGAAATCCAATAATATTTTAAGCTATTCTTGTTTCCATTGCCTTCTGGAAGCACCCGTTAGGAGGGCTTTGATTTATCTTGACAAAAGGAAAGGAGTTTGTTATTAATTGCACAATCTGAAATAGAAGGAGGCGATAGCATGGATTTTAAGCTTAGCGAAGAGCAAGTGGCGATGAAAGAAATGGCTAAGAATTTCGCAGAGAAGAAGATTCACCCAACTATGGAGGAGGATGAAAAGGAACATCGTTTTCGGAAAGAAATAGTAAAAGATATGGCAAGACAGGGTTTCTTCGGGTGTCTCGCACCTGAGAAATATGGTGGAACCGAAAGCGGGTACCTTGCCGCCTCCGTGATGACCGAAGAGATCGCAAGGATCTCACCTTCTTGGGGGCTTCCTTTCAATCTTCAAATGAATTCCATCCAGTCTGTTCTTCTAAATTTCGGGACGGAAGAACAACGAGAGCGTTGGATTCCCAAATTGATCAATGCCGACCTCTTGGGCTGTTTTGCGATCACCGAGGCGAACACTGGTTCTGATGTTTCCTCCATGAAGTCGATGGCAGTAGAGACGGAGGATGGATTTATATTGAACGGGACAAAGATGTGGATCTCCGGAGTGCCTGTAGCGGATCTCGGGATCGTCTATGCCTATACCGATCGAGCAGCAAAGTACAAGGGGATGTCGGCCTTTATGGTCGATATGCATTCTCCAGGGGTGACCCAAAAGGCAATCGAGTCAAAATTGGGCCTTTTCTGTGCCCCAACGGGAGAAATTGTCTTCGAGGATGTCAAGCTGCCCAAGGACAGCTTGGTAGGAAAGAAAGGAGATGGTTTTAAGATCTGTATGTCCATGCTGGATAATACCCGGCTTTCCTCCGCAGCAAGAGCCGTCGGGGTGGCGAGGGCCTGTCTTGAGCATTCTGTCCGCTATGCCAACGAGCGGGAACAGTTTGGACAACCCATTGCGAATCACCAGATGATTCAAGAGCAGATTGCTGAGATGTACGTAGAGGAAGAAGCGGCACGGCTGTTAGTTTACCGGGCTGCCTCTAATAGAGATCAAGGGATTAAGAGCACCGTAGAAGTTTCTTGTGCCAAGTATTATGCTGCAGAAGTAGCGGTGAAAGCCGCCAATACGGCTGTGAAGATCTTTGGATCCTACGGTTTTTCGACAGAGTACCCAGTGGAGCGCTTCTATCGAGATGCGAAATCCTATCAGATTGTGGAGGGGACTTCCAACATCCAGAAAATGATCATTGCAAGGAATGCATTAGGTCTAAAATAGAAAGACCAATGAGGAGGGAATGATATGAGTACGCCAGTGACAGTGCCTATGGTAGGAAAGATTGTTTCCGTTACGGTGAAGGTGGGAGATAAGGTGAAGGAAGACGACGAGGTGGCTGTTTTGGAGGCTATGAAGATGGAGATGCCCATCGTAGCTCCAGTTAGCGGAACGGTGACGGAGCTTCGTGTGAATGCGGGCCAGGAGGTCGAGGCTGAAGCGGTTATTGCGGTGATTGAATAGAAACCAATGGGAGATGGAGAAGAAAAGGTGGAAAGGGATTATCCCGCCGGATTGAACATACGTCCTCTGACCACTGGGGATCTCGAGGCGATTATTGAAATCGATCGCAAGGTTCTGGGAAAACCGAGACGAGATTATTGGAAGAAGAAGATTGAGCACCCCAATTCCCGATACCCTCTGTCCTACCTTGTTGCTGAGATTGAGGGAATAGTGGTCGGTGTAATTGTGGGGGAGGTAAGTGGATGGGAGTTTGGTATTCCCGATACGATTGGGTGGATCAGCACGATTGGGGTCGATCCGAGTTACCAACATCGAGGCATTGCAAGAAGATTGAGTGAAGAATTTGTCAAGAATCTCAAGGCAATCGGTGTCACTATCGTCTACACCCTGGTCAACTGGAACGATTGGGATCTCCTCACATTTTTCCGTGGCATGGGATTTACGCGGGGAGGTGAGATGATCAATCTGGAACTGAAGATTGACTAGGGCTCATTTCTTAAAAGCACGTTTATTTTTATCAAAGAATAAAGGGAGGAAGAGTTGATGGGTAGATTGGAGGGTAAGGCTGCTGTTGTTACAGGCGGGGGAAGAGGGATTGGCAGGGCGATCTGTCTTGCATATGCGAAGGAGGGTGCCGACGTTGTCGTCAACTATGCGAGTAAAGATCAACCAGCACAAGAAGTGGTTGAAATGATAAAGAAAATAGGAAGGAAAGCAGTCCCTGTGAAAGGAAATGTGGCAGTTAAGGCCGATGCGGAAAGGATTATCCAAACAGCGATTGATAACTTCGGAAAGATTGACATTCTGGTGAACAATGCAGGCGTATCGAAGCCAAATATGCTCTACAAAATGACGGAGGAGCAATGGAATGAGGTGGTTGATATTCATCTCAAAGGGCCTTTCTTATGTATCCAGGCAGCATCAAAATATATGATGGAGAAGAAATACGGGAAAATTATCAATGTGACTTCTTCGGCCGGGTTGTGGGGAACGAAAGGACAGATCAACTACAGTTCAGCAAAAGGAGGGATCATTGCCTTAACCAAGTCGGCTGCACGAGAATTGGCTGGTTATGGGGTTACGGTGAATGTGGTCCAGCCGGGATATGTAAGTACTGAGATGTTTGAGAAGGTTAAAGCAGACCCAAAGCTGATGGGGATTTATACGGGCAGGATTTTGCTGGGTCGATTTGCGGAACCAGAAGAGGTAGCACTGGCCTTTGTCTTCTTAGCATCGGACGAGTCGAACTATATTACCGGTCAACTTTTCTGTGTGGATGGCGGACTCGGAATGACCTAACAAACTGAGAACACAAGGTTAAAGTTGAGGTTAAGGTTAAGAATGAAAATAAAACACAACCCAATCTCAAGTGTTATACATAGCGTCATTAATCGCAACAACGTCCGTCATTCCCGCCCCGTATCAAGTACGGGATAAACTCCAGCGGGAAAACACTGGATTCCCCCGTATCAAGTACGGGGCAGGCTTAATCAAGCCCGGAATGACAAACTACATAAGACTTATGTCGCCATGTATAGAAGAAAATGCTCAGGCTTAAACATGTAAGAATCTACGCCTAAAATTCAAAACTTAAAATTCAAAATTTAAAAAGTAAAATCTGCAATCCGAAATCTAAAATCTCAAATCAAAAAAGGGGGTGAAAAGAATGTCAGCGATACCTGAAAAGATTGAGACTTGGCAAATGGTTCAGCCGACCATCAAAGACAAGGACACTGGGGAGGTGAAGCCTGGTAAGTTGGGGAAGACCTCGATTCCAGTCCCAACCTTGGCACCTGGAGAAGTTCTCATTAAGGTGGCGGGATGCGGTGTCTGTCATACGGACCTGGGTTACTTTTATGATGGCGTGCCGACGGTACAGAAACCACCCTTAACCCTCGGGCATGAGATCAGCGGAACAGTTGTGGCCGGGGATGAAAGATGGGTAGGGAAGGAAGTGATTGTTCCTGCAGTGATGCCCTGCCGAAAATGTATCCTATGCAAAACCGGCAGGGGGAATCGTTGCTTGGCCCAGAAGATGCCTGGAAACAGTCTGGGCGTTTATGGGGGTTTTTCAAACTACATCCCTGTTCCATCTATTGATCTCTGTGAGGTAAGAAATCGCGGGAGCATACCTTTGGAGCAATTGGCGGTTGTTGCCGATGCGGCCACCACTCCTTATCAAGCATCCAAAAGGGCAGACCTCCGGCCCGGGGACAATGTCATTATCATTGGCGTCACAGGCGGAGTCGGTGTTTATATGGCTCAGACGATAAAAGCCTTGGGTGCAAAGACGATCATCGGTATTGCAAGAAATCCGCAAAAGTTGCAAAGAGCCTTAAAATACGGAGCAGACTTTGTGATCAGCTCCCAAGACAAGGCGGTGAAGGATATCCGGAACGAATTTCGGGATATCTGCAAGAAGAATGGTTTGGAGGCGGGCTTTGGCTGGAAGATTTTCGAGGTGACTGGAACAAAGGCAGGACAGGACCTCGCGCTGGAACTCCTCTCCTTTACCGGTAAGCTCATTGTGGTCGGGTACGGGCTGGCGAAGAATGAATATATGTTGTCCCGGCTTATGGCCTTTGATGCAGAGATCATTGGAACCTGGG
>JBEKDJ010000107.1:0-13851 GCA_050014415.1 Thermodesulfobacteriota bacterium | reverse complement strand
GAAATACTTGAATTTAGGGTAGCCGATAACGAGCACACTGAAAACTTGATGGTCTTTCGGGAGTCTCAACTCGTCCATTAGAGGCTGGTAGGCTTTACACGCATTTTCAAAAAGTGCTATATAGGTCGTTTCCAATCCTATGGTCCTGGCCAGCAATCCTATAGTGGTGGATGCGATGACGCAGTTGTCTTTAGGCGTGACTGTCTGAACCGTGGAATGAAAGATCGCCACAGCAGGAGCTTCGTAAAAGATGGGATCGAATCCTGCATTCCTGGCTTGTACCAGCATTTCTTGAAATCTGATCATATCCTCCATTTGGAATATTTCTTTTGAGGTTCCTTTATTGCCTGCCTTAAGTTCCTCCAGTTTCTTGACAAATTCAGCCCTAACGGAGGTCATATGATCAACCGTAAGGTTGGACAATTTTCTTATTCTCATGGAATCTTGCAGAAGTATGATTTCCACAGTCTGATCGTTGTGACCCGTGGGAGCGTAACGGACGGTGTCGATCAATTTTTCTAAATCCTTTTTAGGAATCTTATCTTTCGTAAAATGTCTGTGACTTCGACGCTCTCTGATGAATTGAATGAACTCATCGGTCTTAATAATCTCCCTCTTGCGAATGTCCTTAAAATTATTCATGTCCATTTTATTGTGTGAGATAGCTCCCGCAGGGCAGAGTGCGACACAATGTCCGCAGAGGGCGCAGCAGCTTTCGTTAGCCTCTACAGCGATTTCGTCTCCATTCTTCCAGAAGCACCTTGGGCATCCCTGAACACATATGCCGCAGCGATTACACTTGTCATAGTCAATAGAAACCCAGCTCATCAGATCCTCCCCATCAAAAATGACTATAATTCATGTTAACTCGGAATGGGTCGTTAAGCAACGCATGCCACAAACAGCTTCTGTTTGGGCCCTCTTAAGGTGGGAAAAGCAACCTATTATTTTCTCATAGGATCAAATTCTAGGCTTCATGCAGGACCTCTCCATAAAGAAAAAAAAAGTTAAAGTCACCAACTCGTCATGGGATTCCTATAGTAAGAACGACTAGGAAGGAAAGGAGGAGGTTACCATCGGGATTGGACAAATAGGTTTGAATTGACCTTTTCAGGGAAACAAAGCTATATTAACCATCATTACCTTGGAAGGGGATAGACTGGCCCTTGAAGCTGATAGGGTAATGCCTGTGACATGAATAGCTACCCTGCGTTAGATGAGACCACCCTATAGAGGTATCTATGATTGAAATCATATTCAGAATTGCTACGAGTGTGATAGAAGCTCAGCCATGCATGTATCATGGCAAAAGGAGCCTTTTTAAACATTTCCACATTACAGACTTGATGGAACCTGTTCAACATTGATGTGCCAGGCTATCCGGCAAAATTGGCCAACGATTTTTTTTGATGGAGGGGGTTACTCTTGGTGAGCTGGGCCAGAAGATCAAGAAGATTGCCGACGATATGAATAAGAAATACCCTTATGGCGAAAAAGGCATACTCTGAAAGAAATGAACCCCGTTCGAAAGGACTGGACCCGTCAGCAATAAGTCTTCCTGAGTGGATGCCATCAACCTCTTGGGAGAGCAGACCGGTGTACGAGGTCCTATGGCATGTATCTTTCTCTCTCTGAAAGGAGAGGACCGAATGAGTACCAGGATGAGGTTTGAGAAGTTGTTGGAACCGGGTCGCATTGGATCAGTAAAGACCAGAAATCGGATCATCAAGACAGGGGCGGGGATGCTCATGTGGCACGAGGACGACCTCCGCGTGAACGAGAGGGTCAAGGCCTACTATGAGTCGATCGCCAGGGGTGGGGTCGGTCTTTTAGTGGTCGAAACCGCGACCATTGACTACCCTTTAGGTGCACGTTGGAGAGAGCGTTATCGCATAGACGATGACAAATACATCAAAGGCCTGAGTGAACTGACCGAGGTGACTCATAAACATGGCTGCCCCACATTTATCCAATTGTACCATGAGGGACCCTGGCAGGCAAAGCTCCCCTTTGTGCCGGAACCCCTTTTTTCAGGGCCGCCCATAGGCGCTTCCCCAGTGAGCGTGAAGGCGGCAAACGATTTTCATGATGACGTGCCCAGAGCGCTCACCATCCCCGAAATCGAGGAACTCGTGGACAAGTTCGCGAGCGCTGCGGTGCGATGCGAGAAAGCGGGATTTGACGGTGTGGACATAAATGCGGCGAGCAGCCATCTGTTGCACAACTTCCTTTCACCCTTCTGGAATCGGCGTCAGGACGCCTATGGAGGCAGCTTAGAGAACCGCGCCAGATTTGTCGTGCAGATCATCACGGAAATCAAGAAACGTCTGGGGCAGGACTTTCCCGTGGCCATCATCATCAATGGCATAGAGATCGGCCAGGCCCTTGGCATCGACAACCGCACATGCCTTACCCCTGAGGACAGCCAGGGGATAGCTCGATTGTTGCAGGCAGCGGGTGCCGATGCCATACAGGTGAGGAGCCATTGGTTGGGATTCCATATCGGCTCCTATCTGCCCGAAGCCCTCTTCTATCCTGAACCGGTTGTCCCTTTGGAATCCATGCCAAAAGAGTATGACGCAGGCCGTAGGGGAGCGGGGGTAAACATACGCCTTGCAGCAGGGATAAAGAAGGAAGTATCTATTCCGGTCACTGTTGTGGGTAGGCTCGACGCTGAGCTCGGAGAACAAATCCTCCGGGAAGGCAAGGTGGACTTTATCGGCATGACCAGGCGGCTGCAGGCAGACCCGGACTATCCCAAGAAGCTAGCATCGGGCAGAATCGACGATATCGCACCCTGCACCGCCTGTGATAATTGCCTGGGAAGTGGACGATGCCGAATCAATGCTTTTCTCGGGACAGGCTACAACACCATTGAGAAAGCGGAGAAGAAAAAGAAAGTGGTGGTGATCGGCGGGGGACCGTCAGGGATGGAGGCAGCCAGGGTCGCGGCTCTGCGAGGCCACGACGTGACGCTCTTCGAGAAATCGCACAAGCTGGGTGGATTGCTGCCCCTTGCGGCAACGGTGAAGGGTAACCATCCCGAAGACCTCCCGGCCCTTATCCGCTATTTTGAGGGTCAACTTAGGAAACTGGGTGTAAAGGTTGAGCTTGGAAAAGAGGCTGATCTCGGTGAGGTTCAGAAGCTTAAGCCCGATGCGGTCGTAGTCGCCACGGGCGGCACACCCACGATCCCGCAGATAACCGGTATCAACAGTCCTCACGTGATCAGCGGTGCCGACTTGCATCGGAAAATGAAGTTCTTCTTGAGATTCTTCAAACCGGAAACCCTGCGACAACTGTCCAGGTTCTTCTTGCCCTTAGGAAAGAGCGTGGTCATTATCGGCGGCGCACTGCAGGGATGCGAGCTGGCCGAGTTTCTCACAAAGCGAGGCAGAAAAGTCACCATTGTGGAATCGGGAGATAACCTGGGAGACGGGATGGTGGGCGTTTTCTTGGGACACCTCATGGTGTGGTTCCAGAAAAAAGGCGTTGCCGCCATAACCGGCGTAATACAGGTAGAGATAACAAGCAAAGGAGTAACGGTCACTACCAAGGAAGGAAAGAAATTGACAATTGAGGCCGATACCGTGGTGCCTGCCATGCCCTTGTCGGCCAACACGGGCTTGTTTGAGAGCCTTGGAGGGAAGGTTCCGGAAGTTTATGCCGTCGGCGACTGCAAGACGCCGCTTCTGATAGTAGATGCCATCGGCACCGGGTCCCGGATTGCTCGTGAGTTGTAGCCTTGCGGAGTTTGAACCTCTGCAGCATATGACGCTGCCCAGGCTTCGGTGGAGACATGGGAGGAAAGGGGGTAAAAATGAACCTGGAAGAATTGGAAAAACAGGTCATCCTCATGGAGGATATCCAGGAGATAGAGAACCTGCAGAGAAGATACGCGTACTACTTCGACTCTCACCAGTGGCAGAACATCCTGGATCTCTTCTCGGACAATACGGAGTATGTGGAACTGGAGAGTGTGGGCAGGTTTCTGGGCAAAGAAGGCGTGAAAAGGCTCTACTTTGATCACGTGGGAAGGAAAGGTGAACCCACCCCCCCTGGATACAATACCTCATTCTGCAAATCGGCGGAGTGGTGGACGTAGACCCGGACGGCAAGACCGCGTCTGGCAGATGGCAAACCTTGCTGCCCGAGGTCATGCCGTATGCAGGAATACTCAGGCAGCAGGTGTTGCACGGTTACTATGAGAACAAGTATGTCAAAGAAAACGGGCGTTGGCTGTTCTCGAGACTCGATTGGAACGTGACTTTCTACACCACCTATGAGAACGGATGGCTCATACAACCTCTCTTGGGCTCCTTGTGGAATCCGGAAGCAAAGGCCGATTCGCACTCTATCAGTTTTTACCCTTATCCGTCAGGATATCACTTTCCCTATCACTATAAACATCCGATTACCGGGGCTTAAGTGGGTCGGTCATGAAAAGGCTGTGAAGCAAACTGAAAAGAAAAACATAACAGGGGGATCATGATGGCGACATTAGAGGAATTACAGGCAAGGATCACCAGGCTGGACGACATCAAGCAGATAGAGAAGCTCCAGAGAATCTACGGCTATTACCTGGACTACTTCGAGTATCAGAAGGTGGTAGACCTCTTCTCCGATCATACAGAGTCGGTGGAGATGGCCGATTACGGAGTCTACAAGGGCAAAGCAGGGGTCAAAAGGTTCTTTCTGGATTTGCTCGGCGGTAAGCCACCGAGAGTGGGAGAACTATCCATCGGCATGATCATGCAAGGAGTGGTAGACGAAGACCCTGGCGGAAAGACCGCCAAGGGTAGGTGGTACTGCATGATGATCGAGGCAAAGCCCACACTCTCCCTGCACGAAGGAGAACTCCGGCAGCTCTGGGGTAACGGCATCTATGAGAATGAGTATGTCAAGGAGAAAGGGAAATGGCTCTTTAAGAAGGTTTTCTTCTTCCTCAATTTCCGTACCCCCTATGAGGACGGCTGGTTGAAGGTGCCCGTCATTGGCCAGAACGGACCGAGCACGGACGTTCGCCCCGATGAGCCGCCGACCAATTATACTCCCTATCCATCAGGAGTTCACCTCCAACCCCACTACAAGCACCCCATTACCGGCAAATAGGTCCCCCAGGAGGTCAACATGAATCTGGAAGAATTGGAGAAACAGGTAACACTCATGGAGGACATTCAGGAGATAGAAAACCTGCAGAGGAGATATGCCTACTATTTTGATTTGCAGAGGTGGCGGGATATAGTCGATCTCTTTTCGGACTGTAGCCCTTTCGAGGATGGCTGGATAAAGACGCCACTCATGGGGCTCATGAACTACCATCCCACGGTCAAGCCGGACGCATCGCCTACTGCCTTTCATCCTTATCCCTCTGGCTATCATGTTCCCTATCACTACAAACATCCGGTTATGGAAGAGTAATGCGAAGGAGAGGGATATGAGTGCATTTGAGGACGAGACCATAGAAACCGATGTTGTCGTCATCGGCTCGGGCGCGACCGGAATGGCAGCAGCCTTGACGGCAGCAGAAGGGGGAGCGAAGGTTATTCTCCTGGAGAAGATGGGTCACACGGGGGGAACGTCCAATTTTCCCGAAGGCATGTTTGCCGTGGAAAGCGAGATGCAACGCCGGCAGTACATAGGCATAACCCGTGATGACGCCTTTAAGATGATCATGGAATACAGTCATTGGCGTGCAAACCCCCGTGTGGTGAGAGCCTTTGTCAATGAATCGGCAGCCACGATATCCTGGCTCCAGCGCCTTGGCGTCGAGTTCGACGGGCCTATGGCCATATTTCCCGACGGCCCCCGCACCTGGCATCTCCTGAAAGGGCCGGACAAGGCGCGATCATCGGTCATGATGAACACCCTGGCTGTGCGGGTGCGTGAAAAAGGGATTGATATTAGGCTGAGAACACCGGCAAAGGAGCTCATCAAGGAAGCCTGCCCCGGAAGGGGTCAATCCCGGGGCAATTGCGTCACGGGCGTTATTGCGGAAACACAGGGCAGGACTTTGCGGGTGAAGGGAAAGGCAGTCATCATTGGCAGCGGCGGATACGCGAATAACAAGGAGTGGATCAAAAAGTATACGGGTTTCGATCTGGATGTGAATCTCTTTCCCATCATGAATGTCAATAAGATGGGCGATGGCATCCGTATGGCGTGGGAAGCGGGCGCAGCCGAGGAAGGAATGGGCGTTCTGATGACCATGAGAATTGGCCCCCTGTTGGGGCCGGGATTGAAGACCATGGGACAGATTGAATCTGCGGGTTTCCAGCCCAATCTGTTTGTGACGCAGCAAGGCGTTCGGTACTTCGACGAGGGCCGCCTCACGAACTTCTCTTTTGACGGCGCCTCCATATCGAGGGTGAAAGAAGGCTATAGCTACGTCATATTCGATGAGGCCGCGAAGAGAGAATGGATTTCCGAGGGCACAATCACGAGTGCAGGAATGATCGTCCCCCCGGGCACCAGGCTGACCGACTTCGAGGACGAATGGAAAGAAGCGATGGAACAGAAGAATCCGAACGTTTTCCACGGGAATTCAATAGAGGAATTGGCCACAAAGATAGGGACGAAACCAGAGGTCTTGAGGACCACCCTTGATCAATACAACGGGTTTTGCGAGAAGGGTCACGACGATCTCTTTGCGAAAGACCCGAAGTATCTCCGACCGCTTAGGGGACCCGGATTCTACGCTATGCGCTGCTACAGGGTTTTTCTTACTACCATCGGAGGCATCAAGATCAATGACAGGATGGAGGTAGTGGACAGGGAAGAGGATCCGATCCCCGGCCTCTATGCTGGAGGAATGGATGCAGGAGGCGTGTACGGTGACAGCTACGACGTCTATGCGACAGGCGGAGCGCTCGGTTTTGCTTTCAATTCCGGGCGCATCGCTGCAAGAAACGCCTTGAAGTATATGGGTCGATAGATAGAGGAGCAAATGAAACACTTGGAACGGATTGAGGAGGCAGAGATTGTGGTTGTTGGCTCGGGCGTATGCGGGCTGTCAGCGGCGTTGACCGCAGCAGAAGGGGGTGCAAGGGTTACCCTATTGGAAAAGCAGCGCTCCCTTGGGGGGAGCTCGAACTTTTTTGAAGGCACCTTTGCGGTAGAGAGCGACATACAGCGGAACAAATACATAACCTACAGCCGCGACGAAGCATTCAGGAACTTCATGGAGTACAGCCATTGGCGGGCAGATCCTCGTGTGGTGAGGGCTTTCGTGGACGAGTCGGCGGCCACCATCGCATGGCTTCAGCAGCACGGCGTTGAGTTTATCGATGCGATCGTCCTTATGCCCGATTCGCCTCGGACATATCATGTCGTGAAAGGGACCGGGGAGGCCCTCGTGAAGTCCCTTGCCTCTTCGGCGAAGGAGAAGGGTGTTGAGTTGGACCTCGGGGCGGCAGCGACGAAGATCCTTAAGGAAAACGGCCGGATCACCGGCGTTGTCGTTGATCGGGACGGAGTGGAGACCACCATCCATTGCAAGGTGGTTGTCATCGCAAGCGGAGGATACGCGAACAACGAAACGTGGATCAAAAAATATACAGGGTTCGATCTTGATGTCAACATGATCCCCATTGGAAACGTCGGTAAGATGGGAGACGGCATCCGCATGGCCTGGGAAGTAGGTGCGGCTGAGGAGGGGATGGGCGTCCTGGAGATGTATAGGATTGGCCCCATGGGCCCCGAGTTTCCTATGAAGTCACACCTCCAGGTTGTCGGTGTTCAACCCGACCTCTGGGTGAATCATCTCGGAGAACGGTTTTGCGATGAGGGCGTCTCATTCTACGATACCTCAGCAGGCAATGTGAGCGCATTTTACAAGGCGGGCTATACATTTACT
Source organism: Thermodesulfobacteriota bacterium (assembly GCA_050014415.1). Classification (GTDB taxonomy): domain Bacteria; phylum Desulfobacterota; class BSN033; order BSN033; family UBA1163; genus JBEKDJ01. Next base: position 5,996 of record JBEKDJ010000107.1, on the reverse strand, counting down.
CTGCTCGACGAATCGATCAAACAACTCATGATGGAGAGGGGAGTTGACAGGAACATGGCCCAAGAGAACCCTCCGGGTACGCGGCCTGTCAATTTCGACAAGGAACTGAATGCCGCCCTTCAAAGCGGGAGCACCGAGGTATGTGCGGCAGACTCTATAGAGGAGCTGGCAGAGCGGATGGGGGTGGAGCCGGCAATCCTGGCGGCCACTGTCGCCGAATACAACGGTTTCTGCGACAAGGGTCACGACGATCTTTTCGCGAAGGACCCCAAATATCTCAGGCCTCTCAAGACGCCGAAGTTTTACGCCATTAAGTGTCGTACGGTCTTCTTGGGTACGCTTGGCGGCATCAAGATTAGTCACCGGATGGAGGTGCTGGACAGCAAAGGCAAAGTCATTCCGGGTCTCTACGCCGGAGGCATGGATGCGGGCGGCATGTGGGGTGACAGCTATCCAATCAGGGAGGGGAACGGCGCGTCCTCGGCCTTTGCAATCAATTCAGGCCGAATCGCAGGGAAGAACCTACTGCAATACCTTTGCATAGAAGGAGGTAAGGTATGAGCGGACGGAAAAATGAGACTGATGTCGTAGTAATCGGCTCGGGCGTATCCGGGCTGTCAGCGGCATTGACCGCAGCAGAAGGGGGTGCGAAGGTGATTGTCTTCGAGAGGCAGCGCTCCCTTGGCGGATCTTCCAATTTCCTTGACGGCATCTTCGGAGTGGAAAGCGAGATGCAGCGGGAACGGTATATTACCTACAGCCGGGATGACGCTTTCAAGACGATCATGGAGTACAGTCACTGGCGCGCCAATCCCCGCCTGGTACGGGCCTTTGTCGATGAATCGGGACCGACCATCTCCTGGCTCCAGAAAAACGGGGTTGAATTCACCGATGCGAGTAACTGCAATCCGGCTACTGCCCGGACCTATCATGTCGTGAAAGGCACCGGAGCGGCGGCGGTGAAAGCCCTCGCGACGAGCGCAAAAGAAAAGGGTGTGGACGTAAGAACGGGAACAACGGTAAGGAAGATCATCAGAGAGGGCAATTCCATTACCGGGGTCATTGTCGAGGAGAATGGAGAGGATGTGACAGTAGGTGCCAAAGCGGTCGTCGTCGCCAGCGGCGGATATGCGAACAACAAGGAATGGATCAAGAAATATACGGGGTTCGACCTGGATGTGAATCTCATCCCCATTGGAAATATCGATAAGATGGGGGACGGCATTCGCATGGCCTGGGAGGCCGGTGCCGCCGAGGATGGTATGGGAGTGGTGGAAATATTTCGCGTGGGTCCTATTGGACCGGAATTCGCCTTCAAAGGACAGATTGAGCTTATCGCTGCTCAGGCCGATCTCTGGGTTAACCCGCAGGGAGAACGGTTCTGTGACGAAAGCATTACCTTCTACGATACGTCCGTGGGCAATGCAAACGCGAGATACAAGGAAGGTTACACATGGAGTCTCTTTGACGAATCGATCAAAGAGCAAATCATCGAGAAGGGGATCGACCGAAGTGTCGGCATGGACAATCCTCCCGGCACCAAGCCTGTGAACGTGGACAATGAACTGAATGCCGCCCTGGAAAGGGGGACGACAGAGGTCTATGCGGCAGAATCAGTCGAAAAGCTTGCAAGGCAGATAGGCGTGAACCCCGAAGTCCTCAAAGCCACGGTTGACGAATACAACGGGTTTTGCGAGAAGGGCCACGACGATCTCTTCGCCAAGGATCAGAAATTCCTGAGGCCGCTCACCAGGCCGAGATTCTATGCCGTGAAGAGTCGCACGGTCTTCCTGGGCACCCTGGGCGGCATCAAGATCAATGAAAAGACCGAGGTGGTAGACAAGAAAGGCAAGATCATTCCCGGACTTTACGCCGTCGGATTCGACGCGGCAGGCATGTGGGGCGACGGCTACAGTATCAAGAATTCTACGGGCGCCTCGGCGGGGTTTGCGATCAACTCCGGACGCATCGCAGGAAAAAACGCGCTTGAGCTTATCGGAAGATAGATGCTCTTCAGGGGACGGAATGATGAAAAGAGATAGACTCGTGTTGGTTGTCATCTGTAATATTCCAATATCCAACAAGTGCAACATCCGAGAGGAGGATTTATAAATGGCTCGCAAAATAACACAGGTATTCGATTCTTTTGTTGGTAAGGCAAGTCACGTCTTTGTGGTGCTCGCCGGTATTCAGATAGTGCTGATGGTCTTTATCACCACCTACGGCGTAGTCTTACGCTATTTTTTCCGTCGGCCGGAGCCTATTTCATACGAGCTGTGCACAATATTCTTATTGTGGACTTTTACCTTTGCTATATCAGCCGTGGAAAGGCTCGATCAGCATATCTGTGCTGATATCTTTATTCAATATGCGCCTGATAGCTTACGTAACTTTCTCAAAAACCTGTTAACCCCATTTTTAGGGCTTATCTTTTCTATCATTCTCACGTGGCAGGGCTGGAGGGTTGCGATGTACTCGCTTCGGATCAACGAAAAGAGCATGTCGGTATGGGCAGAGCCCCTCTTCCCCGTTAAGATACTGGTGCCCATCTGTTACGGTTTGTGTACCCTCGTCCTCTTGAATAAATTCTACCGCAACATTTCTTCATATTTATTCAAAGGCGGCTCAGCAAACCCATGAAAGAATCTCATCGCCATCCGGCGCTTTCTGAATAACTCTGTCCCCTCACCCTTTCCCCCTCCCCTCAGGGGAGAGGGCGGGGTGAGGGGGCTTAGGCTTAACCATATAAGAATCTAGGGAGGTGGATTATGGAGGGTTTAACTCCAGTCATATTATGTGTGGTTCTAATGATTCTCATGCTGAACGTAGGCCTGCCGATTGCTTACGCGGTGGGGTTCAGCGCTATGATTGTAGGATTCTTCACTTATGGAGCAGTTGCCCTTGAAAAACTCGGTTGGACAACATTTCAGACACTGTTTATCCCTGCCTGGACCCCTTTACCTTTGTTTTGTTTTATAGGCTTTTTAATCGCTCAAACCAAAATAGGCGAAGACCTATTCAGGGCCGCGAGGGCATGGTTATCCCGAGTCCCTGGAGCACTCGTCGTCTCCACCGTCCTGGCTGAAGCAGGAGTGGCTGCCACCCTGGGTTCGAGTGCAGCCACTATCCTCACAGTAGGACCAGTCGCCATGCCAGAGCTTGAAAGACTCTCCTATGATAGGAAAATGAGTTTGGGCGCCCTGACCTGCGGCGGTGTGCTCGGCCCATTGATCCCACCCAGTGCAACAGCGATCATTATTGCAGGTCTGGCAGGGGCTGTTGTTCCATTGGGCCGCCTCCTGATTGCTGGAATTGTGCCCGGACTCCTCTTGGCCGTTTTGCTGTCGATCGTCCCCATTGTCAAATGTGCACGAAATCCTTCGCTTGGCCCCGCTCCAGGCAGAGTCACTTGGTCAGAGAGGTTCTCTTCACTTAGGAGGGTTTGGCCGGTCCTCGTGATCTTCTTTTCTATCCTGGGCAGTATTTTCTTTGGAATTGCAACAGCCACGGAAGCCGGAGGCGTGGGAGCCTTTATCGTAATGATTATCGCCATATTCGTTTACGGCCTCAAGGCAAGAGATATCTATCGAGCAGCGATCGATACAGTAAAGGTGAATGCTGCGATTCTCTTTATTATCGTCGGGGCTTCGTTCTTTTCTTATATCATCGGTAGTGGATCCCTGTCGAAGCAATTGATTGGCTGGGTGGAGGTATTGGGGGCGGAACCAATACTAGTGGTCATTTGTATACAGGTTCTGCTGTTGATTCTGGGATGCTTGATAGACGGGATGACGATTATGGTCATCACCATACCGATCTTTTTGCCTTTGGCTGTGTCAATGGGTCTCAATCCGCTTTGGTTTGCGGTTTTATACGAAGTGAATATGGAGATAGCGTTGATCACACCGCCTATGGCGATCAATTTCTTTCTAGTGAGAAATGTCTTTAAAATCTCAAGCAGTGATCTTTTTGAAGGGGTATTGCCTTATCTGGCAGTGCTTGTGATCTTTCTGTTTATCCTGGTGGCCTTTCCGCCGCTCAGTATCTGGCTGCCGGGGTTGATGATAGGAAAATAGCCGTTCAGGTGAAGGTTTAGGGGCAGGTTTTTATTGGGTTGATTGATGTTGCTCATCATTGATATACTATGCTTCAACGTAAGAATAGGTAGAAAAATGTCGTGATCAAGAGAATCACTTAGCTCTCATGGGAAAGGAGGTGCGCGGAAGGACTATACGAATCAAAGCGGAGAAGGAAGAGGAGGATGTGAGAAGAAGATTCTTAGGTAAAAAGGCAAAAATCTATGAAAAGAAAGGAGAATAAATCATGAAAAAAACATCTGTACTTATCGTAGTATTAATTATGACCTTTTTCCTTATCAGCACGATTGGACTCGGTACTGCAATGGCACAAAAAAAACCGGTCGTCCTAAGGCTTGTGATACCTGCACCTGAGGGGGATTGGCCCCTTACCTTTAAAGATAAGGAACTGGCCAAGAGATTCAATGAGCGAGCAAAAGGTGAATATATCATCGAGGTCCATACTGGCGGGGCGCTTGCGAAGCTACCCGAGTACTTCGATGCTGTAAGAATTGGGGCAGTGGAGATCGCTGATGGACCATGGGGTATGTATAGCTTTTTAGACCCGCGGCTTGGTGTCATTGAACTACCCTTTCTATTTAGCTCAATGGGTGCAGTGACTGCAGCGAGTAAGCCATTAGTCCCCATTTACGATCAGTTATTTCAGGAGAAATTCAATGCAAAAGGATTAGGCATGGTGAATACCGGTGGATTGCAGTTGTTCTCCACAAAACCGGTGAAAACTCTTGAAGACATGAAGGGCCTTTTGGTGGGCGCCATTAGTCCACCAGCTGCAGAAATGACCAAACAATTAGGTGGTTCACCGGTGACGGTTATGTGGACCGACTTTTACGAGTCACTTCAGAAAAAAGTGATCGAAGCAGTGACCATGAGCAGTCATGGGGGTCTGGTGATGGGAATGACGGATGTGTGTAAACATCTCTCGATTTTCCATGGGATCGCTGCGTATAACGGATTTAGCATCAATCTGGATGTATGGAAAAAGATGCCGCCATACATCCAGAAAATATTGCAGGAAGAAGTAGACAAAACTGTAGATTGGTTTAACAACACAGTGATGACGAAGCTGGGTGATGACGACATGGAAGCATTTAAGGGAAAAGGTGTATCAATCTACATTTTGCCTAAGACGGAGCGAGATAGATGGGAAAAGTTGTTTACCTCATATAATGAAAAGCAGATAGCGAGCTTCGGGGACTTTGGCCAGAAGGTAAAGAAGATTGCCGACGACGCAAACAAGCTCCATCCCTATTCTAAACGAGGCATGTACTAATACAAACGCTTTAAATAAATTTTTCCCCACCCCTCCTCCCCTTGAGGGGATCGGGTGGGGGGGGACACTGCCAATCTCGTAAAAGGCTCTGAGTATTGGGGCTTGCAAGCCCATGATGAGTCTATTGGGGCCGCTTTCAGGCATAGCTACAATTATCAGAGTAGAAGTCAACCCATCGACTCTCCGGTCCAAAGGTCGGAGCTCGCTCAGGACACGGTTCAGGACAGAGAATTACGAGAATACCCAAATTCGGCGCGCTATCCAGTTATCGGCAAAAGGGATGAAAGGTTCAGGTTATTACGGGGTTGTTTAATGTTGTTCAGTATTGATATATTACGCTGTAACGTAAGAATAGGGGAAAAATGTCTTGAGAGAGGGATCCTTTTAACACGAAAGAGGAGGTGAGAAGGGACGCTAGACGAATCAAAGCGGAGAAGGAAGGGTTTTTGGGATGTGAGAAGAAGATTATTAGATAAACCCCGCATCTTGTGTTAAAAACACAGGATTTTATAAGAAATACCTGTTGAATACCGCCCAGCTCTGCTGGGCGGATGAAAACAGGTTCGCGAAGCGACAAAACGTGGTATAAGCACTGCATGAGCTCGATAAAAAGAACAAGCCATGCA
>JBEKDJ010000106.1:0-14923 GCA_050014415.1 Thermodesulfobacteriota bacterium | reverse complement strand
GCCAATTCGACTCCTGATCTCGATCAGGCAGAGACCCTCGCGATCAAAAAAGTCTTCGGCGAGAGAGCGAAAGAGATATCGATCAGCAGTCTCAAATCGATGATCGGGGAGTTTGATGGCTCGGGAGGGATCAGGGCTTGCGGTGTAGCCTTGAGCATTTATCACGGGATAATCCCACCTACGATTGGAACAGAGCATCTCGATCCCGAATGCGACCTGGACTATACCCTTCATCACATGAAGAAAAGGGAGATCCGATCCGCTCTTCTTAATGGTTGCTCGAATGGCGGATCAAACATCTCACTGTGGTTTAAGCGCTTCTAACATTGGGAGTCGAAATGGGCCCCCTATAAGAATATCAACATTCGAACCCTCAAACGAGTTCTTAGGGCATTCCTTCACGATTTCCGGTTCTGAAGTGTCTATTTCCTTGTTGCAGAAGGTTCTGGCATGTTTCTAAATGTTTCCATACCCTCCTTTGTTGAAAAAACGGCACCGCATTTCGGGCACTTTATCATTAAATCTTTGGATGCTCCTGTATCTTTCGACATCCCTGCACATCCAACGGAAAAACAAGATAAGATGGCTAAAAAAACCAAGACCTTTCCCATTGTTTTCATTTAAATTGACCCCTTCTTTTTATTATTGTGCTCAAAGAATTTAGCGTCCTATTTCTCACTTTTGGGTGTACTTCGATTCGGCTTCTTCGGATAACCCATGCCACGAATGCAGCTATTTTGCTATCGTTGTAAAAGAGATGGTGTAGGTACTGACCAATGCGTTTCCTTTAAAATCGATGGTTGTTGCTTCAAGCGAGAGATCGTACTGGGTATTTGGTTCTAAGTAATCATAACCTGCCGTAAATGACGTAGCATCGACAGGCAGATCAGTGCTGAACGTGTGATTTGCAGAGATGGCTTTTAGAGACAAACTGTTGACATTGTTCAACGGTTCCCATCGGATGGTTGGATTCAAAGGCACGTCAGTGGCTCCGTCCGCAGGAGAAGTAATAACCGGATTTGGAAAATTATAGGCCATACCCATCTTAAATCTTCCGTAACGTCTCGGAGTCAGATTGATTTCATATTCTCCTTCAGGAAAGCGTTTTCTAAATTCCGCATAACTCATGCTGTCCTTTGAAAACTGAATTCCGTCGAATTCCAGGTTATTATGGACCAATAGTCTCCTACGACTTGGGACATTGATTGAGACTTTATTAACGTTCTTCAGTTCTTGGCCGAAAATCTCAAACTTAATTGAGTAGCTTTCTCCTGTGGAAGAGACATATTTATACATGGTAATGCGGGCTTGAATTTCGTCCTGTGCCATGACGGTCGCTCTCAAACCTAAAATCATCACAAAGATTAAAGAAAATATTATCGCTAATTTCTTCATGAGATGTTCCTCCTTACTTTCTTGAGATTTCAAGAAATCCGGAAACTTATGACCCAATTCGTCAAATAGCGCTTTGGATTATCTTACAACAACATCCACTTTTTCTGATGCCGCTCTTTGAATGGTTGCCATTTCATTTAGAAAAGTAGGAGTCCCTTCACCTATCCTTGCATTGTTTACAAGTCCGCAGATGGCTGAATGACACAAGTTCAGCAGCGCGCTTTGGCGTGTCTAGAAAAGCCATCTGTCTCTATAGAATCTCGTAACAGGTCTTAAGATCCAGGCCCGCCGGTTCCAGCAGCGGGAGGAGCTTCTCCAGAGATTTCGGAGCATTGCTGGAATGCACCTTTAATGCTTCCTCATCCCGGTATTTTTCGTAAAAAATAATCGTATTATCTTCACCACGAACTCTATGGGGGACATATACAAGACAACCCGGCTCTGCCCCTTTGACCTTTGGGACGATTTCCTTCAAGACTTTGACAGCCTCTTCCATCTTTCCTGCCTTGACTTTCAGTGTCGCAATAAGTGTGATCATGCGTTCCTCCTTTGTTGTCTGGTTAGATTTAAAGTATATCAGTAAGTGAAACTACATTCAACAAAATTGTCTTCAATGGAAAAGGATTTAGCTTAAATAGATGCATGTAATAAATAACGATTACCATCCTGATATAATTTGAATATCGGGTAGGTTTGTCATTAATTCATCTTTTGTTCTGTATTGCCTCAGTGCCGTGATTATTATTGGAAGAGGATCAGGCCATATTTCGAGGAAATCTGCCTCGCCTGCAATATTAAGTGGAAATGCCAATTGTTCTTTGGGTGGTGTGAATTGCGCATTTACACCTTCCTTATTACCTCTCGGATCAATTCTATACCATCCATATGCAGGAAGGTAGACTGCGTTAAGGCCATGCAAACCAAAAGGAGGACCGTTGTCATTCAGACTCAACCTTTGATAACAGAAGCCAGCCGGTATGGTGTTTGCCCGTAGCAATGCGGCTAACAGATGACTCTTGGCATAGCATATACCCGAACCAGTTTTTATTACCTCTGAAGCTGAGCAAGTTACCGTTTGAATATTGTAATCGCCGATATGTTTAATTTCGTCTCTCACCCACTCAAAACAGGACTCTGCGATATCACTGAGATTTGTTTTTCCGGATGCGAGCTCTTTAACTTTGGACAGGATCTCCGGATGATGCCAATCAATTATTTCTGTTGATTTGAGATATTCTTGCATCATAACTGAACGCTCAATATATTCAGACTGTTCTTTTTGGGTCCAGTTGCATGAGAGGTTACGCGTATTGTCTTTTCAGGCTCAACTTCTCCTGCTTCGCCCCAAAGCAATACCATATGCTCCCTCCCCGCCGCGCATCTAGCTCCGGCATCTCACGACCCCCTTGACCGGCTGGCTTTGAAGCGCCAGTGGAGAAGCCAATCCGAGTTCAAGGCGATGTTAGGTACTCCCACTTCTAGGCATCATGTGTTCAGGCATTCTTACGGCTACGACTTCTCCCTTGGCAAACATCTCCCCACCAGCTGATACCGTAGCACTGACCACAACTTTCCGGCCCTTGATCTCTTTTACCTTCCCGCGGACTTCCAGCGGCACTCCCAGTGGCGTAGGGCGCAGATACTCCACATGCAGCGACGCCGTTACAAAGCGCACGGGTGGCTCCGTACCCATCTCGCGCCCTTCAGCATGATAGGACGCTGCTGCCGCTGTCCCTGTGCCGTGGCAGTCGATGATCGAAGCAATCAGGCCACCGTAGACATAGCCCGGGATTGCAATATGATAGGGTCTGGGGTTAAAAACAGCTACCGTCTCCTCCCCATCCCAATAGCTCTTGAGCTTCAGACCTTGCTCATTGAGCCGACCGCAACCATAGCAATAGCTTAGCTCATCCGGGTAGTAGTCCTGAAATGCTTTCTGACTCATACAGATATCTCCCTTCACTCATTTCTTGATTCTTCCTGTCTTACGACTAACGACGGTATTGAACACCAAATCAAACACCAATCATGTCAGGACATGATGCGTACAACGATATCCGTTTACACTTACACTTCAGCGCCTGCAAGACGGAAACCCCTCCCGCAGCCGATGTTGATGGTAGAGAATTCATATCAAAATGAGGGTCGTTTGTAAAGAACATCTTTCCCCCTCCACATTTCTCAGCAGGCCTGATGCAAATTTGCCTCCGGGGCATGGCTGGTGGTACAAATCTTGACAAATAAAGGAAAAACGTATTATCTATTAACTTATTGAAAATATTTTCATTCATCACTTAACTTATTATGAATAAAGGCATTTTCAAGGATATCTTTAGAGAGAGGAAGCTCAGGTTGAGCCATCCCAGATTTCTGATCTTTCAGGAGCTCTCCAATGCGGAAGCCCCTTTGGGTCCCCAGGAGCTTTTCCAGTGCCTTCTGAGAAAACGAAGGAGGATTGGTCTCACCTCCGTCTATCGATCTCTCGACCTCTTCGAATCTTTGGGAATCGTCTTCAAAGTCACGAGTGGGACCAGTGTGAAATATGTGCTCTGTGAATTAAAGGATCATCATCACCATGTCATCTGCAAAAGATGCGGTCAGGTAGTGGAAATGAACTTCTGCGATATCTCCAAATGGTCAAAGAAGGTGATGGAATCGACAGGTTATCAAGTGACCGATCATCAATTGAGTTTCTATGGGTTCTGCAAAGTTTGTAAGCCTTTACAAAGGCCGCAAAGCGCAGAGCGCTGAGTGCATAAGGTTTTCATTTATTACTTGGTTGAGCCTAAGAGCTTTCTTCTAACGTCTTGGATTCGCTGGCGTTGACTTTGAATCTTAACCTGAACCTCAACCTTGCGTTGTAAGCTTTCGCTCGGTGGGTCATGCCTCGTTCTTAGAGGAGGAAATCGATGTCACACATCCACTTGCCTGATGGGATTCTGCCTGTGTGGCTTTGGGTTTCGGGGTACGTCGTGGCTATTCTGGTTGGGACTATTCTTCTGCGGTTCATTAGAAAAGACGACTTAACAAGGCGTCTTCCCTTATTGGGCATGATGGCTGCTGCGATGGTGCTTGGCGCCTCGGTTGAGATTATTCCCATCGCTTATCATGTCAACCTGACTGTTATTTCAGGTGTCCTATTGGGCCCCTGCCTCATCTTCCTGGCCACTTTTGTGGTGAATGCGATCCTTGCCCTGTTTGGACACGGCGGGATTACTGTGATTGGACTGAACACGCTCATCCTTTCGATTGAAGGGATACTGGGATCTCTCCTTTTCCGGCTTTTCTGGAGGGTATTGAAAAGGCTAACTCCTGCGATCTTTTTGGCCACGTTCTTCTCTCTTTTCGCCTCCACCCTCGCCATGATTGGAGTGGTCGGTCTGGGGACATCTCATTACGAAGAGATGATCCATCAGGAACGTGGAAAAGGCATTATCGGCTTCGAATTTGGAAAGGGGGAGGAAGGAGATCAGGAGAAGGGTATTCCTGAGAAGGAAGTGAATCTGAAAAGGTTCATCAACATCGTTCTGCCGCTGGGGTTTATCGGATGGATATTGGAAGGGATCATCACTGCGTTGATTGCCCGATATATTCAGCGAATGCGACCGGATTCACTCAGATTAAGAACGTGATCGTACGTCACTCATTGTCTGTAAATCCCCCCTTACTCCTTTTTATGGAGGGGAGATGATATCCATCTATACAGAAGACCACGGGCTTTGGCCGTGGGTTCCATTCGCAGACTAGCTCCAGGGGAGATCCGATGATCCAGCTTTCATATCTCGATTATCTGGCCATAGAGGGGAAAAGCTTTCTACATCGTTTTCGCCCCACGTTGAAAATCATTGGGATGGTCTTTGTCTTATTTTTCGTCGTCACGTTGAAAAGCCTTCCCGGACTTTTTCTCCTCTACGTGGTCCTCCTTGCACTTTTTTTCCTATCACGAATTCCCCTAAAGATATTTTCTCTCACCTTCTATCCGCTCCTCTTCGCTGTCCTTTTCATCTTTATTTCGAGGTTTCAAATTCTCTTTATTCTCCTTATCTTTCTGAAAGTCCTTTGCGGGTCTACGGGAGTTGTACTTCTTTTGGCGACCACCCCCTATCCCTCAATCTTTCGTGTTCTGGGGAAAGTCCTGCCGTCCCTCTTTATAACCGCTCTTTTCTTAACTTATCGGTCAATCTTTATCCTCCTCAACGTCTTTGAGGAGACACAGCATGCCCTCTATCTCCGTGGAGGGCTGCAGTGGAGGCATCCCTGGAGGAGCTTGACGAACGTTTCAAATGCCTTTGGCCATTTAATCATCCAGGGAATGGATGCGAGCGAAAAGATGTATGAATCGATGGTGCTCCGGGGGTTTAGAAACAAGATTCATTACAGAGGAGAATAGGCCCATGAACCAAGAGGAGAGGATTGTTGAACTGGATTGCGTCACTCATATCTATCCGGATATGACAAAAGTCCAGATTTGCGGCTTGGAGTTTGTCGTCAATCGAGGAGAGAGGGTGGGGATTCTGGGTGCGAACGGCTGTGGCAAGACAACCCTGCTCAAGCACCTCGTCGGGATTTTGATCCCAAGAGAAGGGAGCATCAGAGTCTTTGGGGTCGACCCTGGAAAGGAATTCCCGACGATCAGGGAGAGGATTGGTGTGGTTATGCAGGATGTTGACGAACAAATCCTCGGTCCCACCGTCTACGATGATATCCTTTTCGCTCCATTAAACTATAGCATTCCAAAGGTCCAGGCAGAAGCCCTGGCTAAGGATGTGATTGAGCGATTGAATATCGAGTCTTTGAAAGGGAAGATTGTTCATTACCTGTCCGGCGGTGAGAAGAAGAAAGTCGCTTTAGCAGGGGTGCTGGTCTTGGAACCAGAATTGCTGATTCTCGATGAGCCTTTTACCGGCTTGGACCCCAAGTCTAAGAGGGATCTTGTCCGGATTTTGAATGAATTGAACCAAGAGAAGGGGATCACCATCATCATGACACTACATGAAGTTGAATTGGTGCCAGAGGTGACGGATATCCTTTACCTCATGCACGGCCACGGGGATCTTAGTGAAAGGGGAAGACCTGACGAGATCTTTGGGAAGTTCAAAGATTTAGAGCGCTTTAATCTGGAAGAACCTACTTTGGCGAAGCTCTTCAAGGGCTTAAGAGAGGAAGGGCTTGATTTTGGAGAACCTCTCCGTATTGATGAAGCCATCCAATCGATCAAAAGACACTGGGATGAAAGTAAGAAATGAGAGTTGATAGTTCGGAGTTCAGAGCTTGAAGCAGAAAAACCTGAAATCTAGTTTATGACTTTTTAACCTTGAGTATTGTGTTTTGGTTCTCGTATTCAAAATACCTTACTCCGAACTCTGAACCTATAACTGCAAACCCTTCATGATGAGACTGGGTAGCCTTCAATTCGAATATCCTCTTGTTCTGGCGCCGATGTCCGGGATTACAGATCATCCCTTCCGTCAACTGGCAAGGGAGATGGGATGTCGTCTTGTCTTCACGGAGATGGTGAGTGCTGAGGGATTATTACGAAAAGGGAGATCATTCTTGAAAATTGAAGAAGATGAGCATCCTATTTCTGTTCAACTCTTCGGGTCAGATCCGGATGTCCTAGCCGGAGCTGCCCGGATGGCTGAGGGGATGGGTGCTGATGCCATTGATATCAACATGGGATGTCCTGCAAAGCAGGTCGTCAAGACCGGAGCGGGCGCTGATTTGATGCAGTTTCCCCAAAAAGTGAAGGACATTTTGATTGAAGTGAGAAAGAGGGTGGAAGGCCCTGTGACCATTAAGATCCGCTCTGGATGGGACGGGGAGCATGTCAATGCAGTGGAGATTTCAAAAATTGCTGAGGGCTGCGGCATCGATGCGATCTCTATTCATCCACGCACCAGGATTCAGGGGTTTCGTGGCCGGGCAGATTGGAGCCTGATCAAAACGGTGAAGAGAGCGGTTCATATCCCTGTCATTGGAAATGGAGACGTGACCGCACCGCGTCTGGCCAAGAAGATGCTAGAAGAGACGGGTTGTGATGGGGTGATGGTTGGAAGAGGGGCATTAGGGAATCCCTGGATCTTCGGGGTTGGAGATTCAGGGTCTTGGGAGGAAGAACCAGCGACACCTTCTCTGGAGGAGCGGCAGAGAATGATTCATCATCATTTCTCACTGATTCAAGCTGATTGTGGTGAAAAAGGGGCGGTGAGAAAAATCCAGAAACACGTCTACTGGCATACGAAAGGCTTTCCTGGCTGCGCGTCCTTCCATTCGAAATTATCAGGATTAAGAGAGAAGGATGCTCTGTTCGAAGCCATCCATACCTATTTTGATTTCGTTCAAAGGAGGAGCCCATGCGTTTCGTTCGCATCGGCAAGAGCCAGATCAGTTACTGGATTGGAAGAAGAGGCCTCTTAGAAGAAAGAGAAATCGTCCTCTTCATCCATGGGGCAGGAGGAGGACAGTTTGCATGGAGTTTCCAGAAAGGTTTCTTTGAGAAAGAATTCGATCCCGTCATCATCGAACTTCCCGGCCACGGAGAATCGGGAGGTGAGGGGGAGGAAGAGATCGGGAAGTATGCTGGCCATGTCCATGCTTTCCTGAAGGCCCTCAATCTCCCCAGAGTCTTTCTTGTTGGCCATTCCATGGGCGGAGCCATCATCCAGAACTTAGCCTTGACCCATCCGGAGGTGATCAAGGGAATTATTTTGGTAGGAACCGGTGCCAAGTTGAGGGTCTTTCCAACGGTTCTCGAAGGGATCAAGAATAACTTTGAGGAGACGATACCTAAGATTATTCAATTTGCCTATTCTCGAAAGGCTCCACGTGAGTTGATTGAGCGGGGCATCTCCGAAATGATGAAATGTCGACCTGAGGTCTTCTACGGCGACTTTCTAGCGTGTGATCGATTTGACATCATGAACAAGGTTGAGAGAATTAGTTGTTCCACTCTCGTCCTCTGCGGAGATGAGGATGAACTGACACCCGTGAAGTATTCACAATTCCTTCATCGGCAAATCAAGGGCTCGAAATTGGAAATCCTTCCCAATGCCGGCCACATGGTGATGATGGAATCACCGGAGGCCTTCAATGGGAAGGTCAGTGAGTTTATCCTAGGTCATGCGAAAGGATCCCAGGGGGCCAGAATTCGAGGGCCCAATTGAAACGCTTTTTTGGAAGGACAAATTCTTAAACCTACCAACTCCTGGCTGTCGGAAGGCAAGCTCCAATCCTTGAGCCCTTTCTGTTTGAGACATTTATGAAACGGTGGCTGTCAATCTCTCTTCTCGTTCCAACGGGTCTTGAGGGAGGAATCTCAAACTTTCTGATGGAGCAGGGGTCTACAGGAATCGAAGAGATCGATGAAGGTCAAGAAAAGAAAAGGCTGAAAGCCTATTTTTTGAAAGACGGGAAAGAGAAGGGCGCTCTCCAAGCCCTCAACCGATATCTGAATTCGCTTCGAACGATTGTCCCTGAGGCATCCTCGATCCAAATCGAGACCGTTACTTTACCAGAACAGGATTGGGGAGAGAATTGGAAGAATTTTTTTAGACCTATACGAGTGGGATCGAAGTTCGTAGTGAAACCCCCATGGTCGAAGATCCGATTGCAAAAGGGTCGGATACCAATTGTCATCACTCCCGGGATGGCCTTCGGCACGGGAACCCATGCCACTACGAAGCTCTGCATTCAAGAACTGGAGGCAAGGCTCCGGAGGAGGGGGCTTTCAGTCTTGGATGTGGGAACAGGTTCCGGGATTCTATCCATCGCAGCTGCCAAATTGGGGGCTGGAGAGGCTTGGGGTCTTGATATCGACGGTGTCGCAATAGGCGCTGCAAGGGAGAATGTTGAACAGAACAATGTTTCTCATATCACCCGGATGAGAAAAACAAGCATTGGGCATATTCTGAAAAAGTTCGATATCGTTGTAGCAAATATCGATCTCAAGAGCTTGCAAAGAATGAGAATGCCCCTGCTTCGCCACCTGAAGGCACAAGGTTTTCTGATCCTTTCTGGGATATTGGAGGCAGAAAGAGACCGACTTTGTCAAAATTACTTAAAGACGGGGCTCTTCCAATGGGTCAAGGTGACTCAGGAAGAGGGATGGGCATGCCTCACGCTCAAGAGAAAGTAGAAATCCTTAGCAGAGAATCCCAGTTTCGAAACAACTTCAAATGACCGAAGCGCAAAAACTAAAGCATTCTTTCTATTGAACATTGGGAAATAGGGGGAAGTGATGCCCAGGTTCTATGTTCCCCATCCTTGGATCGAAAAGGGAATGCTGAGGATTGAAGGGGACGAAGTAAGACATATTCGCAAGGTTCTGCGGCTCAAAGCTGGAGATGAGGTCGTTGTCTTCGATGGGTCAGCGAAGGAGTATGAAGGTACGATTGTTAAGGAGGGCTCTAATGCTGTGGTGATCGCGGTCCAAAACGTTCTTTCTTCAGAAAGTGAATCTCCCCTGGAGATCGTCTTGGCCCAGAGCCTACTCAAGGGTGAGAAGATGGACTATCTCATCCAGAAGGCGACGGAGTTGGGAGTCAACCGGATTATTCCTTTCTACTCCTCCCGCACTATTCCCCTCTTGGAAGAATCGAGAAGATTGAAGCGTTATCATCGATGGAAGAGGATTGCTGTTGAGGCCTCCAAACAGTGCGGAAGAGGAGTGGTTCCGAAGATCGAACCCCTCCAAGACTATCTTTCAATGGTCCAAACTGCTAATCAGGACTCCCTTCGTCTCATCCTCTGGGAGAAGGAGGGAGCAAGGTTGAGAGATGTCTTGATGGGATCGAAAGACAAGAAAAGGATCTTCTTTGTCGTCGGACCAGAGGGAGGATTAACGCAGGAAGAGGTGGAACACGCACAGAGAGAAGGATTCATCTATGTCAATTTGGGAAGAAGGATATTGAGATCTGAAACCTCAAGTCTTTGCCTTCTCAGCATCCTTCAATACGAATGCGGGGATATTGGATAAAAAAGGAGGGCCAATTCTCTCAGAATGGCCCTCGGATCAGAAAGGAGGGGTACAAAAAGCCTGCCCAATGCAGGCGCGGAGGTGTCTAAGCTGCCTTTTTCTCTGAATTGCTGACGAACTCCTTGTAGCCCTTACAATCCTGAACCAATTTACACTTCCTTCGGCACACCTCAACATGGACTTTCGGACTACCTTTCCTTTTATCACAGATAAGGTAACTCATCTTTGAAATCTCCCTCCAGATCGGCATTAGAAGAAAATGTCTATATGTAGAACCAATTTAATATTACGACACAAAATATAGGAATGTCAAGAGGAAAATTATTTTTTCCTTAAAAAAATTACATTTAAATATCAATAGGTTAACTGTCATAATGACAAGTAGAATCATAAATTCTTAAATCATCCTGCTGAAATTTAAAGAATTAGTCTGATTTCTCTGCTCAAGCTATCGATTTCCTCGGTTGTTCACAAGTCGCCTGTGAACCGCAAGAATGGGGGAGGCAAGGTAGGCAGAGCAATAAACGGCAGGGAAAGAAAGGAAGTCGAGCGATAGAGATCCTAAAGGGTGAAAGTAGAAGCAATAGGTGACAAGAACTTTTTTACCTTCTCGGACAAGAAAAAGAGGGCAGAAGAAATTGCCCTGGCTTGGAAGGAAGTGCCGGGTCGCGGAATCGAACCACGGACACGGGGATTTTCAGATCTTCCCTTCCGAAACCCGGCTTCCAAACCCTCGCTGGCAACCCAACGTCAAGGAATTTTGGCAGGTTGATTTTTTCTCTTGACAATTATCGCAATAATGCGATAATATCTTAATCGGGGAGGGCAAAATAAGATATGCCAAGGACGGAGGTTGTTCTTTATGCAGAAGACAACGGGACCTGTCCTTTGCTTGATTGGATGGATGGTTTGCCACAAAAAGCACAAGACAAGTGCATAGTCCGTATCGAACGCTTGGGCGAGATGGGACACGAATTGCGTCGTCCCGAAGCAGATTTTCTCCGTGATGACATTTATGAATTACGGGTCGCTTTGCAAGGCATCCAATATAGAATGCTGTATTTTTTTAGTGGAAACCAAGCCGTAATCTCTCATGGGTTAATAAAAAAAGAGAAGGAGGTGCCCCCTAAGCAAATTGATGTTGCTATTGAGCGAAAAGGTCGATTTGGATCGAAACCTCTAGGGCATACTTACGTTGAATAAGGAGGATATTGCCATGGGAAAAAAGGCCAGAAGAACAAGTGCAGTTGAAATCTTACATCGTCGGTACGTTGGAGACAATGGCGAGCGAAAAGCTTCTTTACAAGAAGAACGTGTCAATGCCGAAGTGGCTCAGACCATCTACGACCTCAGAAAGGAAGCTGGACTCACACAGAAAGAGCTCGCTGATTTAGTCGGAACCACCCAGTCAGTAATTAGCCGTCTTGAGGATGCAGATTATGAAGGTCACTCATTGTCGATGCTTGATCGCATTGCCAAATCACTAAATCAGCGAATGGTCGTCCAGTTGAAAACAAGGGACCCGAATCGCGGCACTATAAGATATGTATTTCGTGAAGTCGTGAGAGGCTTACGACGGAAACAAGGATTAACGCCAGCGGAACTTGCTGCAAAATTGGGTCTGGATCGAGATGAAGTCATCGCCATGGAGCGCCAAGACGATTATCGTCCTCCTCCCTTAACCCTTTTTAAACTGAGCAAATTCTATGGAGTCTCTCAACGGAATCTTGCCATTCTTGCCGGGGCGATATCGGATGCTTCTCACGAGTTTCAGCAAGAAGTATCAAACTTTGCGGCTCAGTCAGAATCTTTTGCTAAACTGACGAAAGAGGAGCAGCAGATCCTTGACGAATTTATCAAGTTTCTGAAGACCGAGGTCAAAACGAGTGATGGACGACAAGACTCGCAGAGAAATTGATAAAGTAGTCGAAGGGACCCTCAAAGATGCGGGATTGATGGAACCTCCTGTTAAGGTGGGGGACCTTCTTCAATACTTGGAAGTTCATCGTGACTTTTATGATCTTGAAGATCCGAATCTTCTTCAGAGATTTTTGCACAGAGTGCGGGTAGGAAAACAAAAACTGATTAAAATCGTAGACAAAGTAAAGTTGCATGCCGTTTGGTTACCTGACGAAGAGAGGATTCTTGTTGACGAGTCTCTTCCCGATCCAAAGATAGAATGGGCATCTTTTCACGATGCGACGCACAGGATTCTTGAATGGCACCGCGCTTTTTTCCTTGGGGATACTGCCCAGACTCTCGACCCGGACTTTCAGGAAATGCTCGAAAACGAAGCAAATTACGGCGCATCAGCACTGATGTTCGCTGGAAGCACTTTCACCAAAGATGCCTTGGACACCGCGGGTAATTGGGAGAGTGTCACGGAGCTAAAGAAGAAATATAAGAAATCCCTTGTAACCACCGTCCGACGGTATGTTGAGTTCGGATTGGATCGAGCCATGGTTATGGTCGTAAGCACCCCATGGTGGCGGAAAAAACCACTCGATCAAGAGATTAGGATTCGACACTTTGTGCCATCAGAACGCTTCAAAAAAGAATTTGACAATATTGGTCCTGACGATTTTCTAAGCATGATTGATGACCATACTCGGAGGTGATCAGGTGGCATCGTGGGTTCCTTCTCATTCGGTCTGCACAACAAGAATGGTGTGTTACATGAATTCCAAGCCGAATCATTTTTTAATCAACATTACCTGGTTACTCTGATTGTTCATAAAGGGAAGGTCACTTAGGGGATAATATTGCTTATTAATTTCCGCTAAGAAGTGAGTGAGCCTTCATCCCAAAAGCCACCGGTATCCATAGATAGAAGTTCACAGCGGAAGGAGTCCTTGCTTCGAGGTCAACTCTTTTAAAGGCTTTCTTCCTGAGTTTCCCCTTTTCAAAATAATGTAGAAAGTGTATATTCCCGTCCCAAGAATTCCTTGATATGAAACACACGATTAAGATTTGCTATTTATGCGGCGAACCTCTTGATGTCGATATCGACAGAGATCATGTCCCACCGAGACAGTTTTATGCAAAAGAAGTAAGAACAAAACACAATCCGAACTTGTTCACCCTGCCGGTGCATTCATTGTGTAATAAAGACTACCAAAAAGATGAAGATTATTTTGTGCACACGATAGCTCCCCTTGCGATGGCGTCCTACTCAGGCAAGTCACTTTGGGGTGATTTATCAGAGCAGTATAAAAGACCTCAAGGCCGGCGGATCGGCCAAATGGTCTTAAAAGAGTTTGATAAAAGACCTTCAGGTCTTATATTACCGTTTGGAAAAGTAGCCAAGAGATTTGATGGTCAAAGGGTCTGGAGAGTAGTGTGGAAAATCATGAGGGGATTATTTCTTAAGGAAATTGGCCGATTTCTCCCAGATGTGATTTCGTTCGCAATCCATCCTCAAGAGGACAATATCCAGGTGTCTTTGATTATAGATTCATGGAATTTCCTGGAAAGACATTTCATTTTTGGGCAATGCTCTTTTGGGATAAAATAATCATATTTGTTGGCTTTCATGATCCCGATTGTAAATGCGAAAAATGCATGGGGAAAGGTTTGTTCTCGGCGCGATCCCCAGGCATTTGGGTAATATAAAATGCGATTGACGATTGGCTCACGAAGGATAGAACAGTCTTTTGGGTTAGCACACCCGACGAACTGATGATTGCGGCGGAACTGGTATGCAGGCTTCACGAAGAAATGACCCGGGAGGAAAGGCGGTTTATCATTTCCGTTAAAGAGGGAAAACCCCAGTGGGATTTGTTGGGGGTGCCAGGAATCGAAAATCTCCCTGCTGTTAAATGGAAGCTTCAAAATATACGCCGAATGACGCCTGCCAAACACCGGGAAGCACTACAAAAACTCCGGGATTACCTAGGAGTAGAGCCGCGTGTTCGATGCCCGCTGTTCTAACCCATGACAAATGGCGGACAATTGGGAAGTTGTTTTAGAACCTACGTCCCCTCCGTTCAAGCTCCCAATGACAACACGGGTGTCTGAGTTCAAAACTCCACTCGGAGTGATAGCTAATTGATGGATTTGTGATGAGGGTCGAACAATTACAGAACCAAGATTTGTCTTCTCAGCCAGAATACCCAACAAACCAATTGCTCCCAGTGGGCCACTGTCCCGGCGAATAAAAACCAATCGATCTACACCTCCAAGAGGTTTTGAAGCGAGCCGGATAATAGAGACCATTTTCTTTATCAAGAACTTTATTGTTTCGGGCTCTGCTAATAAGGAATCCAAGTCAATATAGGAATAGCTCGTGCCACCAGAGGTTAATAAATAAGAACTGCTAACAATACTATTTACAAATTTTTTCATACCGATTCCAGCGACCCGCCAAAGATTGGTCTTTCCGGGTGAAGGCAGACCCCCTTTCATGGAAGTTCTCCTCCGCCGTTCTATACCTATCCGAATAGCTTCTATTAAGCGTTTACAGCCATCTCTTTCAAACAGATCCAACCTCTGGAATTCCTGCAAACGCTCAGGCACCTCGCAACTTTCCATTCGCACCGGAATTATATAGATATC